>NZ_JBSGZN010000054.1:0-52811 GCF_053611025.1 Streptomyces sp. NPDC054842
GCTGTTAAGGCCGCCCGGCACACCGCCGTTCACCGTGATCGCGGATCTCCGCATACGGAGCGGATTCCGCCAGGCCCCGAGGACGCCCGCCCGAGCGCCGGTCGCACGGGCTACGTGCCCCACCGCCGTACGACTGCCCTCGCCGCTCGCCGGTGGGTCGGACCGTAGGGGTCATGCCTCCTCGCGCATGCCCCAGGGTGAGCCGTAGTCGGTGAGGAGGTCGAGGAACGGGCGCGCGGGGAAGGCCTCGGGGCCGAGGATGCCCGCACCGGACCAGGCGCCGGTGGCGATCAGTTCGAGGGCGACGACCGGATTGACGGCCGTCTGCCAGACGACGGCCTGGGAGCCGTACTCCCGCATGGACCACTGGTTGTCGACGACGTGGTAGAGGTACACCTCCCGCCGTTCGCCGTCCTTCGTACCGGTGACCCAGGTGCCCGCGCAGGTCTTGCCGGTCATCCGGTCCCCGAGGGTGGCGGGGTCGGGGAGGCACGCGGCGACCACGTCACGCGGCGAGACGCGCACCGGCCCGTCCTCGCCGGGCACGGTGACCTTGGCGGTCGAGTCCAGGCCCAGCTCGTGCAGCGTCTTGAGCCGGGCGATGAAGTCGTCCCCGAGGCCGTACTTGAAGGTGACGCGGCGCGCGTCCACCCAGCGCGGGATCAGCAGCACCTCCTCGTGCTCCACGTTCACGCACTCGACGGGCCCGATCCCCTCGGGGAACTCGAAGACCTCCGGCTCGCTGAAGGGCGCGGTGGTGAACCAGCCGCGCTCCTTCTCAAAGACGACCGGCGGGTTCAGACACTCCTCGATGGTGGTCCAGATGCTGAAGGACGGCGCGAACTCATACCCCTCGACGGTCAGGTTGGCACCGTCACGGACGCCGATCTCCTCGATCTCGTCGAACAGTTCGTCCGCCGCGTGCCGGGCGAAGACGTCGGACAGGCCGGGCTCGACGCCCATGCCCACCAGAGCGAGACGCCCCGACGCCTCCCAGGGCCCGGCCAGGTCGAACTGCGCGTCGCCGAGTTTCACACCGCACTCCTCGTACGGTCGCGAGGCGTGCGGAGCGGACAGCGACATCGCCATGTCCACGTAGTGCGCGCCCTCCGCGAGAGCCGCCCGGAACAGCGGCATCACGAAGCGCGGGTCGGTGGCGTTGAGCAGGACGTCGCATCGGTGCTCGCGCAGTGCGTGCCGCACCGCCGTCTCGTCGGAGGCGTCCAGGCGCAGGACGCTGAACCGGTCCTCCCGCTCCGGCAGCGCGTCGACGGCCGCCTGCGCGCGGGAGGGATCGTAGTCGGCCACGACCATGTGGGTCAGGAACTCCCTGCGCGCCACGATCCGGGTGACGGCGCCGCCGACACCGCCCGCGCCGACCAGAAGCACTCTCATGACAGAGACCTTTCGTGCGGGAGGCTGCTGCCTCCGAGGTGCCCCGATGCAACAGCACCCCGAGTTGTAAGGTCAACCGTGTTGGCATAAGGACCACGGCGGTGACAGCCTGGCGACGGAGAGGGCGGCGTATGCCGAAGAAGGTGGTGCCCGAGGAGGCACGGCGCAGGCGCAGGCCGACCCGGCAGGGGGCGGTGCTCTCCGAGGCCCTGATCGTGCAGACGGCGCTGCGTCTGCTGCACGAACACGGCCACGGGGGGCTGACCGCCCGGCGGCTGGGCACGGCGCTGGGCGCGGACCCGAGCACCCTGTACCGCTACTTCGCCGGGATGGACGATCTGGCGCGGGCCATCGGAAACGAGCTGATGGGCCGGGCTCTGGACGGATGGTCGGCGGTCGGTGACTGGCGGGCGGACCTGCGCTCCCTCGGCCGGGCCCTGCACTCGTCCTACCTCGCCCATCCGCAGGCGGCCGTCCTCACCGCCAGCCGGGTGAGCGGGCGCCCGCGCGAGATCGCGGTGGACGAGGCGATTCTCGGTCTGCTGCGGGGCGCGGGCCTGCCGGATGCCTCCGCGGTCCGCTTCTACCACGCGTTCATCGACCTGGCCCTGGCCTTCGCCGCGCTGGACGCGGGGTCGCTCGCGCTTCCGGCCGAGGCCCGCATCACCGACGAGCACATGTGGGGGTCGATCTACGCCCGGCTGCCGGCCGCGTCGCACCCCAACATCGCCGCGACCGCGAACCTCCTCGCGGCCCGCATGCCGCACAGCGCCTACCCGGTGGTTCTGGAGACATTGCTGGACGGCATCGCCGCGGAACTGGGCACCGTGCGGCGGGCCGAGTGATCGAACACGGAGGCTGTCTCACCGCGTACGCGGGACGGCTACGGCTACGGCTACGGCTGCACCGCGTAGGCCGCTGGACGAGCGGTGGTGCTTGCGCGCGCGGACATGTCGGTCAACCCACGTTGAGGTGAAGCGGGTTGGCGCCGGGAGACCTCGGACACCACCGTGCCTGCCACCTGCCTCGCTATTGGATCGCCCGGTACGCAGGTTCCGCACCGCTCAGAGGGTCACGCCCGTCTCCTCGGCCAGCGTCCGCAGGAGGCGGTCCTGGAACGCCTCGTCGTGCACGGCCTGGTGAGGCTGCGTCAGCTCCTGGTGGTACCAGTACCCGCCGGTCGTCAGGGCCTGCGGGTCGTCACTGACGGCGAGCCACTCCTGCGTCCGATGGCCCAGCTCCAGGTCGTCCGGGGCTCCCGGGCCGCCCATCTTCGTCGGCACCCAGCCCGGGTCGACCGCGTTGCTCAGCACGCCTGGGCGCAGGCGGGCCACCGCGGCGGCCAGCGTGGTGACGTACAGCTTGCTGTCGGCGTACGAGCCCGGGCTCACCCCGAGCCAGTCCACCCCGTCGAGCACGGGAGTCCCGCTGAGGTGCGAGCCGCTGCTCAAGTACACCAGCCGACGTGGCGCCTCCAGCAGGGCCGTGAGGAGGTAGGGGGCGATGACGTTCACGGGCATGACCGGACGTCCGCTCCAGACCCCGGCGTTGTGGATGACGGCGTCCAGCGGGTCGGCGTCGTTCAGCTCCGCGGCGATGCGTCGTACGGCGTCACGATCGCTCAGGTCACCGACGACGATCCGGGCGCCGGCGACCAGTCCGCCGAGGTCCGCGGCGCGCTGCTC
Source organism: Streptomyces sp. NPDC054842 (assembly GCF_053611025.1). Classification (NCBI taxonomy): domain Bacteria; kingdom Bacillati; phylum Actinomycetota; class Actinomycetes; order Kitasatosporales; family Streptomycetaceae; genus Streptomyces; species Streptomyces sp. NPDC054842. The sequence continues at coordinate 3,081 of NZ_JBSGZN010000054.1, forward strand.
GTTCCGGGCGTGCACGACGACGTCATGCCCTTGCTCCAGAAGTGTGGTGGCCGCCGCGAGGCCGAGACCGTCGGCGGAACCGGTCACGAAGATCCGACTCATGGGGGCTTCCTCTCTTCCTGGACTGCGGGGAGCGGCCCAGCGGTGGGTGGCCGGGTCAGACCCGCAGCGAGGGGCCCGGCGGTGGCGTCCTGGTCAGGTCGGTGGCAGCGGCTCCCCCGCCAGGAAGGCGGGCAGTGCCGTGTCCTGTCAGCGTCTCGGACAGGGCGCTTTCGCGGGACCGGTCACGTGGGGGCCTTCGCTTCTCCAGCGGTGCACACTCCTGCCGGTGCGCGAGGGGCATTGTCGCAATGAATCTTAGGCGGGCCGCTCAGCTGAGGCATGACTGTGCGCCTGCGCTGTCGTGTCGAGGCCGCGATGTCAGTTCGCCGGGGGGCTGCCGTGGCACCTGGCGCGCGGCGGATCGGTCAGCCGTCTTGGCGCCTGGCTGACGGAGGCCGTGCTCGTGACGAGCGATGCCTGTCGACTGCCCGCGCTTCCCGCTCGTGCACTGCCGGGTCACTCTCTCGACGGCAGGCGGGGAGGTGGGCGAGCGACCTGGTCGCTCGGGTGTTCCGGGATGCCAACAACGGTACGTGGCATTCCCGTTCGGCGCACCGGCGGCGCGGGTATGCCTGGGCTGGCACGGGCATGCCATGCTCGCGGATTCGGACTTGACCAACGGGGGCGTCAGTGCGGGACAGAACGGCTGGATTAGGACTCGGTGACCTCCGCGGCGACTACGCCGTCATCAACCCGGCGATGGGCGCCATGATGCAGGTGCTGCGGGGATGCCTGCTTCTCATGTGGATCGCTCTGATCGTCATCACCGTGGTCAACCCGGCTGCGGTGGACGGCAATGCCGCTGTCGCGACAGTGGTGGTCGCCGTGGTGTACGCCCTGAAGTTCGCGTGGCGGCTGCTGACCGCCCGGCTCGGTGTGAACAGGTGCTACCTGTGTGCGGACGGCGTTGCGGTCACCGGCCGTCTCGGGCGGGTCCGTGACTCCGTGACATGGGCTGAGGTCACCGGGGTGCAGCAGACGGCGATAGTAGGTCTCCTCATAGCCGCCCACCGTATCGAGATCTTCAGACACCGCTCCTCGGCACCCCTCTGGCTGGTGGCGCCAGGAGCGAAGTCCGCCCTCGTGGAGGCACTGCTCGACGAGGGCAGGCGTAGCGGCGCCCTCCAGTGAGGGCGCGTGGGAGCGGGCGGCGGCGAGGGCCGCAACCAGGTGGGTGGGCGATCGGGGCCGGCGTCTCGACTCCCTCGCCCAGGCGGCAACGAGCCATCGGTACGGCTGGCGCATGGCCGACGCTGACTGTCCAGGTACTCGTGCCTACTGTCGTTCGTCGAAGCCTGCGCGACCATTGCCATCCGGGCGCCCGCTGTCGTCCGACCCTGGGGCTTCTCGTAGCGCGCGTCACCAGCGTGCCGCGTGCGGGGTCGTAGCACTGCTCGAGAGCACGATGGTCAGCGGGCGGCCCCGGCGCCTACCTCCCGGGTGGCCGCGTCGTGTGCTCGCCTCGCGGAAGCGCCAGGTGGAGATGCGGGTCGACCGTGCGGGTGCCGCTCAGGCCGAGGGACGCCTGCGCCGCGGCCAGCGTCATCGCGTAGGAGTCCACGGCACGGCGTACGTTGGGCATGTCCGTGCCCTCGCCGGTGACCAGACGGTCGAGGTCGACGTATGCGGACCGGACGATCTCGATCCACCGGTAGGTGTGCACGTCCTGCTCCCAGTGGTGGGTGTACCGCGGTGCCAGTTTGCCCGCCCACCGCCGGAACATCCGCTCCTTGACCTCCGCGCTGTGCGGGGTCAGATGCAGGTGCCGCACCAGGTCGTACAGGGGGTCGCCGACCATGGCCATCTCCCAGTCGATGATGACCAGGCCGCGGCCGCTCCCGTCCCGCACGAGGTTCCACGGGTTGAGGTCACCGTGCAGCAAGGCACTCTTGCGAGGGCTGACCGTCCGGCCGGAGAGAATGGACTTCAGGCGGCCCGCGTCGGGTAGCCCCAGTACTTCGGCCAGTTGTCTGGTCCGCGCGGGGAGCCCGCCGACGAGTTCCACCAGCCGGTCACTCAGCCAGGCGTAGAAGGTGCCGTCGCCGACGGTGGCATCCAGTGTCGCGGCGTCGATCGCGGTCAGGGCGCAGAGCTGGTCGACCAGGTCGTCCGCCTCGCTCAGGCGCAGGCCGTTCACCGGGTGGCTCGGCGGCTCGGGCGCCTTCCCGGGGTCCGGGCAGGGCGCCGCGTAGGAGTGCACTTCGAACGGCTCACAGCCCTCGCTGACTCCGCGGGCGAGGACCCGCGGCGCCCGCACCGCGCCGCCCAGCACCTCGATCGACTCAAGGATTTGGTGCTCGTGGAAGTAGCACGGCTCTCTGCGACTGTCGGCCGAGGGCAGTCTGCGGCGCACGACGAGCGGCTTCGGGATGCCGCTCACCGTCACCACCGTGTTCAGGTGCCCGGTGCCCCGGAACACCTGGTGAGCGCGCGCCGCGCCTTCGGCGGCCAGCGCCTCGGCCACGCTCTCTTCACTGAGTTCGCCGGGCCGAACGTACTGCACGGACACGGCCGAACCGGACCGGTCCCGACGGCCGGGCTGACCCGCGTGCCAGCGGCGCAGGACGCTCCGGATCTCGCCAAGGCCCGGAATACGGCCCAGCTTGAGGGGCCCGCACGCCGCTTCCAGCGCCTGCCGCACCGCGACCGCCGCACCGTCCAGGTCCCTGGGACTTCGTTCCGTGCCCAGCGAGATCGCCGCCCGGATCACGTCGGGGTAGACGGACTGCGCGCGCTCGAAGGCGACGTAATGGCGCAGGTCGCTCTCCACTCCGGTGGTCGCCGCCGGCCTGACCCGCCGCATCGCCCTGTACCAGGCGTCCTTGATCGCTTCCCACTGGTGGTCCGGGTAGCGCATCCGCACCAGGTGCGTGGCCAGGTCGTGCAGCGGATCCCCGTAGGTGGCCAACTCCCAGTCGACGCAGACCAGGGGCGGTTCACCCTGTGGGGAGCAGATCACGTTGTCACGGTGCACGTCGGTGTGGAGCAGACTGAACGGCCGACGGGCCATCGGCGGAACGCGGCGCGCGAACGCGGTCATCGCGTCCTCCGGGACGCCCAGGGCCGCGAACAGACCGCCGAATCGAGCCCAGTTGGGGCTCCGCACCTGCTGTTCGGTCCGCAGAGCCAGAGTGCGCAGAAAACCGCGACTGTCCTTGTTGTCGGGCCAGTCCGGAGGCAGCGCCGGCAAGGCCTCCCGGCGAACCCGCACCATCTGCACCAGCAGCTCCGCCAACGCGTCGACGAGCCGCGCATCGACCGGCCTGCCGTTCACGCAGACACTGGAGAGCGGTACGCCCTCCACGAAACTGTGCACGGACACGTCACCGGCTTTGCCCAGACACCGCGGTACGCCCGGCAACGCTCCCTGCAACGCATCCAGGATCGCGGACTCGTCGTGCCACGTCCTGACAACCACCGGGGAAGGATCAGGCAGCCGGCGCCGTACCGTCACCGGCACTCCGGCCTCGCTGCCGACGCAGCGCGCCATCGCTTCCGTCAGTGGCACCCGGACATTGCGGTTGTGGAAGCCACGCGCCGTCTCGGCGTGGCTCAGGGCATGCTCGACGAAATCCCCGAACACGGACCGCTCAGCGGCCGCAGCCGACTCGGCCACAGGCCGCTCCCGAAAAAACGAACACACGGACAGACGGACACACAGAAGGCCAACGCCGACACGCCAGAGTAGGACTCGGCCATCCGCCACACAGCCGGTTGATCCTTCCGTGACCCGAACGTATGAAAGCCCGTCCCCCGCTCGGACGTCCCCCGTCGGCTTCGAAAGTTCGGCGCCGAAGCCGGGAAGGCCGCGTTGAGGCCATGGTGTCACGGCCCGTCAGGGGATCACCGCGCAGCCGTGCGGTCGAGGAAGCGCCGCAGCCCGGTCCGTACGCCCTCGGACGGCACGGTCGCGGCGAAGGAGGCGGCCTCGATCGCGAGTCCTTCGTCGATGGGGAGGTTGATGCCGCGGGTGACCGCTCGCAGACAGGCCGCCACGGCCGTAGGCGCGTGCCGGACGATCCGGTCGGCCAAGTGGTGTGCCCGCGCCAGGAGTTCGTCGGCCGGTACGACGGCGTTGACGAGCCCGATCTCCTCGGCACGCGCGGCCGGGATCGGGTCACCGGTCACGATCATCTCGAGGCCGCGCTTGCGGCCGACGTGCCGCGGCAACCTCTGGGAACCCCCGAAGGGCGGCGGAAATCCCAGGGAGATCTCGGGCTTGCCGAACATGGCGTGCTCGGCCGCGATGGCCAGCGGAGCAGCCTCGGTGATCTCGCACCCCGCGCCGTAGGCGAGGCCGTTGACGGCGACGATCACGGGTTTGGGGAACTCCTCGATCCGGCGGGTCAGTGCGTGCCCTCGTCGGACGACCTCGCGGAGTGCGCGCTCAGGGCCGCCGGCGATGCTCGCCGCCAGGGACGGGATGTCCGCGCCCGCGCTGAACGCCCGGCGTCCCGCGCCGGTCAGGACGATCGCCCGCACGGTGCTGTCGGAGTCGAGGCGGTCGAGCGTCGCGAGGAGCGCATCGATCGTCGGGTAGTCGAGGGCGTTGAGCTTGCGTTCCCTGTCGATGGTGAGGGTGACGACGGGGCCGTTCCGGTCGATGTGCACGGTCATGCCGCTGCTCCGTTCCGCCTGGGCCGGGACGCGTCGAGGCTAGGAGCCGTAACCTGGGACGCTCCACTTATCGTCCTGGATACAGACGGATGCGGGAGCCAGATGCGGCCACCGTCCTACAAGGCGATCGTCGACGAGTTCGCCGCCTCGATCAGGTCCGGTGGGTATCCACCGGGCACCCGGCTTCCGACTCACCGCGCTCTCGCCCGCGAGCGGCGGATCGCACTGGCCACCGCCACCCGGGTCTACGCCGAACTGGCCGCCCTGGGCCTGGTGGTGGGCGAACCGGGACGGGGGACGTTCGTGCGGACACAGTCGCACTACGACGGTCTGGAACCGTCGCGTGCGCTGCCGGTGCCGCGTGTCGCGGACCTGTCCTTCAACCAGCCACTGGGTGAGGACCAGGCCGGCGCCCTGCGGAAGGCACTGCGAGCACTGTCCGTCTCGGGTGAGCTGGAGGCGCTGCTCCGGCAGGACCCGCCCGGTGGGCGCCAGGACGAACGGGCGGTGGTGGCCACCTATCTGCTCGGACGCGGCATCGATGTGCCGCCCGCCAATGTTCTGCTCACGAGCGGCACCCAGCAGGCGCTCGACTGCGTGCTCCGCTCCCTGACCAGACCCGGTGACGTGCTGGCCGTCGACGCCCTCAGCTATCCCGGCATCAAGCTGCTGGCCGCCGACCACCGGCTGGACTTGGCTCCGGTGCCCGTCACGGAGGAGGGCCCCGACCTCGCCGCGCTCGACCGACTGTGCCGTACGCGCCCCGTCCGCGCGGTCTACGCGATCCCCACGCTGCACAATCCCCTCGGCTGGGTCCTCGACCCCGAACGCCGCGACCGCCTGGTCGCCATCGCCCGCGTCCACGACTGCCTGATCGTGGAGGACGGGACGTACGCCTTCCTCGAGTCGGCACCGCCTCCTCCCTTGCAGGCCCTCGCGCCCGAACGCACCTGCTACGTGGCGGGACTGTCCAAGAACGCCGCCGCGGGTCTGCGTTTCGGCTTCGCGGTGCTGCCCGACCGCTGCCTGGAGCCCGTCACCAGGAGCCTCCGTCTGGCGGCTTGGGGCGCTCCGGGTCTCATCACCGCGCTCGCCACCGGGTGGCTGGCGGACGGCACGGTCGCGCGCTGGGAGGAGGAGCGGCGACGCGACGCGGCCGTCCGTCAGGGCATCGCCCGTATGGCGTTCGCGGGGCTGCGTCTGACGGCCCATCCGGTCTCGTACATGGTCTGGCTCGGCCTGGAACCGCATCAACGCCCGGACCAGGTCGCGGCACTGCTCGCCGACGCGGGTGTCCTCGTGTCCACCGCGGATGCCTTCGCGACCGGGCCCTTGCGCCCCCGGGCCATCCGGCTGGCGCTCGCCACACCGCCTCGGCAGGCACTCGGGTCCGCGTTGCGGAGCGTGCGAGAGGTGATCGACGCGATACCGCCGTGACAGCGGTCCGACAGCCCGGGCCCAGACGCCGGTTCTTCTTGCCTCGCTGCCCTCTTCGCGACAGGGGCCGGCTCCGCCCTCCGCTCGCCAGGATGGGCCAGGTGCTCCGTGCGGTCAGTCGCGGCGACATCCAGGCATACGGGATGGGCGTCAACACCGCTGCTCCTACGGCCAGTTGGGGTGAGTTGCCCCTTTCCGGTGAGGTCGTCCGTGCACACATGCTCGTCGACTCCTTGATTCCGAGTGGAGTTCACGAACCTTTGGGGCGCCAGAGGTGTGAAGGGGTGCCCGGGACGCACATCATCTTGACATGAACCTGCGGTCCGAGAGGCGGACCGCAGCCTCGTGGAGGTGTGGGAATGCACCGCAGACTCGCCACCGGACTCGCCGCCTCGGCGCTGGCCGTCACCACCGTCATCGCCGGCGCCGCAACCGCGGAAGCCGCGCCCGCCGACAAGACGCAGGTACTCGCGAGCTGGACGCAGACCAGTGCGTCGAGCTACAGCGCCTGGACCGCGGCCCGAGCCAATCAGTCGACGTGGACCGCCTACGGGTTCGACTGGTCCACCGACTACTGTTCCAGCTCGCCGGACAACCCCCTCGGCTTCCCCTTCAGCACCTCGTGCGCACGGCACGACTTCGGCTACCGCAACTACAAGGCGGCCGGGACGTTCACCGCGAACAAGCCCCGCCTCGACAGTGCCCTCTACGAGGACCTCAAGCGGGTGTGCGCCCGCTACACCGGCGCCACGAAGACCACCTGCGACAGCACCGCGTGGACGTACTACCAGGCCGTGAAGCTCCTGGGCTGACAGGCCGGGCACGCCAGGCACAGCACGACCCGCCGGTGTATCAGCCGGCGTTCGCAGGAGCGCCCGCTGATACGTCGTGCCGCTGACGTCCGGCGCGGTTGCCCGCCAACCGGCGAAGCGCAGGCGCCCGTTGGACTGTCGGCCGTCTCCAGCCGGCACGGCGGGCGCAGGTCACCGGGTCACTTGGTCGCCGACGCCCGTAGGGGAACGCCCTGCTCGGCCCCACGTCGAGGCCGAGCCACCATGGCGCCCGCCTCCGCCCCGAATGCGGCCCGGCCTCCATGACCGATCAGGCCGGAGGCCGGGCCGACCCTGAAGTCCACTCGCGCGGGCGGACGTTCACTCGCTCCGTGTGCGGGAGCTGTTGTACTGCTCGTCCGTCACGGGCTCCGCCCACCCCGTCTCCGGCGTGCCGTCGCCGGTGCCCTCCCACATCGCGATGTGCTCCATGAAACGGTCGGGGGCGGCGCCGTGCCAGTGTTCCTCGGCGGGAGGGCAGCTGACGGTCTCGCCGGGGTGCGCTTCGAGGACGGTGCCGTCGCGGACGCCGATCAGGGCGATGCCCGAGACCACGTGCAGGGTCTGACCCACGGCGTGGGCGTGCCAGTTGGTGCGGGCGCCCGGTGAGAAGCGGACGAGATTCGCGCGCATCCTCGACGGTTCCTGGCCGGCGACGATGACGTCCCACCAGACGTCTCCGGTGAACCAGTCGGCAGGTGCCTTGCTGGTGGACTGTGGCTTGATGAACTCCACGATGGTCCTTTCGCTGTGCTGTTCGTGTGCTGAGAGGTGTTACTGAGCGACGTAATCGCCGTCCACGGGCAGGGCGACTCAGGCGACCGCCGGGGCCGCACAGCCACAGGACGGCCTGGGCGATCTCGTCCGCGGTGCCGAGGCGGTTGGCGGGTTGATTTACCTCGGTTTGGCCTGCGGTCAGGAGGCGGGCTCGATGGTGAGTCGCTCCGCACGGGCCAGGTGGTCGGCGTCCGTGTCGATGTGACCGAGGACGAGCAGATCGGCGGAGGCGGCGGGGCCGTCGCGGTAGAAGAGGGCGAGGTTGCCCCAGGGGGCGTAGTAGGCCAGGTCTCCGCTCTTGGCCGCGGCCGGTTCGGGAGCGTCGGCGGTGTTCAGCTCACGCGGCGGGTGGCCGATCCGTTCCGTCCCGTGGAAGTCCTTCAGCTCCAGGGTGAGCGGGAGCATGTTGACCAGGTCACGGGCGGCGGGACTGTCGTTCAAGGTGGCCTCGGCGGGTCGGCCGTCGAGGGTGACACGGATGTCCGTAGGCATTGGGGTGTTCCTGTGAGTGCCGGACGGAGTGGGCGCCGACGCCTCCCGGCGGCCCGCCGTCGGGGAGGATGCCGACGACGGGGAGTGGGCGTCGGGGGCGGCGGTGGAGCAGGCCGCCAGGACCGGCAGCGGTGCCGCTGCCAGGACGGCGCTGAGCGGGGCGCGGCGGCGGGACGCGGAGGGCATGGGCCGTCGCGGGGTCAGGCGGGCAGCGGTTCGGCGTAGTGCCGGAAACCGTCGCGCTCGGCGTGCAGGGCGTACAGCCGCTCGGCCAGGGCGTCCGGACTGGAGTGCTCGGCTTCGGGGCGGATGGCGCCGGGGATGATCAACTGTGCGGTGTGGATGTGCTCTCCGGCCAGGGCCTCGTGGAGCATCGCCGCGTAGGCGCTCTCGCCGGCGAACGCTATGGAGGTGCCGGCACGGTCGGGGTGCGGGCGTACCGCGCTGCCGCCGTTCACGAAGAGCAGCGTGCCCCTTCCGAGTGCCCTCATGCCGGGGAGAACCGCGTTCACGCAGGTCACCGGCCCCTTGACCGAGAAGGCCAGCGGGTCGTCGAGGTCGACTGGCCGGGTGTCGAGGACGGGCTTCATGAAATCGGCGCGCGGCACGGGGCTGTACTGGAGGATCTCCACGGGCCCGAGGTCCTCGGCCGCTGTTTCGAGGGCCGTGGTGAGTGAGGCGGGATCGAGGACGTCGGCGCGGTAGCCGCGGGCCTTGATCCCGTCCTCGGCGAGTGTGGCGACGAGGTCGTCGAGGCGTTCGGCGCTGCGGGACAGCAGCGCGACACTGTGTCCGGCGGCACCGAAGCGGCGGGCGCAGGACAGCCCCAGTCCGGGACCGGCGCCGACGAGGGCGTAGGTGGTCACGACGAGTACTCCTGGAGGTGGGTGCGGGCCGGTCGACGACCCGCCCCGGTTGAGGACTGGCCCCGGTGAGAGGTGGGGAGCATGCCAGGACTTGAGGGGCGCGGGTGAGGGGCGGGACTCAGGTCAGGCTTGAGAGACGGAAGGCGGGTCAGGGCTTGAGGAGGGTCTTGATGGCGCGGCGCTCGTCCATGGCCCGGTAACCCTCGGCGACCTGGTCCAGGGGCAGGGTGAGGTCGAAGACCTTGCCCGGTGCGATCCGGCCGCTCAGGACGCGCTCGATCAGGTCGGGCAGGTAGCGGCGTACGGGGGCGGGGCCGCCGCGCAGGCCGACGTGCGAGAAGAACAGCTCCTGCCCGTCCACGGCCACCTCGTGGGGGACGCCCACGAAGCCGACGGTGCCGCCGGGGCGGGCCGTGCGCAGGGCCTGCTGCATGGCCTGCGCGGTGCCGACGCATTCCAGCACACTGTCGGCTCCGATGCCGCCGGTCAGCTCCTTGACGCGGGCGATGCCGTCGTCGCCGCGCTCGCTGACGATGTCGGTGGCACCGAACTCCAGGGCGAGCTTCTGCCGCGACTCGTGGCGGCTCATGGCGATGATGCGTTCCGCGCCCATCTCCTTGGCCGCGATCACGGCGCACAGGCCGACCGCGCCGTCACCGACCACCACCGCGGTGGAGCCGGGCTTCACCTCGGCGGCATCGGCGGCCCACCAGCCGGTGCCGAGGACGTCGGACACGGCCAGCAGGCCGGGCCAGAACGGCTCCGACGGCACCTCGTCGGTGGCGACCAGGGTGCCCTGGGCGTTCGGGATGCGCACGTAGTCCGCCTGGCACGTGCTCATGAACTCGCGGTGCAGGCAGTTCGACTGGAAGCCGTTGCGGCAGTTCGCGCAGGTGTTGTCGGAGGTGGCGAACGAACCGACGACGAACTGGCCCGGCTTGACGGCGGTGACCTCGGATCCGACCTCCTCGACGAAGCCGACGTACTCGTGCCCCATCGGATGCGCGTCACCGATCGGCTCCAGTCCGCGGTAGGGCCACAGGTCGGAGCCGCAGACACAGGTGACGGCCGTGCGGATGACGGCGTCGGTCGGCTGGAGGATCTTCGGGTCGTCCAGGGTCTCGAAACGAACGTCGCCGGGGGCGTGGATCACTGCTCCGCGCATGAGAGGGATTCCTTCTGCGTGTCGAGGGCGCGCACCGGGATGAACCGGCGGGCGCCGCGGACGGGTGCGGACCTGGGCCGGTGGCGGGTCCCACCGGAGGCCGGGCGTGGGCCGCACGCCCGGCCCACCTGCACGACCTGGCGGAAAGCACCACGTCACCCAGGTAACCCGCTCCCGCTGCCGGTAGCCAGTCACCGGCAAGGGGTGTACCGGCAGTACATCCCTCCGGCCGCGCGCAGGACGTACCGTCGACATCGTGGACAACCGAGCAGAGGTCCGCGAGTTCCTCACCTCGCGGCGGGCCAAGATCACTCCCGAGCAGGCGGGACTGCCGTCCGGCAGCCGCCGGCGCGTCCCTGGCCTGCGCAGGAGCGAGGTCGCCGCCCTCGCCGACATGAGCGTGGAGTACTACGCCAAGCTGGAGCGCGGCAGTCTCGCGGGCGTCTCCCCCGCCGTCCTCGAAGCCGTCGCCCGGGCCCTGATGCTCGACGACGCCGAACGCGCCCACCTCCTCCATCTGGCCCAGGCCGCCGACGGCTCCGACGCCCTCACCCGGCCCCGCCGCCGCAGCGCCCGGCAGTGGCAGCCGCGCCGCAGTCTGCAGTGGACCCTCGACGCCATCACCGCCGGGCCGGCCTTCGTCCGCAACGGCCGCATGGACGTACTCGCCGCCAACCAGCTCGCCCGCGGCTTCTACGACGACCTCTACGCGGTCCCCTCGAACCAGGCGAACCTCGCCCGCTTCAACTTCCTCGATCCCGCCTCGCACCGCTTCTATCCCGACTGGGAGCAGGCGGCCGACGTCGTCGTCGCCATCCTGCGCACGGAAGCCGGCCGCGACCCCCACGACAAGGACCTGCACGACCTCATCGGGGAGCTGTCCACCCGCAGCGACGAGTTCCGCACCCGCTGGGGAGCCCACGACGTCCGCCACCACGGCACCGGCACGAAGCGCTTCCACCACCAGGCGGTCGGTGAACTCACCCTCGCCTACGAGGGGTTGGAGATGGCCGCCGAGCCCGGTCTGACCCTGACCATCTACACCGCCGAACCCGGCTCACCCTCGGAACAGGGCCTGCGCCTGCTCGCCTCCTGGGCCGCCACCCAGAAGGGCGGAACACCCGCACAACAGCCCACGACAGGCTGAAGTCCGGGACATGTCGCCGCCGCGACAGCCTTGTTGGGACACAAGAGCGAGGTGTTTCGGGACCGTGACCTGGACGCGATGCGCGAGCAACTGCGCTCCATGGGAGCCGACGTCGCGAACGGGACACAGACATGAAGGGGATCGCAGGCTTCGGCTGGGTCACTGATCCGAGAGGCCAACCGAGTCGAACTGTGGGCAGCGTGCCCGACTCTGCTTGTCCGAGCCAGTGATCGAACTGGGGGCCCGGTCACGTGCACACGCCACTATGGTGGACCGATGTCATCGATCAAGCAGTTCCAGGTCACCTTCGACTGCGCGGATCCTGAGCGCGTCGCTCGTTTCTGGTGCGAGGTGTTGGGATACGTCGCACCTCCGCCGCCGGACGGATTCGCCACCTGGGACGATTTCAACAGCTCACTGCCGGCCGAGGGCCGGGGCGCATGGTTCGCATGCAGCGATCCGACCGGGGTCGGCCCACGGCTGTACTTCCAGCGGGTTCCCGAGGGCAAGGTCGTCAAGAACCGGATTCATCTCGACGTGCGGGTGGCGACCGGGCTCGTTGGTGAAGAGCGCCTCGCCACGCTCGAAGCCGAGTGCGCACGCCTCGTCGCGCTAGGCGCGGGGCGCGTGCGCTTGCTGGCCGCCGACGAGGAGAACGAGTCGTGCATCGTGATGCAGGACGTGGAGGGCAACGAGTTCTGTCTCGACTGAGGAACCACTGACGTGTCCTTGGCCCCCTTCTCAGGGCCAAGGACGCCTGGCCCAACTCCGGACAACGCGGTGCCGACTGCGGGCGCGACTTCGGACAAGACGGGGTCCCGAGCGCGCCCGCGTCGGCGGCCGATCTCGGATCGCGAGGCAGAGGCCGACGGGTGTCTCTTACCGGGCCCGGAGCCGCCTGAGGTGATTGATCCAGAACTCCGCCCGGCGGTTGACGTCCCTCCGCGGGTCGTGCCCCCGGCGCAGCGAACGCCCCCGGAAGGGCCGTGGCGCCCTTCCGGTCCGCGGCGATGAAACGGCGGCACAGCACTCACTCAGCCAAGAGCAGCTCTGCGCTCCGCCTCGGTGAGTGGGGGTTCCGTCAGAAGCTCCTTCTTGGGCCCGGTCAGCATCGGCACCAGCATGTCCGGTGAGAAAAGCCGGGTCGGGGGCTTCAGGAGGCTCATGACGTCCAAGAGGGCGCCGAGCGCACGGGGGTTGGACGCTCCGGTCTCCACGCAGCGGTCGACGTAGCGGGCGAGGAGTCTTTCCGCGCGGTTCGGAGGTGTCGCGGTGGCTCCGGGATACAAGGTGTCCTGTCCCACGGCGAGGTCCCAGGCCGCGCCGACGGGACGGGCGGCCGCACGCTGCGCCCGTCGGGCGGTGCCCGGTGCCGTGAGCGAGTGTGCGCGCAGGACGTCCCGGACGGCGAGGGCGCACTGGGCTGCGACGGACAGACCGTGTCCGTACACGGGGTTGTACCCGGCGATCGCGTCGCCGAGGGCGATGAATCCGTCGGGCCACGCCTTCATTCTCTCGAAGTAGCGGCGGGTGTTGGCCGTGCTGCGGGAGGTCTTCACGTCGCCGATCGGCTCCGCGTTCTTGAGGAGCTCCCCGATGACGGGGTCGCCGAGGCTCAGGGCGAAGTCGATGAAGCCGTCGTTCTCCACCGTCGGTTCGCCACCGCGGGTGCCGGCCAGGGTGACGATCCAGCGGTCGTCTTCGATCGGGAGGATGATGCCGCCCCGCCCGGGCGCCTTGCCCGGGTTGGCCTGGACGTTGACCAGCGGGAAGTTCCGGGCGGCGGTGCTGCCGGGTGCCCTGTAGAGGCGGGTGGCGTAGGCGACACCGGCGTTGACCTCGCGCTGCTCGACCGGGGGCAGACCGAGGTCGCGCAGCCAGCGAGGGGCGCTGGTGCCGCGGCCGGAGGCATCGACGACGAGGTCGGCGTGCAGGGTCTCTTCGGTATCACCGCTCCTCACGCGGACGCCGGTGACGGCCTTCGCCGTGCCGTGCAGGGCCAGCACGGTGGTGTCCTCGCGCAGGCGTATACGGGTGTCGCGCAAGACGCGGTCGGTGAGGACATGGTCCAGGAGGGGCCTGGAGCAGACCAGGTTGCGATGGGGTACGTTCTCGAAGCGCCGGAACCAGACCTCGTTGGGAGCTCTGGACACCATGTCACCCATGATGCGGACCAGTCGTGCGCCACGGGCGACGAGCGACTCGACCAGGTCCGGCAACAGTTCCTCGAAGGCTTTGACTCCCCCGCTCCACACCAGATGTGCATGGTGAGCCTGGGGAACGCCGCGACGCGGCACGGGCTCGTCGGGGAGAACGTCCCGTTCCAGCAAGGTGACTTGAGCGAATTCGGCGAGTGCGGCAGCCGCGAGGAGCCCCGTCGCGCCGGCGCCGATGACTATGGCCGTGGGGCGGCCCGTGGTGGCATGGTCAGACATGTCTGCTCGCACTTCCTGTACTGATCGTCTGCTGGCGTATTCGGTAGAGGGCGCGAGTCCGGTCCAGCGCCTGCGCGATGTCGTCGTCAATGTAGTTGGTGACGTCCGGGCCGATCTGCGGGGGCTGACTCTCGGTGTGGAAGGCGTCCAGCGGCGGAAGTTGTCGTCTGCGGCCTGGACGGCGAGGGCACCGGCGGATGTCACGAGCCAAGCATCGTCATCGCGGCCGTTCACGGTTGACTTATTCGAGCGTCGTCCAGCTCCTCGATGCGCCGACGGCCGGCATGGATCGGGCCGGCGCAGCTACGACTCCCTAGGCGACCGTGAGCACGATCTTTCCCTGGACGTGCCCGCGGGCGGCGCGTTCATGGGCCGCGCGAGCCTCCGTGAGGGGAAACGTGCTGTCGATGGCGACACGGACCGTGCCCGCCGCCAGCAGACGGCCCAGTCCGGCGAGCTGCGCCCCGTTCGAGCGGACCTGGGTGCTCGACACCGTGACGCCCAGCCTCTCGGTCTCCTCCTGGTCGAACTCTCCGGGCAGGACGGGGAATTGGCATCCACCGCGCTTGAGCGTACGCAGGAAGCGCGCGCTCTCCCGGCCACCGACCGTGTCGAGCACGAGGTCGACGTCGCGCACGACCTCCTCAGGGCGGCTCTTGGTGTAGTCGATGAACTGGTCGACGCCGAGTCCGCGCAGGAACTCCTCGTGCGCGCCCGACGCCACAGCGATGACACGGGCCCCCTTCCACTTCGCCAGCTGTACCGCGAGGTGCCCCACGCCGCCCGCCGCCCCGTTGACCAGCACCGTCGTGTCCGCGTCGAGCACCGTCGGGCGATGCCGGGTGCTCTGGAAGGGGGAAGGGTGATCATGTCCGAGTTCGATGAGGAACTGCCACGCGGTCAGCCCGGACATCGGCGCCCCGGCGGCACGCACATGGTCGACACCTGCCGGCTTGTGCGCGAGGTCTGACGCCGGAGCGGCGACGTACTGCGCATAGCCACTGCCGTCGAAGCCGGGAAAGCGCAGCAGGCCGAAGACCTCGTCCCCCACGGAGAACGTCTCCACGTCGGCCCCGACGGCCTCCACGACACCCGAGACGTCCGTCCCCGGGAGCACCGGCAGGCTGACCGTCGATTCCGCTTGTCCAGGCATCCGGGTCATCCCGCCGCGCAGGTACCAGTCCGGCGGATTGACGCCGGCCGCGTGAACGCGGACAAGCACCTCGCCCGGCCCCGGTTCGGGGACCGGTGCCTCCTCGTACCGCAGAACCTCAGGGCCGCCGTGCTCATGGAGCCGGACCGCTCGCATCGTGTGTGTCGGCATCGTCTTCCCCTGTTCGCTTCGCGGGTTACGCTTATCCGGATCAGCGATCCACATAAATGGACCACTGATCCGAATATATGGACCACTGATCCGGATAGTCAAGAGGGACACATGCGGGCCGACGCCAGAAAGAACCGGGACCACCTGCTCGCCGTAGCGGGCACCGCTCTCACCGAGCAGGGTGTCGACGTCTCGCTGCGCGACATCGCCCGCAGGGCCGACGTCGGGCTCGCGACGCTCCTGCGGCACTTCCCCACGCGCGAGGCGCTGCTCGACGCCCTGCTCCGCACGAGTTTCGAGGAACTGACCGCCAGAGCAGCCGAGTTCGAGACGTCCGGTTCCCCCCAGGACGCTCTCCTCTCCTGGCTGCGCGACTGCATCGCCTGGACGACCGAGTACCGGGGCGTGACCGAGCTGATGGCAGCCGCCATCGAGGACACCGAGTCGGCGCTCCACGCGTCGTGCGTCACCCTGCGCGCCGCCGGTGCACGGCTCCTTCGTCGAGCCCAGGACGCCGGCGCGGCGCGGCGCGACATCGACGGCGCCGACCTGTTCGCGTTGGTGGCCATGCTCGCCTGGCTCGGTGATCAGCCCTCGCTCGCGCCACGCGTCGACCGCCTCATCGACGTGGTGGCGAGCGCGATCACGACCACCCAGGAGGCAGGCGCGCCGACGAGCGGGAAGCCCCTCTCAACCCCGTAGCCGGACGGCCCGCACACCGGCCCCTCGCGAGCGGCCGAACGGCCGCGCCTCAAGGGCCGGTCGGCCCTCCCTTGTCGCCGTCCAAGGGACGAAGCTGGGTGACGGGGGCAGCGGCCCGGATCGCCATGCCCCCTTCGGACCTATCAGGAAGGCACGCGATGACCCCCGCGATCACCGTAGGAGTGGACGGTTCCGCCGAAAGTCTGGCGGCGGTGGACTGGGCCGCCGAGGAGGCCGCCCTCCACGGAACGCCGCTGCGCCTGGTACACGCCTGGCTCTGGCAGCCTCTCGATGTGCCCGTGGTGCAGGACCCGGAGACCCAGGAGAAGTCCGTCCGCGGCATGCTGCGCGAGGCCGAGACCCGGGTCGCCGCCCGGCATCCGCACCTGTCGGTGACCTCCGAGGTCGTGTCGGACACCGCAGTGCCGGCGCTGCTGGCCGAGGCGGCGAGCGCCGAAATGCTGGTGCTGGGCTCCCGGGGACACGGCGCGCTGGTCGGATTCCTGCTGGGCTCCTACGGACAGCAGGTGATCGCCGCGACTCCCCGGCCCGTCGTCTCCGTCCGTGCGGCCCAGGACGCGGAAGTGCGCGACGCGGGTGACGTGGTGGTGGGCCAGCAGGGTTCCGCGGAGGACTGCGCGGAGGTTCTCGGCTTCGCCTTTCGGGAAGCGGCGGCCCGAGGCGCGGCCGTACGTGCGGTGCGGGCGTGGAGCCTGCCTCCCGTCTACGCGTACAGTCCCGGGTCGTTGCGGCTGGCCGACGAGGCGGGCGGGCTGGTGCAGTTCGAGGAGAAGGCGCTGCGGACGGCCCTCGCTCCGTGGCGCGAGCGGTTCCCCGACGTCCCGGTCGTCGAGCATGTCGAGATGGGCAGCGGCGGCCAGGTCCTGCTCGCCGCGGCCGCGGAGGCACGGCTGGTCGTCGTCGGACGCCGCATGCGGCACTCCCCCGTAGGCACGCGGATCGGCTCCGTCGCACACGCCGCCCTGCACCACGCGCCGTGCCCCGTGGCCGTCGTCCCGCACGCCTGAGCACACCGCATTGCCGCGCGTCGCCGGGTTCCTGGCAGTGCCTTGAGAGGGCGCTCTCCCTGCCCCGGTCTGATCGCCGACTGCGGTGATCGTCGCCTTGGAGCGCCGTCACCGACAGACAGCCGACAGCAGGGCAGCCTTCCAAGCGGAGTGGCCACAACACCTTTGGCCACGGGTATCCTCTGGCGATGTCGAATCAGTCAGTGGCGGCGGGAGTCGGTCTCGCCGGTGTCATGGCGCACTGCGGCGGAAGCCCGGTGCGCGCCGTGGAGCTTCTGGTGGGAGCGATAGCCTCCGCACCAGCGGCTCCGGAACCCTATGCGGCCCTCGCCGAGTTGTGGAAGGACCGACGCCCGGAACTGAAGGAGAGCCTCGAAGAGGACGGCTCCTTGAGCGCGGTGCTGGCGCAGGCGTACTTCTTCTTCCTCGATGAGGACATGGACAACGCGGTGATGGCCCTCGGTTCGGTCACGGGTGTGCGGCCCACCGTGGCATGGGGCGCCGCGCCCTGGTTCGGCGACGCGCGCTTTCTCGGCGCGGTGAGTGCCGAGGCGCTGGCCGAGGCGTGTCTGCGGACATTGGACTACGGCCACGACCTCAACACCGACGAGATGCGGGAACGGTTCGCGCCCTGGTTCCATGCCCTGGACGTGGTGTCCGAACAGAATCCCGTACCGGAGTCGCTGGCCGCCATGGCCCGGCTGCCCCGGGCCTGCGGCCTGTACAAGCTGTCCTTCGCTCTGTGCGACCGCGCCGACGCAGTCGACCGGGTCATGTGGACCGCGGTCGCACGAGCGACCACCTGGCGCGTGATGGGCGACCTGGACAAGGCTGCTGCGGCCTTCGAAAGCGCCTTGCTCCTGGACCCCGCCAACTGGTCCCTCTACCTTGACCTGGCGGACGTGCGGGCCGAGCAGGGCGACTTCGCCGCAGCCGCGAGCCTCGTCGAACAGGGCCTGGAACACGAACCGCACGAGGTCTCCCTGCGCGCGGCGGGCGCCGCCTACCGCACACGCCTTTCCGGCTCGTCCGACGACCTGAAGGCCCTGATCGCCCTGGCACCGGAACTCGCGAACACCGCCTACCGAAACCTGCTGATCAACTACGCATGTGCAGGGCCGAAGTTGCCTCGGAGGCTCGTAGCCACGGCACTGAGGCTCCGTAGTAGCTGACAGGGCTGTAGGTCGTCAACGGGTGGCATTTGGGCGGGACTTCGGGCTCTCGGTCAGGTCCATCCCCCGGACGGTGCCTAGCCCGGCGTCCCGTCGGCGTCACTTCTGCCCGGCGAGGTGCTGGAGTTGCCGCTCGTGGACGCCGGGCAGCCAGTCCTTGCCGTACGTCGCTGCGGGGCCGAGCCTCGGATCGCTGGGGACGCGGGCGTCCCGCAGGGCGTGTACGTACGCACGATCCTGGTCGATGCGTGCACGCACCTCGTGGCCTCGGCCGACGGAACCGTGGCCGGGGATGACGGTGTCGACGTCCTCCGCCACGTTCTCGAGCGCGCTCAGTGCGGCGAGGTAGGTCTCGACGGGGCCCGCCGCGTCGGTCAGGTCGAGCATCGGAATGAGGACGTCGGAGAGCATGTCACCGGCGACGAGAACACCCCGTTCCCCGATCAACAGGGCCGCATGCCCCGGGGCGTGCGCGTCGTGTGGGATGACGCTGACGAGAGGGCCGTCCCAGGGAATCCGCGCGCTTTCGGAAGGCAGGCCCTTGATGAGGCCGAGGAGGTCCAGCGGTACCTGGTCCACGATGTCCGGCGGCATCAACGCCCTCACGCGAGCCCTCGCGTCCTCCCCCGCCAGCCGCTGTCGGACGGTGGCCGCGCAGCGAGCCGTGCCGTAGCGGGGTGCCGAGCCGAGGCTCGGGTGCCACAGCAGGTGGTCCCAGTGCGGGTGCGTGGAAAATGCCGCCACGACGGTCCGGCCCGCCTCGGACAGGTCGTTCGCGAGGCAGGTCATCTCGTGGCCCGTCACCCCGGCGTCGATGAGCAGGACGCCGTCGCGGCCCTGCACGACAACGGCGTTGCTCCGCACGAACGCGCTCTCGTGGATCAGCACACCTTCCGCGACCTGCTTCAGCACGGGGGTCCCTCCGGTCGTGGTCTCTGCGTGCGCGTATGCCGACCGTAGTGCCTGCCGCCCGCCCTCGCCGCTGTTCACCAGCGCCCGTTCGGCGCTGCACGCACCCAGGCGGTCCATGGCCGCGGTCGAGCAGGCCGTCACTCCGTCGCTCCGGTCGCTGACACCGTCGCGACCCGACAGGTCACCCTTCGAGTTGGTCCACCAGGGCGAAGGCTTCCACGGTCTTGGGGTGGGTCCTGCCCAGTTGGTTGCGCACGTTCTGTGCGCCACGGCGCGCGGACTCGACCGCGGAGGAGTCGCCCAGCGCGTGCAGCGCCCGCGCCTTGAACAGCAGCGCGTACCCGATGTACAGGTGCCCGGGATCGTAGACGGCCTCGCGGATCCGCAGCGCCCGCGAGATCAGCGGCACCGCCGTGGCGGGATCGCCGAGGTCGAAGTGCACGGTGGCCAGGGCGACCAGGTCGAAGCTCACGTAGGGGGACTCCGGACCGTACGCCGCCTCGTCGATGCGCAGCGCCCGCTCGGCCAGGGGCAGCGCCGTCGCGTGCTCGCCGAGCATGCACAGCGTCCGCGCGAGCGTCGCGAGGTCCGTCGCGATGGCGGGACTCTGCGCCGGCAGGGACGCCTCGTGCAGGCGCAACGCGCGCTCCGCCAGCGGGCGTGCCGTCTCGGGCGTTCCGAGATCCCGGTGGATCTGTGCCAGGGCGATGAGGTCGAAGGCGACCTCGGCGTCGCGTCCGCCCAGGGCCTCGTCGAGCGTGAGAGCGCGTTCGCACAGGGGTCGCGCCAGGTGGCGGTCACCGATCCCGAGGAGGAACTCCGAGGCGAGGCGCAGCAGCACGGCCGTCTCTGCGGCGCATTCGGCAGGTGGTTCGCCCTTGGTCACGGCCAGCACGTGCGCGAGGAGCCGGTGCCAGCGCGGACGTGCGTCCGGGTCGCCATGGATGTCGTGCGGCACAGCGGCCAGTAGGGCGCGGCACAGGCGGACTCGGGCGCCGGCGAGCGCGTCGTCCGTCATCGAGGCCCGGATCGCCGCCTGGACCAGGCGGTGCAGAGTGAGTGCGGAGTCCTCGCGCCGTGCCAGGCCCAACCCGGCGAGGGCGCCGACCGTCGTGTCCCACGTCACCGGGTCGGCAGCCGCGGTGGTGAGTGGTTCCGGGCCCCCGGTGAACAGGTCCAGCGGGATCGGCTCCGGTGCCAACAGGGCGCAGAGCTCCAGCAGCCGCACCGCCTGTGGCTGCTCGCGCTCCAGCCTGCGCACGCTGAGCTGCCACAGCGTCGCCACGACCACTGCGGGACGGTCGGCCAGTTCGCCTCGCGCGATCATGTCGTCCAGCCGCGACGTCAGCAGAGCCAGGTAATCCTCCGGCGCGGTCTGGTTGTAGTCCATGTAACCGGCGGCCTGCTCCAACGCGAGGGGCAGATCGCCCAGTTGCTCCGCGATGCGGTCCGCGGTCTCCGCCGAGGTGCCGGACACCCGCCGCAGCAGGAGTTCCACCGACTCCTCCCGGCTGAACACCTCCAGGTCCACCACACCGGCCGTTCCCGACCAGCCGCTCATCCTCGTCGTGACGACGACATGGCCGTGTCTCGCGAGGTCTCCCGACGGCAGTGCGTGCACCAGCGTGCCCGGCTTCTCGCCGTTGTCCAGGATGACCAGCCAGGGTCTGCGGTCCCCCAGCTTGCCGTACACACCGGGGACGACCTGGTCCGCGCTCACCTCCACGAGCCCCAGCTCCCGCGCCAGGAAGGTGAATTGGGACGCCACCAGGTCGGGGTCCTCCGCGTCGATGAAGGCCACGAACCGGTACTCCGACAGGTGGCGGTACGCGTACTCGACCGCGAGCTGCGTCTTTCCGACACCGCCCAGCCCGTGTACGGCCTGGATCGCGACGCCGTCCGACGCGGTGAGGCGTCGGCGCAACTCCCTCAGCGTGGCGTCGCGGCCGGTGAAGTGGGTGTTGCGGGGCGGCAGCCGGTAGGTTCCCGGCGGGGTCGGTCGCGGTGTACGGCCATCACGTGGCTGGAGCCACAACTCGGCGACGGCGAGGGGCACCAGCAGCAGGAGCACCACCCAGGGGTGGACGCGTACGAGATCGAGCGGTCCGGGCCAATGGCTCTGCCCCGAGGCGGCGTTGAAGGCGAGGCTGCCGAGGAAGAGCACGAGCAGACCGGTCACCGTACCGACCAGTCTCCGGCCCATGGGTCCCCCTCCGGTCGGGACGGCGACCGCGACGACCACGGCCAACGCGATGTTAACCGAGAAGTCCCGCCGCCCATACGGTCCTTGACCGGGACCGGAGGCCACCCGCGGCCCTCCAAGCGGCCGGTGGCGACACGGGGCGGAAGGCCCTCCCCCGACGCTTCACGGGCGAGGGGAACTCGCGGCGCCCACAGCCGGGACCAGGGTGCCGGTGTGCTGCCGTGGGCAACGCGAGCAGTGCCTCCCGAGCCGGATCTACGGTGCGATCTCTTCAAGGAGTTGCGGGCCGTTGTTGCGGACGTTGTTCACGCCCGTGGTGACCGGCCGGGCGTCGAGGTGGCCTTCCGCCGGCTGGGTCAGCAGCGCGCGCAGCTGGTCAGGGTTCTGTTGACGTGGGTCGAGCCACTGGTCGTAGTGGTCCGGGGTGAGCGCGAGCGGCATACGCGGGTGTACGCGCCCGGCCGCGTCGGTGGCTTCCGTGGTGATGATCGTGCAGGTGACCAGCCAGGCCGCCGGGTCGTCGTCCTGGTCGACCTCCGGGTCGCGCCAGTACTCGTATAGTCCGGCGAGCGCCATCAGCTGGTCGTCCTCGGGGTGAATGAAGTATGGCTGCTTGCGGGCCTTGCCCGTGTCCTGGTCCTTGATCTGCTGCCACTCGTAGAATCCGTCGGCCGGCAGCAGGCAGCGCCGTTTGAGGAACGCGCGGCGGTAGGCGGGCTTCTCGTGCACGGTCTCCACGCGGGCATTGATCATGCGGGCGCCGACCTTGATGTCCTTGGCCCAGGACGGCACCAAGCCCCAGCGCAGCGGCCGTAGTTGCCTGCTCTCGGGTGCGGCGTCGTCGTGTCCGCGCGGGGTGCGCTCCAGGATCGCCCACACCTCGTCGGTCGGGGCGACATTCCAGCTGGGGGCCAGGGTCTCCTCGGCCGGCCAGTCGGTGACCTGGAAGAGCTGGACAAGGTCCTTCGGGCTACGGGTGGAGACGTATCGACCGCACATGAGGCCACTCTGCCACCGACGGCGTCGGTAGGTGAACCGTCCGGCAGCCGACCCCCGTCCGTGTTGCCCAGGGGCCCCGGAGGTGACCGGAGGCAGGGGCCGGGACCGTGGGGCAAATGGCCGATGAGGCCGGCTCCGTCAGGGGGCAGAAGCGAGCCGCATACGTCAGACCGGTGGTGTCCTCGCGTTCTTCGATTCCAGCAGGCATGAGGCAACCACGACGAAGGGCCAGCAGGACTGAAGGGCCGTCACGAAGCGCTCGGCCACGCCCGCCGCGCCGTGGCGTTGCGTCTCGACCACGAACCATGCCGCGCCCACCAGCATGATCGCGGTCACCGTGATGGACGGCACCCGCCTCAGCGCCCAGGGCGCACCGCCGTGACCTTGTGCGGCCAGCACTGGCCACACCGCGAGAAGCGCGAAGCCCACTCCCGCGACGGTTCCGTGGCGCAGCGAACCACCGCTGTCCGGCGCCGGGATCACCGCCACGAGCAAGGCCGCGACTCCCCCACCGGCGAGGGCGATCCGGCCCGCGACGGCGGCAGGGCGCAGCCCCCACGCGGTGAGCAGGTGGCACACCCCCAGCGCCAGCAGCCCGCAGGTCATCACCCAGGAGCCTGCCGCCCCGTAGGCCGCCAGGACGCTGATCGTCTGCCTGACCGGGTCGTAGGCCGACCCTTCCATGTGAGCCGCGACCACCCAGCCCGTGGTGAACAGGAGGGGCCCGGAACCCGACGACAAGACGAGCCATCTCGGTACATTTGTCACCTAACGAACCTATAAGCCGCACTTGCCGACTCTCCGATGTGATGTCCCGTCGGGCCGGTGTGTCTCGGCCCCTACGACGCGACCGCATCGACGGCGGACGGTGCGGCGTCACCGGTGTCGGCGTGGACCTGTGCCCTGGTGGCGCTCCGGCAGCCGAACTCGTAGCAAGGGAGACCTGTGCCCTGGCGTCACCTGCGGCGCTCACCAGCGGGACCACTTCGCCCTGTCAGTGACCTGCGCTCTGGCCGCCGTCGACATGGGAGATCTCGCCCGTGACGAACGGGGCCTGTTCCAGATAGAGGATCGCCCGCACGACGTCCTCGACCTCGCCCATGCGGTTGACCGGGTGCAGCGCCGCCATGGCGCCGCCCGGATCGGTGGGGTGCATCGACGAGCGGATGACTCCGAGGGCGACGGCGTTCACGCGAACACCGCGCGCGGCGTATTCGATCGCCAGCGACTTGGTGACGCCGTTCAGTGCTCCCTTGCTCATCGAGGCCAGGCCACCGGTGACCCGGGCGTCGGCGCTGTCGACAAGGCTGGTGGACACGTTCACGACGTGCCCGCCGCGGCCTCCCGCCAGCATCGCCGCGATCGCACTGCGCGACGCCTCGAACGCGCCACGCACGTTGATCCCCATCACCGACTCGTAGTCCTCGTCGGTGTACTCGGTGAACGGTTTGGCGACGAAGAGGCCGGCGTTGTTGACCAGCGTGTCGACCCGGCCGAAGCGATCCATGGCCGCGTCGACCACCCGAGCGCCCACACCCGGCTGCGCCAGGTCACCGGGTACGGACAGCACCGCCTGGTCACTGGACGGCTCAAGCGAGCGCGCCGCCGCCACGACGGCATGACCAAGCCCGCGGTAAGCCTCGACCAACGCCGCACCGATGCCTCGCGACGCTCCGGTGATGATGGCGACTTTCTGCTCACTGTCCATACGGGGTCGTCCGCCTCGTTCAGCGATGGGGACAGCGCGCGTGCCGGTCGGCTGTTGGCACTCCGCGCCGATACGGGTGAACAGGCCGTACAACTGCCTGAACGAGAACCACCGATGCACTGCCCTTTGGCGAGGACGCAAGGGGGACGGCCTCGCCCGGCTTCGTACATGTGCGCTCGGCGAATGCATCGCTGTCTCCCGGCTCAGCGAGATCCGCGACCGGGGGCACCGTCTAGGAAAGCGTCTCCAGGAGCCGGTCCGCGAGGACGGCCGCCGAATGCGGGTTCTGCCCGGTGATGAGGTTGCGGTCCTCCACCATGTAGGGCTCCCATATCGGCCCTCGGCTGTAATCGACGCCCACTTTGTCCTTGAGCTCGTCCTCCAGCAGCCACGGCGCCCGGGAAGCGAGTCCGACCCCTTCCTCCTCCTCGTTGGTGAACCCCGTCACCCGGAAGCCCTTGAAGGGGGAGACACCGTGGATACGGGTGGAGAGAAGGGCGGCGGGCGCGTGGCAGACGATCGCGAGCGGTCTGCCCGACGCGAGCTGCGCCGTCAGGATCCTCCCCGCGTCGGCGTCCAGGGCGAGGTCGGCCATCGGCCCGTGCCCGCCGGGGAAATACACGGCGTCGTAGTCCTCGACCCGGACGTCCGAAAGCTTGAGGGGCCGGCGCATCACCTCCGCCGACCGAATGATCTCCTCCAGGTCGAGGGCGCCCTGTTCGCCTCCCGCCATCGATGGCCGGAGGCTCATCATGTCGACATTCGGAGTCACGCCGTTCGGTGTCGCGACCACGACTTCATGTCCGGCCTCCGTGATCGCCTTGTACGGTGCGGCGAATTCTTCCGCCCAGTAGCCGGTCGCATACCTGGTGCCGTCCTTGAGCACCCAGTACGTGGCTCCGCTCACCACGAAGAGCACCTTCGCCATGAGGATCGCCTCCCAAAATGGACTCCCTCCACCCTAAGGACACCCCCGTTCGGCCGCATGTGGGCGATGCCGGCGTCAGGACGCGTCCCTCCGAGCCACTACGCCCTGCGCCGGTACGGGTGTCGCAGGGACGCTCACTCAGGGAAGCGGGGCGGTGACCCGTTCCCGGCCGAGAGGCACCGTTCCACATTCACCGATGCCATGCGCCAGGGTTGACCTCCCGCGACCTGCAGAGACCCCGCGAGTGCGCGTCTCCGTGACCACACCGGACCGCGGCCGCGCTGGAACGCCGCAGCGCCGTACGGCGTCATGCCGACGACGGAGACGACGGGGGCCTGTCGTCGGGGTCAAGCAGGCCCGGCGCTGCCGGGGAGCGGCCCAGCATTGTCGGGGAGGAGTCCGGCGTTCTGTGCGCGCAGCACCGCGCTGAGCCGGTCCGCTGTGCCCAGTTTCCGGTAGAGCACTTGCAGGTGCTTGTGCACGGTGCGCGGCGAGATGCCGAGGCGACGCGCCATGGCGTCGGCGGGCATTCCGGTGGCGAGGAGGTGCAGGACGTTGAGTTCACGAGGGGTCAACGGCTCCGCGAGGAGATGGTTGGCGTGGTGCCCCCGGCCACCGGAGACATCCTTTCGCCATGCCATCAGGAGGGAGCGATGGTTCGTCGCCGCCTTGAGCAACGGCTGGACGCGGGCGGCGTACCGCAGGTCGTGCGAGGAGAAGTCCTTCCCCGTGCGGTGCACCACGAACCCGCTGACGTGCGGTCCCGTCCCGGGGAAAGGGATGCCGAGCATGTGCCGCGTCCCGAGCGCCTGTCGGAGTGCGTCGGCCGTGGCGCTGTGCTGCCAGGCCCGTGCGCCCGTGATGCGTGCGGCGCTCAGCGGCGTCCGGTCCTGGCCGCCCGTGTAACGGTCGGCGAAGGGGTAGCCCGCGCGGATGTGACGTTGGACCGAATCGTCATGACGGATGTCCTCAAGGCGCGCCCGGGGCGGCCAGATCCCGACCTTGCCCCGCTCACGCGTCCAGGGTTCCTCCTTGACCACGACCAGCTCCGCGTCGAACGCGGTGAGCAGTTCCTCGGTGAGCAACGGCCAGATGTGGTCCGGGTCCTCGGTGTCCATCACCTCGATTGCCAGATCCAGCATCCGCGCGTGCCGATCCCGCATGACAGTTTCCCCCGGAAAGCGCAGTCGACTGTGCGGATCCACGGTAACTCCGGCGCTGTCCATACGTAGTTCTCCCCATGGCCCAACTGCCCGTTTCGCGCCAAGATCGGTCACCGGCGGACCGGCGGCTGAGGTCCGCCGTGCAGGGGAACCCCGCGTACGTGCGGGACGACACTCCCCGAAAAGGGCTGCGCCGACGGCATCGCGTCGTCGTCGCACAGCCCTCGCGGGCGGTGCGGTACTCGCCGGGGCACGGACTGCCCCGCTGAACCTCGGCATCGCAGCGACGGCCGCGGAACGGCACGGGGCACGACGCACTGTGTCACCGTGCTGAACGGGGTACAGCACGGCGAACAGGCGCCTACGGTCCGCTCGCGTACCTGCTTCTCGAGGCAGGACGCGAGCGCCCGTGCCGAGCGGACGACACCGTCAGTCGGGCGCCGGCAACGCCGAAACCGGCGGCGCCACGGGCCCCTGCCGAGGGACTGGCGAGAGCACCGCAGTGTCCCGCGGTGTCCCTCACTCTCCCGTGAGAGTCGCCGATGTGAGCTGTGCCCGTGCTCCACTTGCCCGTTGGCGAGCGGCTGTCGTGCGGTCACCCGGCGGCAGCGCCGAACCACTTGGACAACCGTTCTTCCAGGCCCCGTTGGTCTTCACCGACCCACGCCACGTGTCCATCGGGCCGCAACAGCACGGCGGGCACGTCCAGTTCGGCGCTGACATCCGCGACGTCATCGACGCGGTCCGCCCAGCCCGACACCGACAACCGACCGGTCCGGTCCAGCAGCAACCCGCGCCCCCCGTGCATGAGTTCGTAAAGGCGCCCGCGCTTGAGCCCCACGTCCCTCATCCGACGGCCGAGCAGTGGATGGCCATCCCCGAGGTCGTAGCGGATGCCGATCGCGGTGATCTTCTCGATCAGGTGCCGGTTCACGTTCTCGAAATCCATCAGCTCCGACACCAGCCGGCGCACCGCCTGCGGACCCGGCTCGGTGGACATCAGTTCCATCTGGGCGCGTGTGGTGACCAGGACGTCGGCCGCCACCGGACGCCGTTCGGCCGAGTAGCTGTCCAACAACCCCTGCGGGGCCCAGCCGTTGACCTCCGCGGCCACCTTCCAGCCGAGGTTGAACGCGTCCTGGATTCCCAGGTTGAGGCCCTGCCCGCCTGTCGGCGGGTGGACGTGCGCCGCGTCCCCGGCCAGCAGCACCCGTCCGATCCGGTAGTGCTCGGCCAGCCGGGTGGCGTTGCCGAAACGGGACAGCCAGCGCGGGGAGTGCACACCGAAGTCGGTGCCGGCGGTCACCCGCAGTTGCCGCCTGAACTCCTCCAGGGTCGGCGGTACCGTGCGGTCCTCCGCCACTTCCGCGGCCGGCACCACGACGCGGTACAGGCCGCCCCCGAGAGGCATCGCACCGAACCGCATCTGCGTTCTGCGGACTTCGGTCATCACCGCGGTCACCGTCTCGGGTGACTCCGTCAGCTCCATCTCGCCGAGCAACGTGTCGACGCTGCTCGGCTCACCCGGGAAGCCGACGCCGAGCAGCCTGCGTACCGTGCTGCGGCCGCCGTCGCAGCCGACGAGGTAGGACGAGCGCAACCGCGTGCCGTCCGTCAGCTCGACGCTCACCCCCTGGTCGTCCTGATCGAGTCCGACCAGTTCGCAGCCGCGGCGGATGTCAGCCCCCAGCCCGGCGGCGTATTCGTACAGGAGCCGCTCAGTGACCGGCTGCGGAATGCCGAGGACGTACGGATGCGCGGTGTCGAGCCCAGCGGGCACCGGCTTGCCGATGCCGGCGAAGAAGCCGCTGACCGGGGACTGCCTGCCGTTCGCGATGAACCGCTCCAGCAGACCGCGCTGGTCCATGACCTCGATGCTGCGCGCGTGCAGGCCGAGAGCGCGGACGACTCGGGTCGGCTCGGCCTCCTTCTCCAGCACGACCGTCCGCACACCGTGCAATCGCAGCTCGCCCGCGAGCATCAATCCGATAGGTCCGCCACCTACGACGACGACGTCAATCATGAAGCCCCCTGTTCGATGAAACGGCACCTGTGTCGGCCACTACGCCCCCTCCGGCGACGGCTACGCACCTCCGCCTCACGCGTGTCCGCATGCGCGTCGCGGCTGCCACCTGGCCAAGCAAGTGTGCCGCGAGACACACATATCCGGCGTACAGGCACACACTCCGCGAACACCTGATTCCGTCAGGTTCTCGACCCGATCGGAGATTCTCCGCCATGAACGGGGCCTTGCCGCAAGGCCCCCACCGCGCTATACGTTGAGAGTGGCGGGGGTGTGGCTGCCCCCTTCCTCACCGCTGGCCTGCGCCGCTCCGGCGCCGACCGCGACGGGCTCACCGCCTTCCAACTGCCGTCCTGTGCACCGGCCCCAAACCAGTCGAGGGCATCTGGTCGTCCTGCGGCGCACCATCGTGGCCAATCGCGCGTTCGCCGCCCCCCGACGACGTGATCACTGCCGTCCGGCGCGGCCTCCGTCAGCTTCAATACCGCCGCGACCCCCTGGACGGCTGCCATAGCCGGTACCGGGCGGCCGCTCGGTCCTCGCAGCACGCCGGACCTGTCGCCTCGCCCGTGGCGCACGCCCGTGGTGCGATGGAAATGGGGGCGGAGAGGAGAGCGATCATGCCCGCAGAGAAGCGAACGAGTGTCGCCGCCTCGGTGTCCGTCCGCGCGCTGGCCGAGCCGGACCTGGACCGGGCCGACGAGGTCTTCAGGACCGCCTTCGGGACCTTCCTCGGGGCCCCTGAGCCGGAGACGTTCTTCGGGACCGCCGACTACGTCCGCACCCGCTGGGCGGCGGATCCACACGCGGCCTTCGCAGCGACCGTCGAGGGCGAGGTCGTCGGATCGAACTTCGCCACCGACTGGGGCAGCGTCGGGTTCTTCGGCCCGCTGACCATACGTCCGGATCTGTGGGACCAGGGCATCGGCAGGCGCCTCATGGAACCGGTCATGGCCTGCTTCGACACCTGGGAGAACCGCCACCTCGGCCTGTTCACCTTCTCGCACAGTCCCAAGCACCTGGAGCTCTACCGCCGGTACGGTTTCTGGCCCCGCTTCCTCACCGCCGTCATGAAGAAACAGGTTGCCGTGATGAATGCCGCAGCCCCCGGGCGAGTGCTGTACGGCGAGCTGACCGCCGCTGAGAGGCCCGAAGCCCTGAGCCTCAGTCGCGTGGTGACGGGGGCCGTGCACGAGGGCCTGAGCCTGGAGCGCGAGATCATGGCCACACAGGCGCAGGGGCTCGGTGACACCATCCTCCTCGAAGGCCCCGACTCCGATCTCGACGGTGTGGCTGTCTGCCACTGCGGAGCGGGGTCGGAGGCCGGTGAGGACGTGTGCTTCGTCAAATTCGGCGCCGTACGCCCTGGCCCGGGCGCCGCGGACCGGTTCGAACGACTGCTGGAGGCGTGCGAGCAGCTGGCCGGCGAGAAGGGACTGCGGCAACTGGACGCCGGCATGAACCTGGCCCGAGAGGATGCCTACCGGCGCATGGTCGACCGCGGTTTCCGCACCTGGCTGCAAGGCGTGACCATGCACAAGCCCAACGAACCTGGCTACAGCCACCCGGACGCCTACGTGATCGACGACTGGCGCTGAGCCCCCCGCCGTACACGACTTCAGGGAAAGACCCGATGCCGTCAGGACAGAAAGTCAGTAACTGCCCTATGCGACAGTCGCGTTGAGAACTTGCCCATGTGTATATCCTTCGCCCGGGGGGCGGCCGGCGGAGAGGGCCCGGCCGCGACAACGGGGGGATCGACATGGCAAGGGGCCACGACCGGCCGCGGATGACGGCCACGGGGAACGACCACCGGGTCACACCGGCCGAGCTCTTCTTCGACCTGGTCTTCGTGTACGCGCTCACCCAGGTCACCGCCCTGATGGCGGCCGGTCCTTCGCCGCTGCGCATGGTGGGCGCGATGGTCGTGCTCGCACTGCTGTGGTGGTGCTGGTGCTGCTTCACCTGGCTGGGCAATGTCGTCAGGGCCGATTCGGGGGCGATGTTCACCGTGCTGGTCGCGGTGATGGCGGTCGTCCTGATCGTCTCCCTCACCGTACGGCCGGACATCTTCGCGGCCAGGTCCGAAGGGCTGCCCACAGCGCTGCTGTTCGTGCTCTGCTACGGAGCGGTACGGCTGTTGCACCTCGTGTCGTACTGGGTCTCGGGGTCCGGCGACGCGGCGCTGCGGCGGACGCTTCGCCGCACGGCGCTGCTGTCGGTGGCACCGCCACTGGTACTCCTGCTCGCGGGCACCGCGTTCTCGGGCTTCTGGCAGATCATGCTGTGGCTCGGCGCAGTCGTGGTCGACTACCTCGGCGTGTACGTCACGGGCGCTTCGGGCTGGCGCGTGAACTCGCCGGGGCACTTCGCCGAGCGGTACGGGCTGATCGTGATCATCGCCCTGGGCGAATCGATCGTGGCGATGGGCGGGGGCCTGGCCGGATTCCCCATCACGGTACCGGTGCTGGCCGCCACGGCCGCGGGGTTGCTGATCTCGGCGGGATTGTGGCGCCTGTACTTCCGCCAGGTCGGGGAGGTGGCGGAGCACCGGCTCCGCGCGCTGGCCGGTGACGACCGGACGCGATTCGCCCGGGACGCCTACACCTTCCTGCACCTGCCGCTGGTCGCCGGAGTCGTCCTGATGGCTCTGGGGATGAAGAAGGTCCTGCACCAGGTGGCCGACAGCGGGCACTACGATCTGGCGGAGCCGCTGCACGGTCTGGTCGCCTGGGCGCTCACGGGTGGCGCGGGTCTGTTCCTGGTGACGACGGCGGCGATCCTGGCTCGTGCGGAGGGCCGTTGGTCCGCGCCGCTGCTGAGCGGAGGCGTGATCTGTCTGCTGGGCGGTGCGGTGGTCGCTCTCGTTCCCGCGCTTGTGGCGCTGGGGCTGCTGAGCGCCGTCGTCACCGGCCTGGTGGTGTTGCACAGCCGGTCGGTGGCGGCCCTCACAGCGGAGCCGGCGGCGGTCTCGGAGGCGTAGCCCCGGTCTTGTCCGCCGGTCGGGAAAACACCATCCGAGGGGCTGCTACGTGCCGGCGTAGGGGGCCGCTTTCGGCAGTTCGACGGTCACGCGAAGTCCGCCGTCAGGGCGCGGGGCGAGAGTGAGTGTGCCGTCGTGTGCCTGGGTGATGGTCTTGACGATCGCCAGACCGAGGCCGGCGCCCGCGTGGTCGGTGTGCACGCGTTCCGTGCCGCGCTGGAAGGGCTCGGTGAGGATCGTGGCCAGTTCCGCGGTGATCTTCTCGCCGGAGTTCTCGACGGTGAGCACGACGGTCTGGGGCCGGTTGGCGGTGTTGACGCTCACGGTGCCGTGTTCGGGCACGTTGTGGACGATCGCGTTGTGCACGAGGTTCGTGACCAACTGCAGGAGAAGCGCGGGCGATCCGATGGTGGGGGTGATGTCACCGGAGGTCTCGATGGTGATGCCGTCCCGTTCCGCCAGGGGGAGCAGCGTCTCGGTGGCTTCCTCCGCCAGGAGCGACAGGTCGACAGGCTCCCGGCGGAAGGACCGCTGCTCGGCGCGGCTGAGCAGGAGGAGCGCCTCGACGAGGTCGATGGCCCGTGCGTTGACGGCGTGCAGGCGGTCGATGACCTCACGGGTGTCGTGGCCGGGATCGCTGCGGGCCACGTCGAGCAGCGTCTTCGAGATCGCCAGCGGAGTACGCAACTCGTGCGAGGCGTTGGCCGCGAACCTCCGCTGTTCGGCGACGTGCGCTTCGAGTCGCGCGAGCATGGTGTCGAAGGCGTCGGCCAGCTCACGGAACTCGTCCTGGCGGCCGGGCAGTTGGATGCGGTGGGACAGGGTGCCGTCCGTGGCCAGGCGCGTGGCGTCCCCGATGCGTGTCAGGGGCGCGAGCATGCGGCCGGCCAGGACCCATCCCCCCAGGAGACCGAACAGCAGCAGGAAGAGCAGCACCGGTCCCGCCGCCTGTACGAACGTGTGCAGGACGAAGGAGCGGTCCGGACTCAGCCCGTAGGGCGTTCTGGCCGGGCGGTCGGGCACGTAACGCAGCAGAGACCCCCACGCCGCCACGAGAAGCAGGCCGCCGGCCAGCATGGAGAACGCGGCGTAGCTGAGGGTGAGTTTGACGCGCACACTCAGCCCGGGCCGCCTATCCACGCACGTCTCCCTCGAGAACGGTGCCGGGCGTCGCGTCGATGCGGTAGCCGAAGCCGGGCACGGTGGCGATGATCCAGGGTTCCCCGAGTCGCTTGCGCAGCGCCGACACGGTGATGCGCACGGCGTTGGTGAACGGATCCGCGTTCTCGTCCCACGCCCGCTCCAGCAGTGCTTCGGCGCTGACGACACCGCCCTCGGCACCCATGAGGACCTCCAGCACGGCGAACTGTTTCCTGGTCAGGGCGACGTAGCGGCCGTCCCGGTAGACCTCGCGGCGGAACGGATCCAGCCGCAAGCCCGCGATCTCGCGTACAGGGGGCCTGGCGTAGGCGCGCCTGCGGTCGAGTGCGCGAAGCCTGAGGACGAGCTCTCGCAGCTCGAACGGTTTGGTGAGGTAGTCATCGGCGCCGAGTTCGAACCCGGAGACCTTGTCGTCGAGCCGGTCGGCGGCGGTGAGCATGAGGATCGGCGTGCCGCCGCCGGACGCGACGATGCGCTCGGCGACCTCGTCGCCGGACGGCCCCGGGATGTCACGGTCCAGGACGGCGATGTCGTAGCTGTTGATGCTCAGCAGTTGCAGCGCGGTGTCACCGTCACCGGCGATGTCGGCCGCGATCGCCTCCAGGCGTAGACCGTCGCGGACGGCTTCCGCCAGAAAGGGTTCGTCCTCGACGATCAGCACACGCATGTCCTCGATGCTACGAGCCGGTACATATCGTCGGCATATCGAAAAGCACGTACGCGCAGGCAACACCGCACCGTCTTGACTGCCGCCATGACGTGGACGTGACCTGCTCAGGCTCTCGGCGGGGCCGCATGCTCCGCGATGTCGCGGACCTGACCGCCTCATCGACAGCGGCCGCCTTCGAAGGGCGCAGCGGTGCCTGCTCGTGCTCGGCCACGTCAGGATGACGAACCCACCCAGGATCCGAGGATGCAGCAGTGACCGGCAGTGGACGAGGACCGACGACGACGCAGGTCGACACGTCGGAGGACGAAAAAGGCGGGGCCCGATCCCAGGCCGACGAAAGCGATACGTGTACGTGGCGGGCGCGAATCCGCCGGAGTATCGCAGGCGCCGGCCGGCTGACGGGGATCCGGCGTCTCCCCCGCCTCAGCCTCCGACGGGACCTCTGGACGCGCGGCCTGGTTCCGGCGACGCCGGCACTGCTGCTGGGCCTCGTCATGTTGCTGCACGCGAGGATCCCCAACCGGGTCGGGAACCTCGGCAGCCTGGTGGAGACCTTCTTGCCATGGTCCGGCCTGTTCATCCCCGTGCTGCTGGCCGTGGCGGTGTGGCGCCGCTCGCCCCCTGCGCTGGCCGCGCTGCTGCTGCCGGCCATGGTCTGGCTGCACCTCTTCGGCGGACAGCTCAGCGACAAGTCACGCGAGGGCAATGGTTTCATCGTGGCCGGCCACAACGTGGGCGCCGGGAACACCGACCCGGTCGGTACCGCCCGAGACCTCGCTGCCTCCGGTGCCGAGGTGCTGGCCCTTGAGGAGCTGACCGAGCAGGCCAAGGTCGTCTACGCGAGGGAGCTGGCCGACGCCTACCCCTACCACACGGTGCAGGGCACGGTCGGACTGTGGAGCAAGGCGCCGCTGTCCGACACCCGCCCGGTGGACATCAGGATGGACTACGGGCCACTGGCGGCCACCAAGCCGGCCGACCTCACGATGGAGTCGAACCGCGCGCTGCGCACCACGGTGGCCACGGACCGGGGCCCTCTGGCGGTGTACGTCGCGCACCTGGCGTCCACCCGGGTCAATCCCAGGGCGGGCTTCGGCACCGAGCAGCGGGACAGAGGCATTCAGGCGCTGGCCGAAGCCGTCGCGGCCGACCCGATCGAGCGAGTGGTGCTGCTCGGGGACCTGAACGGCACCCTGGACGACCGCGCCTTCGACGCCCTGAGGTCGCAACTGCGCTCGGCGCAGGACACGGCGGGGGCGGGCTTCGGCTTCAGCTGGCCGGCGGCGTTCCCCGTGGTGCGGATCGACCAGATCATGGTCCGAGGCGTCGAACCGGACAGCTCGTGGACCCTGCCGGCAACGGGCAGCGACCACTTGCCGGTGGCGGCGGAAATCAGTTGGTGAGCATGGATCGGCGCCCTCACGGTACGCACGGACTGCACCGACCCCGACCGCGCCCCAAGGCCGCGAAGTCCCGCAAGTGCCACACTCTGACCGCCCGGTTGACCGCCCTGCTGATCCTTGGGCACGCACGTTCTGGTTCTGCTCGAACAGGGAGGAGGGCTGGCGCCCCGGCACAGCAGCCTTACAGTTGAAGCCGTTCACCCATCCGAGGAGAAGCGCCGCTCGTGCACGAAGCACCGATCTACGCCCAGCTCATTTCCGAACGCGGCGACATACCGCTGCAGGTCCGCAACGAGGCCCGTCGCATCCAGCGCGAGCTCGACTGGGTCCTCAACTGGGACCACGGATCCGATGGACTCCTGCCCAGGCTGCCCGCAGCCTCGCCCACGAACCCGCCCCCTCGCCAACTCGGTTCGGGTTCCGGCTCCCCCGACTGGTTCGCCTGACCTCGTGCGCTCGCGCGTGAGTACGCAGGGTGTGGGCGAGAGGTGGTGCGGGTGTGGTACTCAGGGCAGTGACCAGGGAGCAGTTGGCAGGCGCCGCGCGGGCCGCGTTGGGTGGCGGACGGCGACTCGAAGCGGTCGAGCGGCTCACGGGCGGCAGTAAGAAGGGTGTCTACCGCCTGGTGATGGACGACGCGACGACGGCGATCGCCTATCTCTGGAGCGACGCCGAGAACTACTGGCCCACGAGCGCGGGTGACGACGACCTGACCGACCCCTTCTCCCCAGGTCTCGGGCTGCATCTGTTCGAGGCGGCGCAAGCGCGGCTGACGCAGCTCGGCGTCCGCTTGCCGGCGATCCGTCTTGTCGACCGTGACGGCGCTCACGGCCCGGCGGACCTCGCAATCGTCGAGGACGTGGCGGGCGAGAACCTGGAGGACATCCTGACGCGTAATCCGGCCGCCGCTGCACCGGTCATGGCACAGCTGGCGGAAGCGCTGGACGCGATGCGACGCCATCGGGCGCCGACGTACGGCAAGGTTGCCGTCGTCGACTGCGGAGGCACCTCGCGCGGACGGTCGTGCGAGGAGGTCGTCCTCGCCCGGGCACTGCGGGACCTTGCCGAGGCGGCTGGGCGTGACCCGCGTGTCGCTGGTTCCCGCGACCTGCTGGAACAGCGGCTGCTGGAGCTGGCCGCGGCGGTTCGGCCGCGCGCCGAGTACGGGGTCGTACACGGCGAACTGGGGCCCGACCACGTACTCGTGGACAACGGCGGGACGCCCGTCGTGATCGACATCGAAGGCTCGATGTACTTCGACATCGAGTGGGAGCACGTCTTCCTGCGAATTCGCCTGCACGACGGCTACGACCAGTTGTGGGTGGACGGCCTGGACGAGGACCGGCTCGCGTTCTACATGCTCGCGCAGCGACTCTCACTGACAGCGGGACCACTTCGCCTGCTCGACGGGGACTTTCCCGACCGGGCGGTCATGGCGGGTATCGCCGAGCACAATCTCAAGGAGACGCTGGCACTCGTGCGTGCGTGAACGTCCAGCGGGTCCCGCCCGCCCACGCCCGCGTGGTGCTGTCCGGCTCAGGCCACCCATCCGCTACAGCTACCGCAGTCGTACTGGCTCACGGTCGGCGCCATGACCGCCCGCGAGGTCGCTTCAGGGCCCGGTCCATATAAGCGTCCATCGGCCGGGACGCCCCGCCTGCGCCGTCTCCCCGATCACTGCACGTCTCGCGTCTGGAGCAGGTACGTCGCGGTCAATGCCACGGCGCGGTCCGCGTCTAGGGACAGCTCCTGGAGTGCACGTGAGGCCCTCGTACCGGGAATGTCGGCCAGCGCCTGCGTCAGCCGGCCGCGCGCTGAAGCCTCCGTGTCTTGGCCGGCGAGGCGGTCGACGAGCCGGGTCGTGATGCGGTCGGCCGTCGCGGTGTCACCGGCCAGCGCCCCCAGTGCGTCGGCCGCGTCGACGTCGTTCCGTCCCTCCACGATCATGTCGATGAGGGTCGGGACCGCGTCGGCCACACCTCGTGTCCCGAGCGCCAGAGCCGCGTGGCTGCGGACCGCCACGTCCGAATCGCCCAAGGCGTAACGGAGTTGGGCGGCCGCCTCGGCGTCAGGCATCTCGGCCAGGGACCGCACCGCCCGTTCCCGCACCGCGGCGACGGGCGAGCGGAGCCCTTCCGCCAGCAAGGCCGAACCACCGTCGCCCGCTCGCGCCAACGCCCACCGAAGAGCTCCGGCGACATTCGGCTCCGTCTCGCTCAGTACCGCCTCGACCAGGGCGTCCACCGGCACCGCCACCTCCTCGACGGAGGAGAGGGCGGCGCGCTGGCGTGCGTCGGCACTGGTCGACCCCAAGGCGCGGAGCAGCGCGACGACTTGCAGGACGTCCTCCCAGCCGCCGGTCTCCGCGGCATCGATGCGCCGCAGCCGCGTGAGCAACTCGGTTTCGACGGCGATGCGTTCACGCGTCTGACGGATCAGGTCGTCGACGAGCCCCGACGGTGTGAAGGTCGGATCGTCCAGCGCACGTCCGATCTCACGCAGGGACATCCCCAGCGACCGCAGGCTCTCCACCTGGAAGATCCGCTGGACGTCCTCCGGGGCGTACTCCCGGTAGCCGGAGCCCGTCCGGCCCGAAGGACTCACCAGGCCGAGCGCCTCGTAATGCCTGAGCATGCGGGCACTGACCCCGGACCGTCGCGCCACCTCACCGATCAACACGCTCTAGTTTCCCTCCTCACCGGACACGCCCAGGGCGACGACGCGCTTCGCCTCCTCGATGGCGAACTCGAAGCCGGCGTCCGGGTCACGCAGCAGCCGCCGTGTGGCGAGCGCGTGCGCTCGTACCAGCGGATCGGGGTCCGCCGCGGCGGTGAGCAGCACCGGCACGACGAGGTCCCCGAGCGCGACCAGAGCCCGGCTCAGGCTCAGCTGGGTCTCCCGTTCGCCGCGCCCGAGCTGCGTCGCCAGTACCGTGGCCAGCGAGGACTCCTCGCCTTCCGGCACCAGCACGACCGCCGTCCGCCAGGCGGTCCGCGCCACCTCGTCGTCGGCGTCGGTCAGCAGCGCGCTCGTGATCGCCGGCCACACCCGCCGGTCACCGATCTTGGACAGGGTGTGCAGTGCCTGGCTCCGTGCCTGCGGGCGCTCCGAGTGGATTTCCCGGAGCAGCACCGGGAGCGTCATGGACGCCGGATGGCGGGTGAGCGCCCAGGTCAGCATGTCGCGGACGAAGAACTCGGACTCGGTCGCGGACCGCTCGATCAGCTTGCCGACGAAGCGGGGGTCGGGCGTCGTACCGGCCGCCAGCGCGGCCCGCAGCCGCACGGACGAACGGCTGTCCTCCAACGCCTGGAGCAGCTCCGTCGTATGGGTGTCCTGCCTCGTGGTCGTCATCGAGACCACCTCCTCGGCGATCAGTGAAGACGTTGCCACGGTGTCAAGGTCAACCGCGACCGCTTCGCGTTCGGATCTCGCCACCGCGGGGGGCGCCTCCGGTCGACCTCGCCTCCGGGAAGGCGTACGGCTTCCCGGAGGGACTCGCGACTCGTTACGCGTCTGACGGAGCGTCCCGCCCGCGCTTCCTGATCGACTGCTCGACTGCGTAGGCGGTTCTGGTGAAGGTCTCGACCTGGTCCGGGGTCAGGTCTCCCACGGACAGCTCCTCCAAAGAGCGCCACATGTCGGCGATGGGCTCACGCAGGGCGCGGCCGGCGTCGGTGAGCCGCACCACCATGACGCGTCGGTCATGTGCGGCGGGTTCCCGCGTGAGCAGTCCGGCGTCCTGCATGCGGCGCAGCGACTTGGAGACGGTGGAGTGGTCGAGTCCTACGCTGTCGAGCAGTTCGGACTGGGTCTGGCCGTCGCGATCGAAGAGCTGCATCAGGAGCAACTCCTGCCCCGGATGAAGGTTCATCGTGCGGAGCATGGCGGCGGCGTGGCCGCGGTGAGCGCGGGCCAGCAGGAAAACGGCGTAGCTGAGCCGCCCGTCGCGTGCCGTGCTGGGAGGCTGGGAAACGGGTTCGGTCATCGCTTCTCCTCAAGCGCCCCCGCGGGTGGGGTAGTCGGTGTAGCCGGTCTCGCCGCCGCTGTAGAAGGTGGTGGGATCCGGGGTGTTCAGCGGCGCTCCGGAGCGTACCCGTTCCACCAGGTCGGGGTTCGCCAGCGTCAGCGCTCCGACCGAGACGATGTCGGCCCGGCCCTCTGCGACGTCCCTGGCGCGTGCGGCCAGGTCGGCGCCCGCACGGTTCAGCATGAGCGCTCCCGGCCACAGTGAGCGGAGGGTGTCCAGGAGTTGGTCGTCTCCGCTGTGGAGCAGGTGCAGGTAGGCCAGGTTCAGCGGCGCGAGGGCGTTCAGCAGCGCCGGGTACAGCTCGTGCGCGTCGTCCTCGCGGATGTCGTTGTACGGGTTGCCCGGAGAGAGGCGGATGCCGGTGCGGGCGGCGCCGATCTCGTCGGCGACGGCCTCGGCGACCTCGACGGCGAAGCGGATGCGGTTCTCGACCGGGCCGCCATAGCGGTCGGTGCGCTCATTGGCGTGCGCGGAAAGGAACTGGTGGACGAGGTAGCCGTTGGCGCCGTGGATCTCCACGCCGTCCGCGCCGGCCTCGACGGCGCCCGCGGCGGCACGGCGGAAGTCATCGACCGTCGCTTCGGCCTCACGGATGGACAGCGCTCGGGGCTGCGGCATCTCCAGCGGCCCCGAGGCGGTGAACATCTGACCCTGGGGCCGGATCGCGGACGGCGCCACCGGCTGTCGGCCGTGCGGGGTGTTGTCGGGGTGCGCGATCCGCCCGACGTGCATCAGCTGCACGACGATGCGCCCGCCGGCGGCATGCACGGCGTCGGTGACCTTGCGCCACCCGGCCACCTGCTCCGCGGAGTGGACGCCGGGGGTGAGCAGGTAGCCCTGACCGTCGGGCGAGGGCTGGGTGCCCTCCGTGATGATCAGCGCGTTGGAGGCGCGCTGGGCGTAGTACTGGGCGTTCAGCTCGGTCGGCACGCCCTCAGGGGTGGACCGGCCGCGCGTCATAGGCGCCATCACCAGCCGGTGCGGCAGCCGGATGTCTCCGGCGACGGTCGGTTCCCACAGGACGTTCAGGTCGGTGGCTCCGGTAGTGGGCATGGCGATCTCCTATTGCAGGGGTTGGTACGGCTGATGCAGGGGGCGGCGCACAGGCGTACGCGCGTGCCGCGGACTCACGGGCTACGGGCTGCGGGCTGCGGGCTGCGGGCTGCGGGGCACGGGGCGGTACAGGCGGGTGCCCGTACGCAGGCCGGCCTCGTAAGTCGGGGGCGGCGCGCGTGGAGCCGCCAGTCGACGGTGAGGCGCCGGGGACACGGTGGTGCGGTGCCGTCGGCGCCTGTGCGCGGGCCCAGCTTCGTAAGTCGAGGATCGGAACGCGTGCGCGGACGTCAGTCGACGGTGAGGACGAGCTTTCCGCGGCCGTGGCCGGCGTCGCTGGTCCGCTGGGCCTCGGCCGCGTCGGCGAGGCGATAGGTCGCGCCGACGGTGGTCACCAGTGCGCCGTCGGCGGCCTGCCGGGCGATCTCGGCGAGCCGGTCGGCCGAGCGGCGCTGCGGGCCCTCGGCGAAGACGACGCCGAGTTCGCGAGCCCGGAAGTCGGCGGTGGTGACGATCCGGTCGGTGCCACCGCGCAGGGTGATGGAGTCCTCCAGCGCGCCCTTGCCCGCGGCGTCGAGCACCGCGTCCACGCCGTTCGGCGCCAGCTCGCGCACCCGCTCCACCAGCCCCTCTCCGTAGACCAGCGCGGTGGCGCCGAGTGAGGTCACGTACTTCTGGTTGGCCGGGCTCGCGGTGCCGATGACGTGGGCGCCGCGTGCGACGGCGAGCTGGACGGCGATGGTGCCGAGCGCGCCGGAGGCGCCGTGGATCAGCAGGGTCTCGCCGGTCTTGATGTCGAGGAGGTCCAGGACCCGGTCGGCAGCGTCGCTCGCCACCGGCAGCGCGGCGGCGTCCGTCCAGTCCAGGCCGGCCGGCTTGGGGGCCAGGACGGTCGCGTCGGCAAGTGCGTACTGGGCGTAGGCGCCGGTGTCGGACCAGCCGAGCACCTCGTCGCCCACCTTCAGCCGGTCGACTCCTTCGCCGAGGGCGTCCACGACGCCGGCGATCTCCCCGCCGGGGATGGCGGGCAGGGTGGTGGGGAAGATCGCCTCCATGATCCCGGAGCGGATCTTTCCGTCCACCGGGTTGACGCCGACCGCCCGGATGCGGACGCGGACCTGGCCGGGGCCGGGCTCGGGGAGCTCGGTCTCCACCTCGTGCAGGACCTCGGTGCCGCCGAACGTGTCGAAAACGATGGCCTTCATGACGTCTCTCTCCTTCGATGGGCGGGAACCTCAGCCGGTTATGTGGCCGACCACATAAAAGGTAGCACCGTTTATGTGGCTAGCCAAATATTGGCGTGAAGGTGCTGGCGGGGCGGAGCCGGACGGCTCACGGCGCGCCTGTCAGGCGTCACGGAAAGTGCGGCCTGCCGCTCGACGCCGGACCGGGAGAGACACTGACGCGACGACGGCTCGGCGGGCGGGCCGCAGCACTGCTGGTCGGGGTCGCGGCACTGCTGGTCGTGGCCGCGGCACTGCTGGTCGTGGCCGCGGCACTGCTGGTCGTGGTCGCGTCCGGAGCGAGCGACCGAGCGCCGGCCCCTCCGCCTCATCCCTGTCCGGCCACGCGACCAGCCCACCTGGGCTGCCGCTGCGTAATTCCTTTGCTGCGTCGGCACCCGGGCAGCGATGCTGGGCGGGTGCCAGGACAGCGGAAGAGGAAGCGCCGCCGGCAGGACGAGACTCGGCGGGCCACCGCTCGTACGGCTCCCGGCTCAGGCCACTGGGAAGTACTGTTCGAGACCCAGGACGAGTCCGAGTGGCGCGCTCACCTTCGCCGTCTGCGCTCCGCGGACAGCTCGTTCGACTGGTCGCTGACCCGGATCGACACGCTCTGCGGACGACTGGTGCAGCCCACCACTTACCGGCTCAGCCTGTTCGTGCCCGCCCCCGAGCGCCATCCCTCCCGGGACCACCTCCACCAGTGACCTCGCGGCGGGACGC
Source organism: Streptomyces sp. NPDC054842 (assembly GCF_053611025.1). Classification (NCBI taxonomy): domain Bacteria; kingdom Bacillati; phylum Actinomycetota; class Actinomycetes; order Kitasatosporales; family Streptomycetaceae; genus Streptomyces; species Streptomyces sp. NPDC054842. The sequence continues at coordinate 44,357 of NZ_JBSGZN010000054.1, forward strand.
GCCCCCGGGCGAGCGAAGACGCCCACCAACTCCGCGCTGAGGGTGCCGAAATGCCCCGCCGGAGCGGCACCAGGACGGTCCTCCTCACCATCGGGCTCCCTCGTCCCCACCGGTCCCCGCTGACGTGTCGCACGACTCAGGCGACTTGACCTGAAAGCCGTTGCTCCCGCGGACAACGACGGCGAGGGACCGGGAGGGAGAGGTGACCTCGGTCAGGACAGTATTTCGATGTACCCGTCGGTTCCGTGGACGCGGATCCGTTGCCCGTCCCGGATCAGCCGGGTGGCCTGCTCCACGCCCACGACGGCGGGCAAGCCGTACTCACGGGCGATCACCGCACCATGGGTCATCAGGCCACCCACCTCCGTCACCAGGCCCGCGATCCCGACGAACAGCGGAGACCAACTGGGGTCCGTGAAGGCCGTGACCAGGATGTCCCCGACCTCGAGATCGGCCTCGGCCATGTCGAGGACGACGCGAGCCCGTCCCTCGATGGTCCCGGCGGAGACCGGAAGACCGACGAGGGCGCCGACGGGCGCGTCGTCGCGTCGGTAGGCACCGTTGACGGCCTCGCCGTCGGAGGTGAGCACCCGGGGCGGGGTCAGCGCGTGGTACGCGCGGAACGCCTCCTTGCGCTGCTCGATGAGCCGGCCGTCCGCCTTCCGCGAGCGCACGACGTCGTGCAGTTCCTGGAACGTGAGGTGGAAGATGTCCTCCCTGTCGGCCAGGACACCGGCCCGCACCAGGCGTTCGGCCTCCTCCAGCAGGGCCTGCTTGTAGACGAAGGTCCGGCTGATGATCCCGTACTTCGGGTACTCCCGGTAGCCGATGAAGGTGCGGACCCGGTCGATCATCTCCTTCGCCTCGCCGGCCTTCCGGTCCCCGTCCGGCAGGGCCCGCAGGCGGGACAGCACGTCCTCTTCCTTCTTCCGCGCCTCCTGCCGCCCGTGCTCGAAACGCCGTGCGGCGGCGCCCGGTTCGAAGTTCCTGACGTTGTCGAGGATGACCGGCACGAGCGTGGAGGGACGTTCCCGCCAGCGCGGCCTCGTGATGTCGATCTCACCCACGCAGCGCACGCCGTACCGGTCGAGGTACGCCTCGATGGCGTCGCGTGCCTCGGTCCCGCCCGGGAGTTCGACCAGCTTGTCCAGGAAGCCCTCGCCGTCGACCTCCCCCAGGAACGACACGACCTCCGGGTACGGGCGGATCACGTCCGCCACGTCGAGCAGCGCCAGTCCCATCTCCGAGGTGATGTTGCCGGGGGCGGACAGGGTGAGTGTGTCGGCGGCGTTCTTCTCGCCCAGCCACTCCCCCAGCTTGTCGTTGAGCCACCATGTGGCCTGCATCCCCGCCATGATCACCTGGAAGCTCTGCGGGTCACTGAGCACGCGCTTGTGCTCCTCGAATGCCTCCAGCAGGAACTCGAAGAGCGCCAGTCCGGTCTTCGTCCGGATGTCGCGTCGCAGGTCGGCGATGGACGCCTCGCTCCGCTCGATCAGCCTCGTGACGACGGCCGGATCGGTCTCGATCTCGATCGGGGCGGACGCGCTGCCGACCGGCGGCCCAACAACGTCCGCGTCAGGGAGGGACGGGATGAAGTCGTCACGCTGCAACACGGTTTCCAGCGCGTCCCTCATCAGCGGATCGGACCTCCCCGCCATGTCCAGCAGGCCGTCGCGGCTCGCAGGCGAGGCCAGTCGCCGGGCCACGTCGACGAAGAGCCTGCCGCCAGCCGTGTGCATCGGCACCATGGCCGTCAGCTGCCACATGGAGAGCCCGAGCGGCTTCATGGGATCGGTCATCATCTGCTGGTGACCGACGGAGACGTAGACGTGATTCTCCTGATCCCCACTGTCGGGGATGGGGAACAGCGTCGTGATCGGCCGGCTCTGGACGATGTGGAACCCTTCGTCGTCCAGGCACCATTCGATGTCCTGCGGGCAGCCGAACCGCGCCTCGATCCGCCGTCCCAGCCGCACGAGTTCGAGCACCTGCGCATCCGTCAGCGCCGGTTGCTCCTGGCGACGGGAGTCGATCGCGACCTGCTGCGTGCCGCCGGACGGCACGGCGTGCAGGGCACGCTCCTTGGCGGCGATCGTCCTGGCGACGACCTCGCCGTGCCGCACCTTGTAGACGTCCGGGTTGACCAGTCCGGAGACCAGTGTCTCGCCGAGGCCGAAACCGGCGTCCACGGTGGCGGTCTTCCGGTTGCCCGTGACCGGGTCGGCCGTGAACAGGATGCCGGACGCGTGCGGGAAGACCATCCGCTGCACGACCACGGCCATGCGGACCGTACGGTCGTCGACACCGTTCCGCCGCCGGTAGGTCACGGCCCGCTCGGTGAACAACGAGGCCCAGCACCGGCTGACGTGCGCGAGGATCGCCGTCGGCCCCACCACGTTGAGGTACGTGTCCTGCTGGCCCGCGAAGGAGGCCGTCGGCAGATCCTCCGCGGTCGCACTGGACCGCACGGCGTAGGCGCCGTCCTCGCCGTGCCGGACGAGCGCGCGGGTGATCGCACCGGCGAGATCGTCCGGAAGTGCGATCGCCTCGACGGTCCGGCGGATCTCGGCGCTGAGCGTGCGGATCGTCTCCCGGTCGTCCGGGTCCACCCGCGCCAGCCGGTCGAGCCGGGCGTCGAGCGACGGCGTCTCCGCCATGATCCGGCGGAAGGCGTCCGTCGTCACGCAGAACCCGGTGGGCACGCGGATACCGTCGATCCGCGCGAGTCCACCCAGGTGCGCCGCTTTGCCTCCCACGACGGCGACCTGGGACTCGTCGATCCCCTGAAGATCGACCACGTACTGCTCGCTCACTGCGACACCTCCACCGCGGGCGCGCTCCGCCGCCTCGCACCGGCCGATCGCCTCACCGGCGTCTCCCTCTCCGTCGCACCTCGTGCCGGGCTCGTCGCAGGCCCTGCCGCCCGTCCCTCCGACGAGCCGGGCTGCCGCCCGGTCGCGGCGGGCGCAGCGGCCGCCCGTGCCTCCGCTTCGAGCGCCCGCCACCGCACCGCCAACCCCACTATGGGTTCGACGCCACCGCGTCCCCCGTACATCGACAACAACACGCGCACGCAGTGCCCCTCATTTCCGCAGGTTGTGGCCACGGCGGACGATTGTGCGCCACCCCCTGGGCCTTGCCGCAAGCCCCCCGGTGCGCTATAACTTGGGAGAGGCAAGGAGAGGACTCCTTGTCTTTTTCTATTTTTCCGTCGGCCGGATCAGCGGACGCTCCGCGACGCGGCGGCGTCCCGCCTGCGGCTTTGCCCCGCGTCTCGTCCCGCCGTGAACCGTCCCTCCCGCTACCGCCGCATCGGGCGGGTGGTCAGTGAACGCGGCGGCTCTCCAGCGGGCCCAGGTACGTCTGCGGCAGGCCACCCGTGTCGATGATCAGGCGTTGCACGACGACCGTCGGGTCGACCATCCAGAAGGCCAGCTTGTGCGCGCCCGCCCGGGTGATGGTGTGTTTCCTCGAGGTCCGGTTGACGTTGTCCGAGGTGTGGCGTTCCCAGCGGCGGTTCAGTGCGCCGTCGTCGGGGCCGGTCGCGGCGATGACGTCCACCGTCTGCGGGACGGCGTCGTCGAAGGAGACCGCGTAGCGCAGGCCGGGGCGGGCGAGTGCGGGATTGCGCGGGGAGAGGTGGGCCCAGACCGTGACCTCGCCGGGGGTCAGCAGCGTCACGTCGTACTCCAGCCGCGGTCCGCCGGGGCCGGGCTTCTGCTCGGGGGCCGTGACGGGGACCGGTGTCATGCCGGCTCCGGTGCGGCCGATGCCGGGGATGCGCAGCCAGTCGATGCCGGGGGCGCCGACGGCACGGGTGTAGTGCTCGGCGTCGACGGCCACGTAGCCGCCGGCCTCGACGAAGCCCTTCAGGCCGCGCGGCGAGGTGTGGTCGGCCACGGCGCGGACGGTGACGGTACGGCCCGCGCCCTCCACCGTGAGCGTGCCCTCGGAGCGTCCCGCGGGGGCCTTCGACCAGTCGACGGTGACGGTCACCCGTGTCTGCTGCCGCACCGTGCCGCGCGGCCGGTCCGTCTTCAGCCAGGGAACGGAGGACACGACCCGGTAGGGGAAGGGGCTGGCCCCGCGGTTGAAGATCTCCAGCTGCTGCGGAGCCCGGGTCTGGTACGGGCTGAAGTCCGCCAGCACCGGGGGGTTCGCCGCGTGTGGCCACCACCCTTCGGAGTCGTCGATCGCCACGCCCATCTCCGCGGCCCTGGGCACCTCGATGCGGCGTACCGCCGGGAACAGGACGTCGGGTAGGGCCACGTTGTCGAGTTCGGGCTGCTGCCAGGGCGCGTTGGGGCCGTAGCGCTCCACGTCGCCGTAGTCGATGTGTGGCTGGAGCTGGAAGTCCTTCCATTTGCCGCCCGCGATCTCCTCGTTGAAGACGTCCTGAAGGCGGAAGTCCTCGCGCAGGCCCGCCTCGGCCCGGTCGGCGCGGTCGTTGGTGGCGGCGCGGCCCTGCGGGGCGTAGCGGAGGTTGGTGAACTCGGCCTCGCGCAGGTCGTAGAGGTTGGCCGTGGCCAGCACGTTGTACCCGATCAGTTCGAACCAGGCGTCCTTGGCGGAGTCGGGCAGGGCGCGGGCGATGCGAGCCGCCTGCCTGGCGAGCTGCCGCCACTCCTCGGTCACGCGCTCCAACTCTCGCCCGTAAAAAGGTGTTTGCCGGTCGTCGTACACGACGGCGGTGTCGTCGGTGGCGAGGTCCTTGGCGGGGTCCAGGGTGATACGGCGATTCAGAAGTTCGGGCTTGCGTCGGTGCTGGAGGCTCCCGTAGCGGGCGAGGACCGCGGCGATCGCCTCGGCGTACTCCTCCCCGAAGTGCAGTGCGGCGTACCGGCGTTCCCAGGCCGGGATGCTCTCCAGCTCCCAACGCTTCGGGTTCCAGGCATAGTCGAGGAAGTACTGGGTGGGCAGCTCATTGCCCTTGAGGTCCCCGGCGTTGGTTATCCACAGCGTGGTGTTGCCGTACGCGACCGCTTGGTGGAGCTGGTCCCAGAGGTTCGGCAGGGAAGTCGTGTCGACCCACTTGTAGTTGCGGCCGTCGCCGACGTAGTCGAAGTGGTAGTAGAGGCCGTAGCCGCCCGAGCGCCGCGGTTCGGCGGGGTCCGGGTGCTTGCGGATGTTGCCCCAGTTGTCGTCGCAGAGGACGACCGTGACGTCCTCCGGCGCACGCAGGCCGCGGGTCCAGTACCGCTGGACCTCCTTGTAGAGCGTCCACACCTGGGGCACGGAGGTCGCGGACCCGGTGAGTTCGGCGATGATCCGCCGCTGGGTGGCGATGATCTCCTGCATCAGCTCGATGCCGTCGCCGTCCGGCAGACCGGTGTCACCGTTGCCGCGCATACCGAGGGTCACCACGCCCTCGAAGCCCTGGTCGACCATGCGGCGGATGCCGTCGCGCCAGTACGCCTCGATCGCGGCGCGGTTGCGGCGGAAGGACCACTCCCCCGTGCCGCCGTACGGATCGCTGCCCGGCGTGACGATGTTCCCCTCCGCGTCGCGCTTCGCCGCCACGGCGTGCCGGTTCCACTCCTCGATGCCGCGCATCATCGGAGCCTCGTGGCTGGTACCCATGACGATGCCGTACTCGGCGGCACGGGCGTGGTTCTGCGGGTCGTCCTCGGCGAAGGCCCGGCCCCAGACGGCCGGCCAGAGGTAGTTGCCCTTGAGACGGAGGATGACCTCGAAGACCTTGGCGTAGAAGTCGGCGTTGAATCCTCCCGGGTGGTTTTCCGCCTTGCCCGGGCCGAAGTGACGGGGCGCCCAGGTACCGAGGTTGGGGTTCTCGTCGTTGATGAACACGCCGCGGTACTTCACGGCCGGTGTGCCCTGGCTCCAGGTACCGGGGCGGACGAAGACGGCGGACCGGCGGACCGGCTGGACGTCGTCCCACCAGTACCAGGGGGATACGCCGATGCCGCGGGAGACGTCGTACACGCCGAAGACGGACCCGCGCTGGTCGCTTCCGGCGATAACGAAGGCGCGGTCCACGCCCGGCATCGGGTCTTCGACGGTGGTCTGCAGGGACGTCTCCCACTTGCCGCGGATCGCGGACACATCGAGCTTGCCGGCCCTGATGAGACGGTCGAGAAGGGGACTGTGGCCGATGGTGCCGACGATGGTGACGGCACGGGCGGTACCGCGTTCCTCGGCCGGCCGCACGCCTGTGACGCGCTCGATGTCGGCGCGGAGGTCGGCGGCGGCGCGGCGGACCCCGGGACGGTCGGCGGCGTCGACCAGGACGGGGACGGCGTGGCCGGACGCGACCAGGGGGAAAGCGAGGGGTTCGTGGCGGAAGGTGATGTAGGCGCCGGGGTCGGTGGCTCGCAGTCCCTCCGCCGCGGCGGAAGTGGCTGCCTCCGCCGTCGGCAGGGAGACACCGAGCCCGACAGCCGCTCCGGTACCGAGGACGGTTCTTCTGCCGACGTTCCGCGCCATGACGGCACCCTTCTGCGAGAGAGGTGGAAAGCGGGATGGTGCAGGCCGTGACGGGGTCCCGCCGTCGACGGCCGGCGGATGTCCGAGCGACGGCAACGGGAGTGCGCAGTACGCACGGTGAGCGATGCCGGCTCGACGGCGGTCCAGACGAGAGCGCATGAAAGATTCCGGCCCGTCGGCGCCGCCGGCCGGGACGGCAGTGGCGGGCGGTCGTGCCGCTTCGGCGCCGGACGCGTCCTCGTGTCAGCCGGACGCGTCCTCGTGTCAGTGCTTGAGCAACCACGTGGCCAGTGCGGCCCTATTCGGATGCCGCGGTCCGGGGCCTGCCGTCGGCCAGCTCGGACTGCATCGCCCGGTAGGCCGGCTTCGCGCGGTAGTCCTCGTCGAAGATGTTGGCGGCGCCCTGGCCCTCGAAGGTGCCCGGCACCCAGGAGTACCTGTCGGTGAATCCCCACACGGTGAAGGAGATGCAGTGCGGTGTGTTCAGGCAGGCGTCGAGGAGTAGCCGGTAACCCTCGGCCTGCGTACGGAGTTCGGTCTCGTCGGCGGGCAGGATCATGCGTACGTCCGCCTCCGTGACCGCCGTGTCCAGGCCGAGCTTCTCGAAGCGGGCGAGGTTGGCACCCATGTCGGTGGGCAGGCCGTACTGGATTCCGACGTGCCCCTGGAAACCGACTCCGTCGACGGGGACGCCCTCGGCGCGCAGCCGGCTCATCAGATCGAGCACGGCGTCGCTCTTCGGCCCGATCCACTCGACGTTGTAGTCGTTGTAGAAGAGCTTCGCGTGGGGGTCGGCCTGGTGCGCCCAGCGGAACGCGTCGGCGATGTATCCGGGGCCCAGTTCACGCAGCCAGATGCTGTCGCGCAGCGTCCCGTCGTCGTTGAACGCCTCGTTGACGACGTCCCATTGCCAGACGCGCCCCTTGAAGTGGCGCACCGTGTCGGTGATGTGGCGGTGCAGGATCTCGCGCAGCTCTTCGGCCGTGAAGTCGCCCGACGTGAGCCAGGACGGCAACTGGTTGTGCCAGACGAGCGTGTGGCCGCGGACCTTCTGGCCGTTCTGCTCGGCGAAGCGGACGAGCCGGTCGGCGGCGGCGTAGTCGTACTCACCCCGCCGCGGTTCGATCGACTCCCACTTCATCACGTTCTCCGCGGTCACCGTCGAGAACTCGGTACGGGTGAGCCGGCGGTAGGTGGAGTCCTCGGCGAGGGCCGTCATGTCGACGGCGGTGCCGATCCGCAGACGGTCGTTGACGGCGAGCTGCCGCAGGGAACGGCTGTGGGTGCCGGTCCCGTCCTCGGCGCCTACGGCGGAACCCGCCGTGGCGAGCGGCAGCAGTGCGAGAGACGAGGTCACGGCGGCGGCCATGACAAAGCGCAGCTTCTTCACGAGCACTCCTTGAGCGGCTGGGCACGGGGGCGGTGCAGCCGAGTTGTGGTGCGGGCGGGGTGAGTGACAGGCGATCGTCAGCTCGAAGAGCATCGGAAATCACGAAAGTTTCGGTCAGTCCGAAAAGGCGCTGCGTCAAGCTATTGGCCGACCGCTCGACCGTCAACCCAGGTGGAGCGCCAATTTTTGATCACCTGCGAAGAGGGCTTCCCGCACCACTGATTGACCAACTCGCCAGGCGGACATAGATTCAGGCGCAGCAATTCGCACTTGATCTCGAAAGTTTCGCGCCTGTCCCTTCGTCGGTTTCTTCGACCGGCCCGCAGGTCTCGCCGCTTGTGGGCGCCGCACAGGGGCGGCCACAAGGTGTACCGAGGCAGATGCGCGTACGCCGTGGGGCACGGGTCGACCGTTGATCCATCCGGCGCCTGAGCGCTCTGCTCGGACAAGGCCGGTCAGTCACGTCGCCGACCGCGTCCTCGGCGCGGAACTGAGCCTGGCTGACGACCAGTCGGAGCGGGACGCGGTCATCGTCGTACCGACGCGAGAGCGGGCCCAGCAGGTCCCGGATAGCACCCACCCCGCTCGGCGACTCCACGACTCACGCCCGGCCGGCGG
>NZ_JBSGZN010000055.1:0-51807 GCF_053611025.1 Streptomyces sp. NPDC054842
TTTGGCACGCTGTTGAGTTCTCAAGGAACGGACGCTTCCTTTGTACTCACCCTCTCGGGCTTTCCTCCGGGCGCTTCCCTTCGGTCTTGCGTTTCAAACTCTATCAGTGATTTTCCGTCTCCCTGACCACCGGCCCCCGGACATGGGGAACGGATCCCGAGATAGGATCTGACAAGTTTGGGTGCTGCCGGACAAGGACGCGTAGTCGCATCGCTCAGCCCCAGGCAGGTCTACGACTGTACTCCCGGCCCCGAGTGGGTGCAAATCCGTTGGAGAGGTGGTCTAGACCTCTACTCGGCAGCTATCGTGCGGAACCGGCAGTTCATCTGACATACGCTGCTGAACAGTGCGCCGTCCGATACAGGGAGTGACGGCCCATCTGAATCTCCACCCCTGGGAGGCTTCCCATGACCACCGTGACGTCCCCTCTTGCAGGACGCGCCATCGGGCTCGCCGCAGTGCCGGACCCCGTCTTCTCCGGAGCCATGGTCGGCCCCGGTACGGCGATCGACCCCGTGCGTGAGTCCTCCGAGGCGGTGGCCCCCGTGGACGGAGTCATCGTCTCGCTCCACCCGCACGCCTTCGTCGTCGTCGACGATCAGGGCCACGGAGTCCTCACCCACCTCGGCATCGACACCGTGCAGCTCAACGGCGAGGGCTTCGAGCTGCTCGTCAACAAGGGCGACACCGTGACCCGCGGCCAGTCCGTGATCCGGTGGAACCCGGCCGCCGTCGAGGAGGCCGGAAAGTCCCCGGTGTGCCCGGTCGTGGCGCTCGAGGCCACGGCCGAGTCCCTCTCCGAGCTCCGCGAGGACGGCGACGTGAAGGCCGGCGACAGCCTCTTCGGCTGGCAGTGACGGCAGTGCCGTCCCCGGGCGGCAATCGAACAACCACCGCGGCGGCGGGGCCCGCCGCACTATCGGAGACGGGTGAGATGGAGACAACGCTGCGAGGCGTCGGCGTGAGCCACGGTGTGGCGATCGGCGAGGTTCGGCACATGGGAACGGCGGTTCTCGAACCGCCTGCCAAGCAGATTCCCGCGGAGGACGCGGAGCGCGAACAGGGGCGCGCCCGCAAGGCCGTGGAAGCTGTGGCGGCCGATCTGACGGCACGCGGCAACCTGGCCGGCGGCGAGGCGCAGGCGGTGCTCGAGGCCCAGGCCATGATGGCCCAGGACCCCGAGCTGATGGCGGACGTGGAACGGCGTATCGCCGTCGGCAGCACGGCGGAGCGCGGGGTCTACGACGCGTTCGCCTCCTACCGTGCGCTGCTCGCGGGTGCCGGTGAGTACCTCGCCGGGCGGGTGGCCGACCTGGACGACGTGCGGAACCGCATCGTCGCGCGGCTGCTCGGCGTCCCCATGCCGGGTGTCCCGGACAGCGACGAGCCGTACGTTCTCATCGCCCGTGACCTCGCGCCGGCGGACACCGCGCTCCTCGACCCGACGCTGGTCCTCGGTTTCGTCACCGAGGAGGGCGGTCCCACCAGCCACAGCGCGATCCTGGCGCGGGCGCTCGGTGTGCCGGCCGTGGTGGCCCTTCCCGGTGCGGGTGAGATCGCCGAGGGCACGGTCGTGGCCGTGGACGGCAGCACCGGTGAGATCTTCGTGGAGCCGAGCGCCGAGAAGAAGGCGCAGCTGGAGGCGGCCGCTGCCGAGCGCAGGGCGGCGCTGTCCGCCTCGACCGGCCCGGGCGCCACCTCCGACGGGCACAAGGTGCCGCTGCTCGCGAACGTCGGCGGTCCCGCGGACGTGCCGGCCGCCGTGGAGGCGGGCGCCGAGGGCGTCGGACTGTTCCGTACCGAGTTCCTCTTCCTGGACGACAGTGCGAACGCGCCGTCCGAGGAGAAGCAGGTGGAGGCCTACCGCCAGGTGCTGGAGGCGTTCCCCGAGGGCCGTGTGGTCGTGCGGGTGCTCGACGCCGGCGCGGACAAGCCGCTCGATTTCCTGACCCCGGCGGACGAGCCGAACCCCGCGCTGGGTGTGCGCGGGCTGCGCTCGCTGCTCGACCACCCGGACGTGCTGCGTACCCAGCTGACCGCGCTCGCGAAGGCGTCGGAGGGGCTGCCGGTCCATCTCGAGGTCATGGCGCCGATGGTGGCGGACCGCATCGACGCCAAGGCGTTCGCCGACGCGTGCCGCGAGGCCGGGCTGCGGGCGAAGTTCGGCGCGATGGTCGAGATCCCGTCGGCCGCGCTGCGGGCGCGCTCGATCCTGCAGGAGGTCGAGTTCCTGTCGCTGGGGACCAACGACCTCGCGCAGTACACCTTCGCCGCCGACCGGCAGGTGGGTGCGGTGTCCCGGTTGCAGGACCCGTGGCAGCCCGCGCTCCTGGACCTGGTGGCGCTGTCCGCCGAGGCGGCCGGGGCCGAGGGCAGGAGCTGCGGTGTCTGCGGCGAGGCCGCGTCGGACCCGCTGCTCGCGTGTGTGCTGACGGGTCTCGGGGTGACCTCCCTGTCGATGGGGGCGGCGTCCATTCCCTATGTGCGGTCGACGCTGGCGAAGTACACGCTCGCGCAGTGCGAGCGTGCGGCCGCCGCGGCTCGGGCCGCGGACACCGCGGAAGAGGCGCGCAGCGCGGCTCAGGCGGTGCTGTCGGGCGAGTAGGGCCGCACTCCGGCTCATCGGCTGTGGCGAGGGGCGCTCCACCCGCGGGTGGGGCGCCCCTCGCGCGTTCAGTGCGTGTGCCCGCTGCCGGGTTGCTCCTCTCCCAGGTCGGGCGGTACGCAGTAGTCGACCCCGGACTCCGGGGAGACGAGGTCTCCGGAGTCGATGTCGGTGCAGTAGGCGTCGAAGACCTCGGCGGCCGTCAGGGGTTCCAGTCCTTCGCCGCGCAGGCGCCAGCCGTAGATCCGGTCGGTCGTGCCGGGGGCGCTGGTGCGCATGACGAGTCCGCCCGGGGCGTGGGTGGCGATGCCGAGGGCCAGGACCGTGGCGAACTCCAGGGCCTCGCTCTCGTCCAGGCCCGCGGAGTCGTCGGTGGCTTCGGCGCGGAGGACGGCCATGAGCGTCTCCGGTGCGGTGGAGACGCTGCACACCAGGTGGCGCTCGCCGGGGCCCGCGGTGTCGAGGATGCGGGTGAGCAGGTGGGTGGCCCGGGTGAAGGCGGCGCGTCCGATGTCCTCGCCGCAGGACGCGCAGTCGCCGATGCGGGCCAGGAGGGTGGTCGCGTACTCCCAGGTCGCCTGTCGTACGGCCTCGTCGACGAGGTCCGGGACCAGGTCGGCGAGGGGCTGTCCCTCGTACGGGAGGGCGGGGCCGGTCGCGGCGAGCTCGGCCGTGAAGCGGGAGCGGCTGGCCGGGGCGTCGGGATCGAGGCCGGTGTCGGAGCAGTACGCGGCGTACTCCTCGGGGTCGAAGAGGGCGACGGTGGTGTGGCTGCCCTGTGCGGCGAGTGTCCTCAGCAGGGCTTCCACCTGCCGGAGGTAGGTCCGGTGGTCGTCGAAGGTGAAGGTCCGGTAGCGCCGCATCGCGGCGAAGTCCTCTTCGTCGGTGAGCAGGCCGATGGTGCCCGCGATCTCGCGGCGCAGGACGCGGCGCATGGTCTGGTGTCGGGTGTGCGGCATGGTTCCCCCTGTGCACGGTCGATCAATGCTCACTCACAGTAATCGGGGGCACTGACAACGGGGGTTCGCGGAGTCGGTCACGCACCAGGCGGTGCTGAAAGCCGCAGGTCAGCGCGATGACCGCGCCGAAGACGGCCCAGCCGGCGGGGCCGGCGGTGATGGCCGCGGTCACCGCGAGTGGTCCGACACTGCGCTGGGCGGACTGGGCGAGTCCGTGGACGCCGAGGTAGCCGCCCTGCGCGGTGTCGGGAGCGAGCGCGACCGACAGGTCCCAGGAGACGGTGGCGTGCAGCATCTCGGCGACGGTGAAGGCGACGGCCGCGCCGGTGAGGGTCAGGGCCGCGGCCATGGTTCCGCCGGTGCCGGAGAGGGCCATCAGGACGCCGCCGAGGGCGAAGACGCCGGAGAGCGGGAGCAGCAGTGCGCGGGCCGCCTCGGTGGTGGCGCCGAATCGGGCCAGGGGGACCTGGAGGCCGACGACCATGACGTTGTTCAGGACCATGAGCAGAGGTGCGAGGCCCTGGGGCGCTTCGCTGCCGTGGGCAATCCACAGGGGCAGGCCGACCTTGAACACCGCGTCGTCGAGGAAGAGGACGGTCTCGGTGGCGACGTAGGCCAGGTAGGTGCGGTCCCGCCAGGGGTTGGTCGTCCTTGCCGTCGTCGTCGGAGCGGGTTTTCCGGAGGCGGCCACGGTGCGCGACGGGGACGGCGGCTCGCCGCAGCGGCGGGTGAGGAGGGCGACGACGGCGAAGGAGAGGGCGTCGCCCGCCAGGAGCCACCGGTACGCCGCCGTGGAGCCGGCGGCGAGGGCGGCCGCCGCGATCAGGCCGCCCATGGCCCAGCCCGCGTTGGCGACCGTGCGGTTCACGGCCTGGTAGCGGACGCGGTCGGGGCCGGCGACGCGTGTCGCGTAGAGCTTGGTGAGGACGTTGGCGGCCCGGTCGCCGAGGCTGCCGGCCGCGGAGAACAGCAGCAGGAGCACGTAGCTGTCGGTGGTCAGCAGGGCGAGGGAGGCGGCGGCGCGCAGGAGTTGCAGGGCGATCAGGACGTGGGTGAGCGGGAGGCGGTCGGCGATGCGGCCGCCGAGCGGTGCGCCGGCGATGCCGATGGCCCCGGAGGCGGCGACGAGCGTGCCGACCTGGGCGATGGAGAGGCCGGTGACGTAGGTGAAGTACAGGACGGACACGGAGGCCCAGAGGCCGCTGCCGATGCGGTCGACGAGCGCGATCCAGAGCATTCTCCGGCCGTCGGGGCCTCCCGGTATGCGTGTCGCCCATCCGGCTGCGCGGCGTGTCGGACTCACTGCTCCCCCTTGCTTCCAGTTATGTATTGATACATACTTGGCAACGTGGCAACACAATATGGGATCACAGGTACGACAGCCAAGGGGATTGCCGCGTCCGTCGAACGCGGCGTGGCCGAAGGGGCGTTGAGCCCCGGGGACGCCCTGCCGCCGGTGCGGCGCCTCGCCGACGGACTCGGGGTGAGCCCGGGCACGGTCGCGACGGCCTACCAGGAGCTGCGCCGACGCGGAATCGTGGTGACGCGCGGGCGGGGCGGGACCGTGGTCGCCGCCGCCCCCACGGTCGCCTCGCGGCGGCCCCCCAAGGTGCCGTCCGGCGTCCGCGATCTGGCCGGCGGGCACCCGGATCCCGCCTTCCTGCCGCGCCTGGTGCCGCCCTCGCGTCTCTCCTCCGGGGCGCGGTCGCACCGCGGCACGCCCCGGCTGGCCCCGCTGGAGGAGGCGGTCCGTGCGTGGCTGGCCCCGGACGGCGTCCCCACCGAGGGCTTCACCTTCGCGCACGGCGCACTCGACCTGATCGGCCGGCTGCTGTCCGTGGAGCTGCGGCCCGGCGACGCCGTCGCCATGGAGGACCCCGGTTACCACCACCTGCTGGACCTGGTGACGGCACTGGACCTGCGGACGGTGCCGGTGGCGGTGGACGACGAGGGGATCCGCCCGGACGCGCTGCGCGCCGCGGTGCGGGCGGGCGTCCGCGCGGTGGTGTGCAGTCCGCGGGCGCAGAACCCGTACGGCGGCTGCTTCTCCGCGGCGCGCCGTGACGCGCTGGTCGACGTGCTGCGGGAGCGGCCCGAGGTGCTCGTGGTGGAGAACGACCACGCGTCCGCCGTGGCGGGCGCCCCGCTCCACACGCTGACGTCCGGGGAACTGGCGCGCTGGGTGCACGTGCGGACCGTGAGCAAGTTCCTGGGCACGGACCTGCGGTGGGCCGCGGCGGCCTGCGATCCGACGACCCTGGCCCGGCACGACGGCCGGCTGCTGCTGACCTCGGGCTGGGTCAGCCATCTGCTCCAGGAGACCGTCCTCGGCCTGCTGGCGGACGAGGCCACGCGCGCGTCGGTGGCCCGTGCAGGGGAGAGTTACGGACAGCGCAGGAGCGCGCTGGCCGGCGAGCTCGCCAAGCACGGCGTCCAGGCCCACGGGGTGAGCGGGATGAACCTGTGGGTGCCGGTGCGGGACGAGTCCGCCGTGGTCAACGGGCTGCGCTCGTACGGCTGGTGGGTCGCGGCGGGGGCGCGGTTCCGGCTGGCGTCGGGGCCGGGCGTGCGGATCTCGGTCGCGGACCTGGAGCCGGCCGACGCGGTGCGGCTGGCCTCGGACTTCGCCGCCGTGCTGGGCGAGTCCGAGGCCACCTACGGGGGCTGATCAGGAGCGCTTGCGGGCCAGGTCCTCGTAGAAGCGGAGCAGTTCGACGTCGTCCACGGACCCCACGTTGACGGCCTTCTCCAGGGAGGCGCCCTGGAGGAGGCGCTTGACCGGGACCTCGATGCGCTTGCCCGTGAGGGTGTGCGGGACGCCGGGGACCTCGATCACCTCGTCGGGGACGTGGCGCGGCGAGAGCTGCTCCCGGATGGTGCGCCTGATGCGGTCCAGGAGGGCGTCGTCGAGCACGGCGCCGGGAGCGAGGTGCACGAAGAGCGGCATCCAGTAGCCGCCGTCGGGCTGTTCGACGCCGATGACGAGCGACTCCTTGATCTCCGGGAGCCGTTCGACGGCCTCGTAGATGTCAGCGGACCCCATGCGCACGCCCTGCCGGTTCAGCGTGGAGTCGGAGCGGCCGTGGATGACGACGGAGCCGCGCGAGGTGACGGTGATCCAGTCGCCGTGGCGCCACACTCCGGGGTACGTGTCGAAGTAGCTGCCGTGGTAGCGGCTGCCGTCGGGGTCGTTCCAGAACCGGACGGGCATCGACGGCATGGGGTTGGTGACCACCAGCTCGCCGACCTCGTCGATCACGGGCTCGCCGGCCGGGTCCCAGGACTGGAGGTCCGTGCCGAGGCCGGGGGCCTGGAGTTCGCCGATGTGGACCGGGAGCGTCGGCACGGCGCCGGCGAAGCACGAGCACACGTCCGTGCCGCCGCTGACCGAGGCGATCCACAGGTCGTCGCGGACCTCGTCGTGCAGCCAGCGGAAGCCGTCGGGAGGCAGCGGCGAGCCCGTGGTCGCCACGCACTGCACGCGCGAGAGGTCGAAGTCCCGGGAGGGGTGGACGCCCGCCTTGCGGCACGCCATGACGTAGGCCGCCGAGGTGCCGTAGAGGGTGGCGCCCGTGCGCTCGGCGATGCGCCACTGGGCTCCGGTGTCCGGATAACCCGGGCTGCCGTCGTACAGGACGATCGTGGTGCCCGTGAGCAGGCCGGAGACGAGGAAGTTCCACATCATCCAGCCGGTCGACGTGTACCAGAAGAACCGGTCCTCCGGCCCCAGGTCGCAGTGCAGGCCGAGCTGCTTGAGGTGCTCGACGAGGATGCCGCCCTGGGACTGGACGATCGCCTTCGGCAGTCCCGTCGTGCCCGAGGAGTACAGCACCCACAAGGGGTGGTCGAAGGGGACCTGCTCGAAGACGGGCTCCACGTCGGCGGCGGTCAGCGCCGACCACTCCAGGGCGCCCTCGGGGGCTTCGGTGCCCAGCAGCGGGATGTGCACGACGGCGCGCAGGGTGGGCAGTTCGCGGCGCAGCTCGGCGACGGTGTCGCGGCGGTCGTGCTCCTTGCCGCCGTAGCGGTAGCCGTCGACGGTGAACAGGACGACCGGTTCCACCTGCTGGAAGCGGTCCAGGACGCTGCGGGCGCCGAAGTCCGGGGCGCACGAGGTCCACACGCCGCCCACGGCGGCCGTGGCGAGCAGCGCCACCACGGCCTGCGGGACGTTCGGGAGGTAGCCGCTGATCCGGTCCCCGGGGCGCACCCCGAGGGACCGCAGCTCGGCCGTCAGGGAAGCGACCTGGCGGCGCAGCTCGGCCCAGGTCACCGGGCTCGGGTCGTGGGTCTCGTCGACGTACAGCAGGGCGGGCTCGTCCGCGCGGGTCCCCGCCGCGCGCAGGGCGTGCTCCGCGTAGTTCAGGGTGGCCCCGGGGAACCACTCGGCGCCCGGCATCGAGCGGTCGCCCAGCACGCGCGCGTAGGGGGTGGAGAACCGTACGTCGAACCACTCGGTGACGGCTTTCCAGAACGTGTCGAGCTCGTCGACGGACCAGCGGTGCAGTGCCGCGTAGCCTCCCGAGGCCGGGGCTCCGTGGTGTTCGGCCGCCCAGGACTGGAACCTGGTGACCTGTGCCCGGTCGATACGTTCCCGGTCGGGCTGCCAGAGCGGCGAGGCGTTCGCAGAGGACATGGGGCGGCTCCCGGACTGTGCGCGTCGTGTGCGTCGGGCGCGCACGGGCAGGGGTGTGCGCGTCACGCGGCTGACACGGACGATGCCATGTGATCGACTTCCGCACCAGGGTGCGCCGCACATAGTCGGTGTCGTGAAGATGTGCCCTCACCACGGGTGAACGGAAGTTGAACGAGCCTCCCCCGGGCCTGCGCGAATGGCAGGCTGAACAGCATGGACGGTCGTGACCTGGTGCGTTCGGTGACAGCGGTCGGCTCGGGGGGTGCCAGTCAGGGGTGGGGCACCGTGCGGGCCGCGTGGCGCAGGAGGCGTGCGGACGCCGCCGGTCTGCCGCGGCGGAGGGCCGAGCGGGCCCGGGTGCCCGGACCGGTGCAGGGCGTGGAGCCGGGTCCCGGAGGCGGCGTCGTGAAGTTCACGCGCGCGGAGCTCCGGGTCGGCGTGGCGGTGAACGGGGCGCTGTTCTGGGGCTGGGACGGGGCCGGGCCCCTGCCGTCGCACGCCCTGCCGGGCGGCTTCCCCGAACCGGACCCCCGGGCCGTCCTGGAGCCCGACAAGGACGGAGGGTGGCGGATCGTGGCCGAGCGCCTCACCGTCGCCGTGTCGCGGCACGGGGCGATCCAGGTGTGTACGCCCGGCGGAGTGACGCTGCGCCGTGATCTGCCGCCCCGCTGGTGGGAGTCGGCCGAGGGGGGCGAGGCGCGCTGGGAGCAGCGCTCCGAGGTGGCGGCCGACGCCCGGTTCTTCGGCCTGGGCGGGCGGGCCGCGGGGGCGCGGCTGCGCGACGGCACCTACCGGCTGTGGAACACGGACCCCGGCCGCGCCCTCGTGCCGGGCGACGACCCGCTGCACATCACCATGCCGGTGCAGCTGGTGGTGTCCGACGCGGGCACCCATCTCGTGTTCCACGACAACCCGTGGGACGGGACGGTGACGCTCGGCGAGGGTGAGGAGGGCGCCGGTTCCGGGCACGACCGGCCCGGCACGTGCCGCGTCCGGATGGAGGGCGGTCCGCTGCGCTGCTGGGTCCTGGTGGGCACCCCCGCGCGCGTGCTGCACGCCTGGTCCACGCTCACAGGGGCTCCCGCGCTGCCGCCGGCCTGGGCGCTCGGGCATCAGCACGGGCGGTCGGACTTCGGTGGCGAGCAGGAGGTGCGGCGGATCGTCGGGGGCTACCAGGAGCGCGACCTGCCGCTCGGGGCGGTCCACCTGGACGTCGACCACCACGAGGCGCGACGGGTGTTCACGGTGGACCGGGAGCGGTTCCCCAAGCTGCCGGTGCTCGCCGACGAGCTGCGGCGCGACGGGATCCGGCTGGTGTCGGTCGTGGACCCGGCGGTCGCCGCCGCGCCGGGCGTCGCCGTCCACGACGGCGGGGCGGCGGAGGACGTCTTCGTGCGCGACGCGGGCGGGAAGCCGGTCGAGGCGCCGGCCAGGCCCGGCAGGTCGGTGTTCCCGGACTTCACGCACCCTCGGGTGCGGCGGTGGTGGGGACGGCTCTACGAGGAGCGGCTGGCGCAGGGGTTCGCGGGGTTCCGGCACGACATGAACGAGCCGACGTCGTTCACGGCGTTCGGGCAGAACACCCTGCCGCTCTCGGCGCGGCACTTCCTGGAGGGCGCCGGCGGGGACCATCGCGAGGCGCACAACGTGTACGCGCTGGGCATGGCGCGGGCCGGCTACGAGGAGTTGCGCGAACTGGCACCCGGGGAGCGTCCTTTCGTGCTCTCGCGCTCCGGGTGGGCCGGGATGCAGCGCTACGGAGGGGTCTGGCCGGGCGGCACGGCGACGGGCTGGCCGGGGCTGCGGGCGTCGCTGTCGCTGGTGATGGGGCTCGGGCTCAGCGGGGTGCCCTACTCGGGGGCCGACGTGGGCGGGTCCGACGGTCGCCCCTCGCCGGAGCTGTATCTGCGGTGGTTCCAGCTGGGCGCCTACCTGCCGCTGTTCCGTACGCACGGCGGGCCCCGGGCGGGTCGCCGGGAGCCCTGGGAGTTCGGTGACGAGGTGCTGGCGCACGCGCGCGTGGCGCTCGCCGAGCGGCGCCGCCTGCTGCCGTACTTCATGACGCTGGCGCACCTCGCCCGCCGTACGGGGGCGCCCTACGTGCGTCCCGTGTGGTGGGGCGCGGCCGAGGACCGGGCGCTGCGTGACTGCGAGGACGCCTTCCTGCTCGGTGACTGCCTGCTGGTGGCGCCGGTGTTCGGTCCGGGGACGGACCGGCGTGCGGTGCGGCTGCCGCGCGGGCGCTGGTACGACACCGCGACGGGAGAGGCGTACGAGGGGCCTGCCCAGGTTCTCGTCGACGCCCCCCTGTCACGGATTCCGGTGCTCGCGCGCGCGGGTGCCGTGCTGCCCGTGCGGGGCGACGACGGGGTCCTGGAGCTGGAGGTGTGGGCGCCCGCGCGGGGCCGCACCGGGGGCGGGCTGGTGGTGCCCGACGCCGGGGACGGGTGGGAGGAGCCGGAGATCGAACGCTATGTGACGCGCTGGGAGGGGCGGCGGCTGGTGGTCGAGCGGGACTCCGACAGCGGGCCGGCCGAGCCGCCCCACCGGGTGCGGCTGCGCGGGCTCGGGGCCAAGTGAGCCACGGCGGGGCAGTGTCCGTGCGGCACGCCCCGGGGACGGTGGTCCGGGGCGCCGCTCAGATGTAGCGACCGTCGAACCAGGCGCGGACGGCCAGCGTGTGGAGGGGGAAGGCGAGTTCCGCCGGCCTGCGCAGCAGGTGCCAGCCCTCGGTCTCGTCCGTGGCGGCGGACTCGGGGAGTCCGGCGGCGGGGCGTTCCGGGAGGAGCCCGAAGAGCAGCAGGTGCCCGTCGGGCGAGCTCATCGCGTCGATGAGCCGCACCTCGCGGCTCGCCGCCTCGATGCCCGTCTCCTCCCGGAGTTCCCGCACGACGGCGTGCCGCCAGTCCTCCCGGTGGTCGATGAAGCCGCCGGGCAGGGCGATGCCCCCGCGCGCGGGGGCGATCGTCCGGGTGATGACCACCAGGGCGGCGCCCTGGGTGTCGTAGACGGGCTGCAGGGCCACCGCGACCGGCAGCGGGTTGCGGTACGCGGTGGTGCCGCACGCGGCGCAGGTGCGGGGCCAGCCGGAGACGGCCTCCCCGAAGGGCGCTCCGCAGCCGGAGCAGTGGGAGTCCGGCGCGGGGCCGGCCGTCGGCGGGTGGTGGGTTACGGACACGCGCGGACTGTATCCGATCATGCCGGGAGCCCCGTCGGGAGGTGTCCCGGCCGTCCTCGGCCCGTCCCTAGTGGGACGGTTTCAGCGACTTGCGGGACACCGGGAAGTCGAAGTAGGTGTCCGGGTACGGCTCCGGCTTGTAGGTGTAGTGCCACCACTCCTCGGCCAGGTTGACGAAGCCGAGGTCCTCCAGGGTGCTCTTCAGGAGCAGCCTGTTGGCGCGCTGTTCGCCTTGGACGCGCGGGTCCAGGGTGTGCGCGAGGGTGTCGAAGCAGTCGTAACCCGTGCCCATGTCCACGGAGTTGTCGGGGAAGCGCTCCGCCCGGGGCGCGTGGCAGGGCACGAGGGGCTGCCCGGGGACGTAGGGCCGCGTCGGCCGGGCCGGCAGCCGGACGATGGTGAGGTCGGTGGTGGAGCCGCGGCTGTGCCCGGACTTTTCGGCGATGTAACCGTCCTCGAACAGGCGGGTCTTGTCGACCCGGGGATAGAACTCCGCCTTCATCCGCTGGTCGCCGAGGTCCTCGGCCCAGCGCACGAAGTGGTCCACCGCCCGCTGCGGCCGGTAGCAGTCGTAGACCTTGAGGCTGTAGCCGCGCCGCAGCAGCTTCGTCTGCGCCCTGTGCAGCGCCTCGGCCGCGGGCCGGGTCAGGATGCAGAGCGGCTGACGGTAGCCCTCGACGCGCTCGCCCACGAAGTTGTGCGGTGTGAAGTACCGCATGTCCTCCAGGATCGTCGGGTCGACGGACCTGAGGGCCACGAAGTCCTCGGGCGCTCCTGGTCCGGGATCGGCGCGGGCGGTGGCGGAGGCGGCGGTCACGGACAGCAGGGCCGCGAGTGCGGTCACCAGGCCCCGCAGCGCGGTGGAGAGTCGTGTCATGACCCTTGCGTCTATCAGGCCGGGGTCGCGTCTGGGAAGGGAGCGCCCGCCGTCCGCGCGTCCCGGGGCGGTCCGGTTCGGCTCGACGCGTCGCACGCGCGCGTGGGGTGCCGTGCCTCCCCCGGCCCCGGGCCACCGCGACGGGGATTCGCCGCGCGCCACCGCGTCCGGATCCGCCGCACGCCGGGGTGTCCGGTTCTCCGCGGCCGCCCTGCCCAATCGGCGATGCCCGTGGCACACTTCTGACGTTCCGTCAGATCGCGTTAAGGGGAGGACCTTTGCCGCGTACCCGCACACCGGCGGTGGCCGGATGGTTCACCGCCGAAGAGGACGGCTTCCGGCTGCTCGGCACGCGCTGCTCGGCGTGCGCCCGCGTCTTCTTCCCCCGCGAGGACGTCCGTTGCCGGAATCCCGGCTGCGCCGGGGGCGACCTGGCTGAGGTGCCGCTGTCCCGGCACGGTCGCGTCTGGTCGTACACGGACAGCCGCTACCGGCCGCCGTCGCCCTACGTGTCCGATCCCGAACTCCCCTGGGAGCCCTTCACGTTGATCGCCGCGGAGCTGGAGGCCGAGCGCATCGTCGTGCTCGGGCAGGCGGCGCCCGGGGTCACGGTCGCCGATCTGGTGGTGGGCATGGAGGTGGAACTCGTCCCCGGGGTGCTGAACGAGGACGCGGGGACGACCTGGACGACCTGGCACTGGCGCCCGGCGGAAGCGGGCGGGACGGACGGCCGAGGCGTGTCCGAGGGGCGGGGGTGACGGCGTGACGGGCGACGTGGCGGTGCTCGGCGCGGGCATGCACCCGTGGGGCAAGTGGGGCCGGAGCTTCGTCGAGTACGGGACGGTGGCCGCCCGCGCCGCACTGGCCGACGCCGGCCTCGACTGGCGGGACGTCGGCTCGATCGTGGGCGCGGACACCGTGCGGGGCGGATATCCGGGGTACGTGGCGGGCGCGACGTTCGCCAGGGCGCTGGGCTGGCAGGGCGCCCGGGTGACGAGCGTCTACGCGGCCTGTGCCTCCGGGGCGCAGGCCGTCGACGCGGCGCGGGCGCAGATCCTCGCGGGGCTCGCGGACGTCGTGCTCGTGGTCGGCGCGGACGCGGCGCCCAAGGGCTTCTTCCGCCCGGCCGGCGGGGACCGCCCGGACGACCCGGACTGGCTGCGCTTCCGGCTCCTCGGGGCGACCAACCCGGCGTACTTCGGGCTGTACGCGCGGCGCCGGATGGCCCTGCACGGGGACACGCCCGAGGACTTCGCGCGGGTCAAGGTGAAGAACGCCGCCGCGGGCGCCCTGAACCCGAACGCGCGGTACCGCGCGCGGGTCACGGCCGAGGAGGTCGCCGCCTCGGCCGTGGTGGCGGATCCGCTGCGCCTGCTCGACATCTGCGCGACGTCGGACGGCGGCGCGGCCCTCGTGCTGTGCAGCACGGAGTACGCCCGGCGGCACGGCCGGGCCGGGGCCGTACGGATCCGTGCGGTGTCCACGGTGACCCCCCGCTATCCGCAGACCCTGCTGGACCTGCCGGACATCGCGACGGACTCCGCGGCGGCCGTGGCCGCGACCGGGGAGACGTTCCGCGCGTCGATCGCCCGTGCCGCCTACGAGGAGGCGGGCGTCGGGCCCGAGGACCTGTCGCTGGCCGAGGTGTACGACCTGTCCACGGCGCTGGAGCTGCAGTGGTACGAGGATCTGGGGCTGTGCGCCGAGGGCGGGGCGGCGAAGCTCCTGCGGGAGGGCGCGACGGCGCTCGGCGGACGGACCCCGGTGAACGCGAGCGGCGGGCTGGCGTCCTTCGGGGAGGCCGTCCCGGCGCAGGCCATCGCCCAGGTGTGCGAACTGACATGGCAGTTGCGGGGCGAGGCCGGGGGGCGGCAGGTGGCGGGGGCGCGGGTCGGGATCACCGCCAACCAAGGTCTGTTCGGGCATGGTTCGTCGGTGATCGCGGTGCGGTGATCCGGCGGCGCCCGGACGGGTGTGCGTACCCAGTGTGACCGGGCGGGAATGCTGTGTGAACAGCGTGTGAATCGCGTTCCGGCGTACGCGAGCGGCGCCATCATGCTTCCGTGCACTCCTGGACGGATACTCTCCGCTTCGCCTTCCAGCCGGTGGTCAACCTGACGACCGGAGTGGTCGCGGCGCTGGAGATACTCGCGCGTCCGGAGGCCGGGGACATCCTGGCGCAGGCCCGCCGCGACCCGGAGCTCGACGGGCGGGTGGCCGCGTGGGCCGTGCACGCCGCCGCCCGCAAGGAGACGCTGCTGCCGCTGCACGTCAACGTGTTCGCCGGGACGCTGGCGGATCTCGGGGGTCTGGCCGCCCTGCGCGAGGCCGTACGGCAGGCCGGGCGGATGACGTGGGAGATCACCCTCGACATCGGCCCGCCGTACACGCACGTGCCCCGGCACGCGCTGCTGGAGGCGGTGGCCGGGCTCCGGGCGGAGGGCTTCAGGATCTGCGCCGACGGCGTCGGGGACGGCGACGTTCCCCTGCGGCTGCTCGCGGACCTCGACCCCGAACTCATCAAGCTCGACGCGTCCCTGCTGAGCCGCCCCGCGGCGGTGCGGGCGATGCGCACGTTCTGCGATCACTCGGGCGCGCTGCTGTCCGTCGAGGGCGTCGAGACGGAGACGCAGTGCGCGGCCGCGGTCGCCGCCGGTGCGCAGCTCGCGCAGGGACAGCTGTTCGCCCCGCCGGCGCGGCTGCCCGCCGCCGACGTGTACGTCCCGGCCGTCTCCCCCGCCCTCACGGCCACGCCCCGGTCGGGGCCCTCCGTACGGCAGTTCGTCCGGCCGGCCGCCCTGCTGCCCGCGACGGCGTCGGCGGGACGCGTGCGGGCGCTGCTCACCGGCTCGCCCGAGGTGTCCGGGGTGCTGCTCGTCGACGCGTCCGGGGTGCCCGTGCGCTCGGTGCACCGGTCCCGGTTCCTGCTGTCGATGTCGGGGCGGTACGGGCACGCCCTGTACGCCGACCGGCCCGCCGCCAAGCTCGGTGATCCGCCGCGCACGGTCGGCGTCGACGCGACGGCGTGGGAGGTGCTGGACGTGGTCGCGGGCGGCGACCGGGACCGTACGTCCGACGACGTCGCCGTCGTCGACCGGCTCGGGCGGTGCGTGGGGGTCGTCCGTCTCGCCGACCTCGTACGGGCGCTGGCCGAGAGCCGGGTCGAGGAGGCGGCGGGGCTCAACCCGCTGACGCGGCTGCCCGGTTCGGACGCGATCACCGAGGAGGTGGACCGGCGGATCGCGGCCGGGCGGCCCTTCGCGCTGAGCTGGCTCGACGTCGACCACTTCAAACGGGTCAACGACGGGGCGGGGTTCGCGGCAGGCGACGAGCTGATCCGGTCGGTGGGGCGGGCGTTGCAGCTCGCCGCGTCCGACACCACGCGCGTGGGGCACATCGGAGGCGACGACTTCCTGGTCCTCGCCGACCCCGACGGTCTCGACCAGGTGGCCGCCTCGGTGCTCGACGTCCCCTGGTCGGCGGGCGGGCTGGCGGTGACGCTGTCCCTCGCCACGGTGCTGTGCGCGCCCGGCACCGTGACCGACCACCGGCAGGCCGCCGCGTGCCTCGCACCGCTCAAGCAGGCGGCGAAGGCCCTGCCGGGCGCCAGCTGGATCCTGGGGCGGGCGGGACTGGCCGGTCACGAGGTGCGCCGCGGTCCGGGGCCCATGGCGGCACAGGCGGGGTGCGGGGCGGCCGAGGCGGGATGAGGCGTCCGGGCCGGACGGCCGCGGCGCCGAGGGGCGATGCCCACCGGTCCGGCCGGCGCGTCAACGGCCTTCTCGCGTCCGGGAGTTGACGCGACGGCACCCGCGGCGTACGGGCGGCTCCCGGGCCGGGACCGTCGCGCGGCCGCCGTTCCGCGCCGTCCGCGGGCCGCGGCTCGCACACGGTCGCGAACGGTTCCGGTCGGCGACCTTGACGCCCCCTGAGTGCCGGTGAACACTTCCCGGTGTCAGTCGGCATCGCCGCATTCGGGCGTCTTCAGGCGCTGTACCGCTCGGGTTCCCGCCTGCGCGAAGGGCCATCCCCCCACGGGCGATTCCGCTGCTACGGCACGCTCGTCACGGACGCCGGGCGGGGCGCGGGATCTCCCTGCCCTCGGCCGAAGCGGCCATGGGAAACGCACCCTGCACGGTGGACCGGGGCGGACCGCCCCGGGCGAGGGCCTAGGAGCCGCCATGAGCAACGGAGACATATTCGTCGGTGAGGTCATCGGTACCGCGATCCTCATCCTCTTCGGCGCCGGAGTCTGCGCCGCGGTCACTCTCAGATTCTCCAAAGCGCAAGCGTCGGGCTGGATCGTCATCGCGTTCGGCTGGGGCTTCGCCGTCCTGGCCGGCGCCTACACCGCCGCCCCGCTGTCGGGCGGCCACCTCAACCCTGCCGTCACCATCGGCGTCGCCGTCGACACCGGCGTGTGGGACAAGGTGTGGGTCTACGTGCTCGGCCAGATGGTGGGTGCCATGATCGGCGCCGTCCTGGCCTACCTGGTCTACCTCGCGCAGTTCCAGGCCAACGTCCGCAAGACGGGCACCACGGAGGGGACGGCGGACGAGCCGACGCCGACCCTCGGCATCTTCTCCACCATCCCCGAGATCCGGAACCCGGTCGCCAACCTCCTCACCGAGATCATCGCGACGATCGCCCTCGTGCTGCCGATCCTCGCCTTCGGCAAGAACATCGGCATCGGCATCGGCCCGGTCCCCGGAGAGCAGGGGATCTACGGCTCCGGCATCTCGGTGCTGCTGGTGTCCCTGCTGGTCGTCGGCATCGGGCTCTCGCTCGGCGGACCCACCGGGTACGCCATCAACCCGGCGCGCGACCTGGGCCCGCGCATCGTGCACACGTTCCTGCCCATCCCGAACAAAGGCACCTCCGACTGGGGCTACTCCTGGGTCCCGGTCGTCGGCCCGCTGATCGGAGGGGCGCTCGCGGGCCTCCTCTACAACGCCGCCTTCTGAGTTCGAGCGACCAAGGGGTATCCATGCCGGACAACGCCGAGAAGTACGTCGCCGCCATCGACCAGGGCACCACCTCCAGCCGCTGCATCGTCTTCGACCGGGCCGGCGCGATCGTCGCCGTCGACCAGCGCGAGCACCGGCAGATCTTCCCCAAGCCCGGCTGGGTGGAGCACGACGCCACCGAGATCTGGTCCAAGGTGCAGGCCGTGGTCGCCGGAGCGATCGCCAAGGCCGGGCTGCGCGCCGACCAGCTCAGCGCGCTGGGCATCACCAACCAGCGCGAGACGACGGTGCTGTGGGACCGCGCCACGGGCAAGCCCGTGCACAACGCCATCGTCTGGCAGGACACCCGTACCTCCGCCCTCTGCCACGAACTGGGCGGCACGGACGGGCAGGACCGTTTCCGCGAGCAGACCGGGCTGCCGCTGGCCAGCTACTTCTCCGGGCCCAAGGCGGCCTGGCTGCTGGACAACGTGCCGGGGCTGCGCGCGCGTGCCGAACGCGGTGAGATCGCCTTCGGCACGATCGACTCGTGGCTGATCTGGAACCTGACCGGCGGCACGGACGGCGGGCGGCACGTCACCGACGTGACCAACGCCGGGCGCACCATGCTGATGAATCTGGAGACCCTCCAGTGGGACCCGTCCATCCTCTCCGCGATGAACATCCCGGAGGCGATGCTGCCCGAGATCCGGTCCTCCTCCGAGGTGTACGGCCCCGCCGTGGGCCAACTCGGGGGCGTGCCGGTCGCGTCGGCGCTCGGCGACCAGCAGGCGGCCGTGTTCGGACAGGCCTGCTACGACGTCGGCACGGCCAAGAACACCTACGGCACGGGCAGTTTCCTGCTGCTCAACACCGGCAACCGGCCCGTCCCCTCCAAGAACGGCCTGCTCACCACGATGGGTTACAAGATCGGCGACGAGGCGCCGGTCTACTGCCTCGAAGGCTCGATCGCCATCACCGGGGCCCTGGTGCAGTGGTTCCGCGACCAGTTGGGGATCATCCGCACCGCCGACGAGATCGAGACGCTGGCGGCGAGCGTCGAGGACAACGGCGGCGCGTACATCGTGCCGGCCTTCTCGGGCCTGTACGCGCCCTACTGGCGCTCCGACGCACGGGGTGTCGTCACCGGCCTCACCCGGTACGTCACCAAGGCGCACCTGGCCCGCGCGGTCCTGGAGGCCACGAGCTGGCAGACCCGTGAGGTCGTCGACGCCATGTACCAGGACTCCGGGGTACAGATCACCACCCTGAAGGTCGACGGCGGCATGACCAAGAACAACCTCCTGATGCAGCATCAGGCGGACGTGCTCAGCGTCCCGGTGATCCGCCCGAAGGTGTCGGAGACGACGTGTCTGGGCGCGGCGTACGCGGCCGGCCTGGCCACGGGCGTGTGGAGCGACCTCGACGAACTCAAGACGCACTGGCAGAAGGACGTCGAGTGGACACCGGTCATGGAGTCCGCCGAGCGCGACCGCGAGTACCACAACTGGCACAAGGCGGTGGAGAAGAGCTTCGGCTGGCACGAGGAGGGCGTCTGATCCGACCGGTGGTGCACGCGCGCGTGGGATGACGCCGCCGCGCGTGTACGCCCCGGTCGCCGGTGCTGCGGGCGTATGGGTCCCCGTGGGCCCACGCGCGCGTGCAGGAGTGCGGCCCGTACCCCGGTCGGCGGGGGTACGGGCCGCACGCACGGGCCGCCCGGCGCGGCGCACGGCGTACGGGAGTCCGCCACCACCGCGGCGCCCCCGGGACCGGCGGTGCCGCGCGGGGGACCGGCCGTCAGCCGGTCACGGCCTCACGGCGTACGGCGGCCTGGTCCATCGCGTGCTGGACGACCCGGATGAGCACTTCCTTGGCCGATTCGCGGTCCCGGGCGTCGCAGAGCACCACGGGGACGCCCTCGTCCAGGTCGAGCGCCCGGCGTACGTCCTCGGCCGGGTAACGGGCCGCGCCCTCGAAGCAGTTGACGCCCATCACGAAGGGGATGGAGCGCCGCTCGAAGTAGTCGACGGCGGCGAAGCAGTCCTCCAGTCGGCGGGTGTCGGCCAGGACGATCGCACCGAGGGCGCCGGTGGCCAGTTCGTCCCACAGGAACCAGAAGCGGTCCTGTCCCGGCGTACCGAAGAGGTACAGCACCAGGTCCTCGCGCAGGGTGATGCGGCCGAAGTCCATCGCGACCGTGGTGGTCCTCTTGCCCTCGACGCCGCTGATGTCGTCGACCGGACGCCCCGCCTCGGTGAGCATCTCCTCGGTCCGCAGCGGCCTGATCTCGCTGACCGCGCCGACGAGGGTCGTCTTCCCGACGCCGAAACCGCCGGCGACGAGGATCTTGAGCGTGACGGGCTCGACCGGAGGCTTGCCGCGCTCAGTTCGCCCGAAGATCATCGGTCTCTTCTCCTGCTTCGCTGGGGTCGGGCGGGGCGGACGTGGCCGCCGCGCGGAATGTCGATGACAGGTACGTCTCCGGGGCGGGCATCCGCCGTCTCACGTCCGCCGTGTTCCGTGGCGGTCCCGCCCTCGCGGCCGGGACGCCGTGCCCGCGCGGACGGCGGCGGCACGGGCTCCGGGAGAGCGCTCCGCGACGCGTCCGCGGCGGCCGGGCCAAGGCCGCCGGCCGCTCACGTCCGCACCCCGGTCGCGCCGCTCACAGCGCCCGGAGGCCGCTGATCACATCGCGCAGGATGCTCTCGTCCGGCAGTTCCGCGGGCGGTACGGGGCGGGTCACGTGCACCAGTTCCTCGTCCACGAGGTCGCCGATCAGGACCCTGACCACTCCGATGGGGAGGTCGAGTTCCGCGGCGAGTTCGGCGACCGACTGCGGTGCGTCACGGCAGAGTTCGACGATGTCCACGTGCTCCGGGGACAGCGCCTGGTCCGCCTCGGGGTCGTCCGCGTGGGTCTCCGTGACGACCACCGCGATCAGGTCGAGCCGGTGCTGGGCCGGGCTGGTGGTGCGCCCGCGCGTCATGGCGTACGGACGGACCACCGGTCCGGCTTCGTCGTCGAACCAGTGGCTGGTCCCCTGACCGTCTCCGCTCATGCCATCCCACTACCCGTCGGCGGGCAGATCGGTGCGCGGAGCCGCGCCGAGATGTACGCCGACCCGCTTGACCAGGAGCGTCATCTCGTAGGCGACCTGCCCGATGTCGGACTCGGCCTCGGAGAGGACGGCCAGGCAGCTGCCGTCGCCGGCGGCCGTGACGAACAGGAACGCGTCGTCGAGCTCCACGATCGTCTGCCGGACGCTGCCCGCCTCGAAGTGCCGGCCGACACCCTTGGCGAGGCTGTGGAACCCGGAGGCGACGGCAGCCAGGTGCTCGCTGTCCTCGCGGGTCAGGTCCTTGGAGACACCCGTGGGCAGTCCGTCGCCGGAGAGGACGATCGCCTTGCGGATGCTGGCGACCCGGTCCACCAGATCGTCGAGGAGCCAGTTGAGCTCCCCCGACGTCGCGCTGCTCACGGGGTGCCCTGCGGCCTTCGGTGCGGTCATCGACCGTCTCCCTCTGTCGTTCCTGGTGCTGAGCCGCCGTGGGCATCGTCGCCCCCGGCGTTCTCCTCGCGGCCGCGCTGCCAGCCCCGCTGGAGGGAGGCCATGCGGCTGCGTACGTCGTCGGCGTCACGCTCGGCGGGCGGTGCACCGTCGCTCGCGGTCCGGTCGCGCTCGGTGCGCCGCTCGGGTCCGTCCTTCAGCTGCGGGGCGAGGCTGGCCTGCCGCACCCGGCGGGGCAGCGCGCTCGTGTCCGGGCCCTCGGCGCCGACCGCCGGCCCGGTGGGCGCGACCGTCTCGTCCGTACCGCCCGGCCGGGCGGTACGGCGCCCGCGCGCGGGGGCGGCGGGAGCCCCGCCGGCGTCACCGTTCCGCCCGGGGGTGCCGGGGCGCTCGCTCCCGAGGGGCGCCGCCGCGTCGCCGTGTCCGCCGTCCGGGCCGCCCGGGGCCTCGCCGCGTCCGCCGCCGAAACGACGCGACGACGCGGAGCGTTCGAGGACGGCGCGTGCCGTGTCGGCGCGTGTACCGCGGCGGGCCGCGGAGGGTGCCGCGTCCTGGAAGTCCACGTGCTCCGACGGCAGCGGCTCCACGCTCTCCGGCGGCTGCTCCCCGTCGGCGGCCCCGCGCCGGGACCTCGCCTCCGTCACCGGGCGCCCGTGGGAGCTGACCAGCTTGGGGGCCCTGCGGCGCTGCGGCAACGGCACGGGTGCCTCGGGGCGGACGGGGTCACCGGGGCGCGCGGTCTCGCCCTGGCCCTCACGCGCCTGCTGGTGCTCACCCGGGACACCGGTGATGGAGCGGCGCGGCCGGAAGAGGCCGCCTCCCTCCCCGTCGTCCTCGCCCAGGACGCCGGGCAGGTCGCCCAGGCCGTCGAGGCCGACGGGGGCCTCCAGTTCGACGGGGCCGTCCAGGATCGAGGCCGGCAGGCCCGGCAGCCGTACCGGAACCTGCGCCGTCTTGTGGTCCTGCTCGCTCCCGGCGTCCTTCGCCGGCGTCGCACGGTCGAGACGGAAGCCGGTGCCGTTCGTGTCGGGGACGTCGTCGGTGAGCAGCGCGTCGGGGATGAAGACGACGGCCGTGGTGCCGCCGTACGGGGAGGGCTGCAGGGACACGCGGACGTTCTGCCGCTGGGCGAGCCGGCTGACCACGAAGAGGCCGAGCCGGTCGGTGTCGGAGAGCTCGAACTCGGGGGTCTCGGCGAGCCGGAGGTTGGCGTCGAGCAGCGCCTCGGCGGCCATGCCGAGTCCGCGGTCGTGGATCTCCAGCGTGAAGCCGTTGGCGACGCGCTCGCCGAGCACCTGCACGGCCGTGTGCGGAGGCGAGAACACCGTGGCGTTCTCCAGGAGTTCGGCCACGAGGTGGGTGAGGTCGGCGACCGCCGGGCCGGTGACGGCGACCCGCGGCAGCCGGCGTACCTCGATGCGCTCGTAGTCCTCGACCTCGGCGACGGCGGCGCGCACGATGTCCATGAGCTGGATGGGCTTGCGCCACTGCCGGGAGGGCGCCGCACCCGAGAGGATGACGAGCCCCTCGGCGTGGCGGCGCATACGCGTCGTCAGGTGGTCCAGGCGGAACAGGTCGGCGAGTTCGTCGGTGTCCTCGGTCCTGCGCTCCATGGTGTCGAGCAGTGTGAGCTGCTTGTGCAGCAGGACCTGGCTGCGGCGGGCGAGGTTGACGAAGACCTCGGAGACGCCCTCGCGCAGTTCCGACTGCTTGACGGCGGCCTCGACGGCGGCACGCTGGAGGGTGTTGAGCGCCTGGCCGACCTCGCCGATCTCGTTCTTGTCGTACTCCAGGCGCGGCACTTCCGTCTCCACGTCGACCTGTTCGCCCGCGGAGAGCCGGCGCATGACGCTCGGCAGCCGTACGCCGGACGCCTCGTGGGCCTCCAGCCGCAGTCTGCGCAGGTCGCGGATCAGGGTCCGGCCGATGCGCACGGACAGGAACAGGGAGACGAGCAGGGCGGCCAGACCCAGGACACCCGCGATGGCGGCCTTGACGATGACGTTGACGGCCAGGGGCTGGACCCGGTCCCGGTAGCGGTCCTGCGCCTCGTCGTCCATCCGCTCCAGCTCGACGAGGGTCCGTCCGGCCGTCTCGTCCCAGCTCTTCGCGGTGACCCCGCGGGGCGCGCCCGGGGGCGCGGCGACAACGGCCTGTTCGGCGTTGCGCAGCGGCGCGGTGCCCGCGTTCCGCCAGTAGTGCTCGAAGCGGGCCCGCTCGGCGGCGGGCAGCAACGGCAGGCTGGTGTCGTACAGCAGGCCGCGCTGGGCGACGAGGTCCGAGACGTCGCGGATCTCATCGCCGGTGATCCGGCCCGCGACGAGCGCCGATCCGAGGAGCGCGTCCTCGCGGGAGAGCAGCTCCCGGGCCCGGGCGACGTTGGCCAGCGCCCGGCCCTGCTTGTCCATCTCGACGTCGTCCAGCACGTGGAGGTTGGCCAGGAGGACGTAGCAGGGATCGACGATGCGGTTGTAGAGGTCGAGTGCCTGCGTCCGGTCGACGGTGCCCTCGTCGACGCCGTGGCGCAGCGAGTCCAGCCCGTCGAGGGCGTCCATGATCGAGGCGACGCGCCCACCGGTGCCCTCGCTCATCTCCGCCCGTACGTCCGGGTCCTCGGCGTTCCCGCGGATCTCGGCGACGGCCTTGTCGGTGGCGGCCCTGCTGCGCCTGAGCGCCGCCTGGGCGTCCGAGGCACGGGGGTCGGCGAGGTGGACGAGGCTCTGGCGGCGTTCCTGCTGGAGGACGCCGATGGTGTCCTCGGTGGCGAAGCCGACCTTCTCGACGACGTCGGACACCTCGAACAGGTGGATCGCCTCGCGCCCGGTGAGCACCGTGGCGAAGCCCCAGATCGCGGTCAGGGACACGAGCGGCACGAGTAGCAGCGCCACGATCTTCCGGCGGATGGACTTCCCGCGAAAGCGCATGGCCTCCCCCAGCTCGACCCCCGCCGGCCCGGGGGCACACATGTGCGTCAACAAACGGCGTGAGCCTACTACCGACACAGTGGTATCTCGAAGGGCTGTCCGAACCTCCATCTGCCTTGCACCGCACGGGACATCAGCAGTTGTCCGGGCATTGCGGGAGATTGCCTCCCGGTCGCGGCCCCCGCACCGGGGCCACAACCCGCAGATGTGTCCGCCCGGTTGGCCGGAAACCTTCGGTCGCCGGGAATCTTTGCCGGAGGTCGTTCGTCTTTCTGTACGGGAACGAGGGGCGGAATCAGCCGCATGGTGCCGCGGGCCACGTCCGGGCCGCGTAAAACAGCGCAAGCCGGGCAGCCACTGGGAAGTGGGAGTCCTGAGGCACCAGGGCGAGCGGTCTGCTGGGGATGGGGAGTGACGAGTTGATGGGCACGGTGGAGCGCGAGGCGCTCAGGAGCGGCGTGGCGGCGCCAGTGGCGGCACGACGGGGACCGCAGGCCCCGGATCCCGGCGCCACGACGGACGGACGCGACGCGACGACGGCCGGGCCACGGGGTCCTCACGGCACCGGTGACGCCACGGATCCCCTAGGGACCGACCCGCGCGGGGACGACACCGACGGCGCCCGGATGGTTCCGGCGGACGAGGTCCTGACCACACCCCGGCCCTCGGCGGAGAGCGGTGGCCCGACGGCCGGCCTTGTCGACGGGGAGAAGGGCGCCGGGTACGGCGTAGCGGCCCGCGAGCGCGGCGAGGAGCGTTACTCCTACCGGCCGTTGTGGGTCGAGGAGCCCGCGCGCAGGCGCCGGCTGCCCGATCCGGTGCGTACGGCGGCCGTGCGCGCGGTGATCATCATCGCGGTGACACTCATGCAGGGTGTGGTGGCCTTCCTGTGCACCCTGGCCGGCTCCTGGCTGGCCTTCCCGATGGTCCTGAGCAGCGTCGCGAGCACCGTGGTGGCCACCTGGGCCGCCCTCGACGTCTGGGTCACCCGCCAGGTCTGGAACCAGCGGCACGGAGTGGTGTCCGTCCCGAGCAGCACGGCACGCGCGCTCAGGCGCGAGCGCCGCACCGCCCGCCGGCACGCCCGCACGGCGGAGCGCGCCCAGCAGCGGATACGGCGCCGGAGCGGCGCCCGCCGGCTGTCGCACTCGTAGGAGAGGCGCGGGACGGCGGCCTCGTCCGCGCGGATTCGGTCGAGTCACGCGGGCGCGGGGATTGCCGGACGGGCCCTCCTGGTACGAGAGTTGCGCGTCGGCCTGATGAGGGTGGCGTCGCCGGGCGGCCCGACAGGTGTGGGCATCGACGGGCGGACCGGTGGGGCTCCCGCACGAGTCGTCCCCGCTCGCCGATCCAGGAGGCCGCTGATGACCACCCGTCCGTCCACGACCGGGCACAACGACGACTCAGAACTGGCCGAGTTCGGCTACCGCCCCGAACTCAAGCGCACCCTCGGCAACTTCCACACCTTCGCCGCCGGCATCAGCTACATCTCCATCCTCACCGGCACCTTCCAGCTGTTCTACTTCGGTTACGGCAGCGGCGGCCCCGCCTACTGGTGGTCCTGGCCGATGGTCTTCGCCGGACAGTTCATGGTGGCCCTGTGCTTCGCCGAGCTGGCCGCCCGGCACCCCGTGGCAGGGTCCGTCTACAACTGGTCGAAGAAGGTGGGCAATCCGCACCTCGGCTGGCTGGCCGGGTGGATGATGCTCGTCGCGTCCATCGTCTCCATCGCCGCCGTGGCCCTCGCCTACCAGCTGACGCTGCCGCAGATCTCGTCCGTCTTCCAGTTCGTCGGGGACGGCACCGGGAAGTACGACGTCGCGACGAACGCCGTGGTGCTGGCGGGCGTGCTCATACTCTTCACCACGCTGGTGAACGCCTTCGGCGTGAAGCTCATGGCCACCATCAACAGCGCCGGTGTCCTCATCGAGCTGGTCGCCACCGTCGTCCTCATCGTGCTGTTCGCCGTCCACATCACGCGCGGACCGCAGGTCGTCATGGAGACGCAGGGCCACGGGGCCGGGCAGTCGCTCGGCTACCTCGGACCGTTCCTCGTCGCCTCGCTGGCGTCCGCGTACGTCATGTACGGCTTCGACACGGCGGCCTCACTGGGCGAGGAGTCCCTGGACCCCTCGCGCAACGCGCCCCGTGCCATCCTCCGCGCGATCGTCGCCTCGTTCGTCCTCGGCGGGCTGGTCCTGCTGCTCGCGCTGATGAGCGTCGGCGGCCTCAGGGGCGAGAAGCTGTCCACGGACGGGCTGCAGTACATCGTCCTCGACGTGCTCGGCCCGACGGCCGGCAAGGCGATGCTGTGGTGCGTGCTCATCGCGGTCACGGTGTGCGCGCTCGCGGTGCACACGGCGGCGATCCGGCTGGCCTTCGCGATGGCCCGGGACAACAACCTGCCCGCGTCCGCCCTGATGGCCCGGGTCAGCCCGCGCTTCAAGACGCCGGTGCTGCCCGCGGTGATCATCGGCGTCCTCGCCATGGCCATCCTCGTCGTGAACATCCGCCAGCCGCAGATCTTCACGGTCGTCACCAGCATCGGCATCGTCATGGTCTACCTCGCCTACCTCGGCGTGACCGTCCCGATGCTGGTGGCGCGTCTGCGCGGCACCTGGCGGCCCGCGGGCGACGGCAAATTCTCACTGGGCCGCTGGGGCCTGCCGGTCAACATCCTCGCCGTGCTCTGGGGCACCGCCATGACCGTCAACCTGATCTGGCCGCGGGCCGAGGTCTACAACGCGGCCGCCCCCTACCACTGGTACCTGCGCTGGGGCGCGGTCCTGTTCGTCGCGGTGATCGCCGGCGGCGGGTACGCCTACTACTGGTTCGTGCAGCGGCACCGCACCGGCGTCCTCGCCGAGCACCGGCTGCACCCGCCGGCGCCCGCCCCCGTCGCCGCCCCGGCGACCGACTGACGGCGCCCGGAGAGCCCGGGGCCGGGCACTGTCACCCGCCCCGGGCGAACGCGGCCGGACGCTACGTGGCGCTCGGCGCCGGTCGCTTGTACATCCGCGTCGCGGTGATCTCGCTGTGGCCGGGCTCCCCCGCGGCCGCCTCCCGGGGCAGCCCGGGCCGCAGGTGCTCCTCGACGCTGATGTACTTCAGCCCGGCCCGCAGGTCGGCGTCGTTGCGCAGCCGGATGACGAGCGGGAACTCGGCGAGCGCGGTCGTGTCGAACAGACCGGTGGTGTACAGCAGTTGGACGCCCAGCGCGTCGGACACGGCGCGCTGGAGTTCCAGCAGGTACGTCGCGTTGGCGCGCCCGATGGGGTTGTCGAGGAAGAGCGTCCCGGCGTGCCGGTGCTTGTCGCGGCCGCGGTCGTTGCTGCGCAGCGCCGCCATCGTGCAGTACAGGGCGATGGCGGCAGTGAGCAGCTGGCCGCCGGAGAAGACGTCGCCCATCTGCCCGACGGGGACGCGCTCGGCACGCAGCACGGCGTCCGGCTTGAGGATCTCGACCGCGACGCCCTTCGGGTGGAGGGCGGCGCTGACGCCCCGCAGCAGCAACGACATGCCGTCGCGGCGCATGTCCGAGTTCTTCTTGACGGCGGCCCGGGTGGCCTCGTCGACGACCTCCCCGAGCCGCTCGGTGAGCGTGGCCTGGTCGGGCTCCTCGAAGCGGATGCGCAGGAATTCCTGCCCCGACCACTCGCCGAGCCCCTCGGGCAGCCGGGAGAGCCGCTGCGCGGAGCGCAGGGTGGCGAGCGACGACTCCACCAGCCCCCGGAGGCGGTCGACGATCGAGTCCCTGTTCCGCTCCAGCTGGGCCAACTCGTCGGTGAGCACGCGCAGTCGGGGGGCGAAGGCGTCCGCCCACTTCTGGGCGTGCTCCGGCAGCGCGGCGGCGGGCAGCTCGCGGATCTGCTGCCGCGCCGGGGTGCGGACCTGCTCGTAGCGCGTGGAGTTGGCGTGCCGGACGAGGATGTCGCTCGCCTCGCGCACGGCGGCCTCGGCGGCGGACAGGTCGGCGGCGCAGCCGCGCAGCGAGCGCCGGGTCTCGGCGGCGGCGTGCCGTGCCTCCTCCAGCGTGCCGGGGTAGGGCTCGGTCTCGTCCTGCTCCTCGTCTGCCGGGTGCTCGCGCAGCAGGTCCCGGAGCAGGGCGGCCGTCTCCTCGAAGCCGCCGGCGGCGTCCTCCGCGGCGCGGTGCGCGTCGAGCAGCTCGGTGTGCGCCGCGCGGGCCTGACTCACCGCCTCGGTGCGGGCGGCGAGTTCGGCGGTGGCGGTGCGCAGCAGCGTCTGGGCGTGCTCGGCGTCCCGGGGCGTCAGCTCCTCGGGGAGTTCGGTATGGGCTTCGCCGTCCTCGGGTGCGTGCCGCTCGGCCTCGCCGCGCAGCCGGCCGAGCTGCTCGCTCGCCGTCGACATGCGGGTCTCCAGGAGCTGGACCAGCTCCTCGGCGCGGGCCGCGGCGGCCTGCCGGGAGGGGCCGTCGGAGCCGTCCGGCGATTCCAGGAGCTGTGCGGCGCGTGTGCGCACCTTGTTGCTGAGCCGGTCGAACTCGGCGATCGCCGCGCTCTCGTCGCTCTCGGCCCGGGCCTGTTCGGCGCGCAGGTCGGCGCCGACGCCGACCTTCTCGTAGAGCTGGGAGGCGGCGCGGTAGGCCTCGCGCAGAGCGGGCAGCGAGGACCTGGGTGTGCCGTCGGCGCCGTCGGTGCCATCGGCCTCCATGACGTCGTCGGGCACGCCCGCGATCTCGGCGCGCTCGGCGCGCAGCGCTCGGGCCGTGCGGCGGGCGTCGTCGGCGGCGCGCTGGGCGGCGCGCCGGTCCTCGTCGGCGGCGCGTGCGCGTTCCAGGCAGTGCTGGGCGCGGCTCTCCGACTCGGCGGCGTCGTCGGCGAGTTCCCGCAGCTTGACCTGCCAGGCGGCCCGCTCGCGCAGGCGGAAGGCGAGTCCGGCGAGGGCGTCCGCGGCACGCCGGGCCCGCTGGGCGGCCTCCTGCCGCTCGTCCCGCACGAGGGCCGCCTCGGCGGCCTCCTCGTCGGCCTCGGCGCGGACGGCCCGCGCCTCGGCCAGCTCGGCCTCCGCCTCCTCGGCGAAGGCGCGGGCGTCCCGGGCGGCGCCGGCCAGCTCCACGAGCCGCCCGGCGGGGCATCCGGCACGCCAGGACGCCAGGCGCGCCGCCAGCTCACGGTCCTTGCCGAGCCGGGCCGCGAGGGTGCGGATCTCCTCGTCCCGGCCGGCCGCGCGGACCCGCAGTGCCTGCCGCTCCTCGTCGGCGGCGTGCTCGTCGTGCATGGCCGGGTTCGGCGGTACGAGGAACACGTCCCCGCCGTCACCGGAGCCCGGAGCCGGGGTCGGGGCGAGCAGTGCGGCGGCCGTGCCGACGGCGACGGCGGACCGCGGAAGCAGCGCGGCCTCGGCGAGCGCCTGGCGGGCCCGGGCGTGGGTGTCCGGGTCGGTGATGATCACCCCGTCGACCAGCTCGGGCCGGGCGGCCAGCACGCGGGCGTGGTCGACGGGGTCGACGGCCTGCGCGAGGTAGCGCCATCCGGGCAGTGCCGGGATGCCGTGCTCGCCCAGGTACTCGACGGTGGCCAGCACGTCCGGGCCGGGCGGCAGCAGCCCGCCGTCACCGAGCGCGCCGAGGATCCGCGCGTCGTCGGCCGCGGCGGTCCGCAGGTCGAAGAGCTGGCGCTCGGCGGAGGCGACGCCGTCGTCGAGCATCCGGCGCAACTCGTCGGCGCAGCGGTCCAGTTCCTCCGGGGTGAGCGGGCTCTGCCCCGAAGGGCCCGCCTCGCCGGCGCTCTCGTCCCGCCGGGGCTGCGGCACACCGGTGCGGGCGGGGGCCCCGGGCAGGCCGAGCAGTTCCGTGAGCCGCTCCTCGCCCGCGAGGGCGAGTGCCGTGCGCCGCTCCGCGTCGTGGGCGCGCTCGGCGGCCGTCGCCGCGTCGGCCGCGCGGGCCGCGGTCAGTTCGGCGCGGGACTCGGCGGCGGACGCCTCGCGGGCGTGCTCCGAGGCACGTCGCGAGGCGTCCCGGGCGGTGTCCCAGGCGGCCACGGCGGACTTCTCGGCGTCGCTCGCGGCCAGCGCGGCCCGCGCCGGGTCGGCGTCCGGGGCGCTGTCGTCGAGCCAGCCGGCGCGCACCGCCTCGGCGGTCTCCTGCTCTACCTCGGCCAGCCGCTGGCGCAGATGGCCGATCTCGCTGCGGGCGCGCTGGGCCTCGGTGGCGGCGGCCGTCGCGTCGCGGTGCGCCGCCTCGCCGATCTCCTGGAGTCCGGCGGACCGCTCCTCCTCCTCGTTGGCGAGCGCCTCGGCTCCCTCGGCGGCCCCGTGCAGGGCGCGTACGAGGTCGACGGCGGCCTTCGCCCGGGCGGCGAGCGCGGGTGCCGCGTCCCGCTCGGCCTCGCGGATCGCCGAGGCGACGCGCGCGGAGCGGTCGGCGGCGGCGCGGTGCCGCAGGACCAGTTCGGCGGCCTGCCAGGCGGCGTGCAGGGTCCGCGCGTCGGCGAGTTCCCGCTTCTGGGCCGCTGCGGACCTCTCGG
Source organism: Streptomyces sp. NPDC054842 (assembly GCF_053611025.1). Classification (NCBI taxonomy): domain Bacteria; kingdom Bacillati; phylum Actinomycetota; class Actinomycetes; order Kitasatosporales; family Streptomycetaceae; genus Streptomyces; species Streptomyces sp. NPDC054842. Next base: position 30,122 of record NZ_JBSGZN010000055.1, read on the forward strand.
TGGCGGCGAGGGCCAACGAGGCGTGCCGGTAGGCGAGTTCGGCGGCGATCAGCTCACTCCGGGAGCGCGCGCCCTCGGCTTCAGTGACCGTGTGCGCGGCCGCGGTGACCTGCCGGGCGAGGTCGCCCACGCGGTGCCGCTCCTGGACCGACCGCGCGGAGAGCCGCCGGGCCAGTGTGCGGGTGCGCCGCTCGGCGCCCGTGTGGACGTCCCGCGCGCGGCCGCGGGCCTCGGCGGCCTCGACGATCCGCGTGAGGAGGTCCACGGACCCGGCCGTGAAGTCCCGTTCGGCGATGAGCTCGGCGCGCCTGCCGAGTTTGTCGCCGAAGCCGCCGACGAGGTCGGCGAGCCCGTCCGTGTCCCGGGTGTCGGTGACGGCGCGCAGCAGCAGGTCGGTGAAGTCGGAGTCCTTCTTGACCGCGAACAGGCCGGCGGCCTCGCCCTCGTCCGCGTTCATCTCGCGCTGGTAGCGGAAGAGTTCGGGGTCGAGGCCCAGGTCGCCGAGGTGCTCGTTCCAGCGGTCGTGGATCTCCTCCCAGTGCACTTCCAGGTGCGGGTAGGCCTTGCCGGCCTCGGTGATCGCGTCCCGGAAGCCCTTCATGGTGCGGCGCCGCCCCTGCGCGTTGGAGACGCCCTCGACCGGCGGCCGGACGGCGGTGGCCTCGGCGACGGGCAGGTTGTCCAGGCTCAGCCCGGGGCCGGGCCGGAAGGAGTACCAGGCCTCGGCGAACTTCCGCGGGTCGTTGGAGACCTGCCGGCCCCGCCACTCGCTGACCTTGCCGACGACGACGCACTCGCCGGTCAGGGTGTGCTGCCATTCCAGCGCGACGTGTCCGCAGTCGTCCGCGAGGAGGAACTTGCGCAGCACGCCGGAGCTGGCACCGCCCAGGGTGTTCCGGTGGCCCGGCAGCATGACCGAGAAGATCAGCTTGAGCAGGACCGACTTGCCGCCGCCGTTCTCCAGGAAGAGCACGCCCGCGGGTGCCGGGCGGCGCGGCGGCCCGACGGGCTCCTCCTCGAAGAACTCCGCCTGGGTGGGCGCGGGGTCGGGCACGGGCTCGCCCACGCCCCTCAGGTCCAGGACGGTGTCGGCGTAGCGCGCGCCGGCGGGCCCGATGGAGTAGAGGCGGACCCGGGACAGCTCGTACATGGCGGCGGACTCTCGTGATCGTGTGGGGGGGCGGTGCGGTCAGGAGTGGAACGGCAGTCCGGCGTCGGCGACGAGTTCCAGGTCGTCGGTCTGCTCGGCGGGCAGCAGGCTCGGGGTGCCGTCGGTCACCGGGACGACGCCCAGCTCCAGGAGTTCGGCCATGGCCGCGCCGCCCGCCATGTCCCGGACCTGGAGCTGGTAGCGGGCGGTGGTCCGGTACGTGCCCCCGGAGTCGTCGCCGGTGCGCTGCAGGAAGCCGGATTCGGTCAGGAACGCGGCGGCCTTGCCGACGATGCCCGTCGTCGAACCGGCCAGTCTGCGCGCGTCCTTGGTGGCGCCGGTGGAGCTGCGCCGCGCCCAGATCCGCCAGGCGGCCTCCAGGCCCGGCGCGTCCGTCGCCGGGTCGGTGTTCTCGCCGGTCTCGTCGGCCCGCTCCTCCAGGCGCCGGCAGGCCTGCCGGACGAAGGCGTCGACGCCGTTGACCGTGACCCGCCCGATGTAGCCGTCGTCGGCCAGGTCCTCGGGGCGCGGGAACGCCATGGCGGCGACGGCGAGATGGGCGAGGCCGTGCAGGAACCGGTCGCCGGAGTCGGCGGACGTCCGGCGCGCGTAGTCGCCCATGCGGACGGCGAACACGGAGTCCTCGGCGGCGGTCACGGCCATGCCCGCGCGTGGGGAGACCTCCAGGACGACGAGGCCGAGCCCGGCGGCCACGGCGTCCGCGAGCCGGGCGAACGGCGGGTCCTCGCGGTAGCGGCGCAGCAGTTCGGTGTACTCCTGGTCGCGGGCGGGCTGCAGTTTGGGCTGCAGTCCGAACGCGACGAGCCGCGCCGCGTCGGCGGCGTCGGCGGGGGTGACGGCGGCGCTCGCCGGAGCGGCGGCTGCCTCCGGTTCACTCCACTCGACGTGCTCGGTCACGGCTCAGGCTCCTTGGTTCATCGGTACGGGGGTGACGCCCCGGCCGGGGGCGCGGGTTGCGAGGGCGGGCGGACGCGCCGCACCGGCGTGCGCGTGCCGCCGCCCCGGTCCGGCCGCCTCTCCGGAGGGGCCGGGGCAGCGGGCGAGGACGGTCCGTCCCGGGCCCACCCGCGGCGCGGCACCGGACGGACCGGAGCAGCGGGCGAAGACAGTCCCTCCCGCACCGACCGGCGGCGCCGCACCAGTCAGTCCGAGGCAGCAGGCGAAGACGATCCCTCGCGCACCGACGGACGGCGCGGCACCGGACAGGGCCGTCACCCGGCCCCCCGGGTCACCGCGGTGCCGGAGCGGCGCCTCGCCGGCCGGGCGCGGTCGGCGGACGCGAGGCCGGTCACCGGCGCGGGGCCCGGTCCGCGAGCGGCTGGACGGGGCGCGGTCGGCGGGCGGTCGGGGCCGGGTGGTCACGCCGCCTCCGTCCGGCCGGCGGCCATCCCGGCCGCGTCGAGCAGCGCCGTCCCGACGATGAGGTCCGCACCGCCGAACTCGGGATCGTCCAGCTCGGTCCCGTCGTCCACGGCGAACAGCAGCTTCGCCTCGCCCTGGCGGTAGGCGGTGCCGACCGGCGGGCTGGCCGCGTGCACGGCCAGGAGGGCGACGAGGTACGGCAGTTCTGGGTCCTTGCGGCGGGCCTCGGCGAGGAGCCCGGACAGCCGCCGGGGGGCGTCCGCGGGCAGTTCGAGCAGCTCCATGGCGGCGGCCAGCTGCTCCTCGCTGAACCGGCTGTCGTCCGGGGTGGCGATCAGGTCGGGTTCGGGCATCTCGGCGCCGAGGTGCTCCCGCTCCACGGGCGGCGTCAGCAGGATGTCCACGAGGTCCCCGACCCGCACCGAGACGGGCGTGCGCAGCCCGGTGCCGCGTGCGAAGAAGGCGTCCGTGACGCGCGTCGCCTGCTCCACGGGGAGCGGCAGGACGGGCGCGACGAGATGGCCGTACAGGTCGATGCCCGAGGTGGTCATGGGCGTCGCGAAGGCCTGCCGGTCCTGCTCGGCGCGGAACAGCGGCCCCGCCTCCAGGAGCCGGGACTGCAGCAGGGTGTGCCGGCGGATGCAGTCCTTGACGATGTCGACCAGCTCGGCGGCGCGCCGCTTCTGCTCGGGGTCCTCGGACTCGTCACGGGCCTTGCGGATGTTGGTGAGGATCGCGTTCTCGTGGCGGTAGCGGTCGGCGACGTGGTCGAGCGCTTCCGCGATCATGTCGGGGACGGTCTGGAGCCAGTCGACCGCGCGGACGTTGCGCCGTGTCGCGTCCAGGGCCCTGCGCAGCGTCTCCGAGTACTGCACGGTGCGGTAGCGGGCCTGCTCGGCGGCGAGCTGCGCGTCGGCGAGCCTGCCCCGGCTGATCAGCACCTCCAGCTTGACCTCGGCGGCGATCTGCGCGCTCGTGACGTCCGTGTCGAGGGCGCCGACGAGGACGTTGACCGCCTCGTCGGTCGTACGGAGGTAGACGCTCCCCCCGTAGCCGGGCACCTCCTCGATCAGCTTGAAGTCGTAGTCGCGGCGGACGTAGCTGCCGTCGGGCGCGAAGGTGCCGTACACGGCGCGGAAGCCGCGGTCGACGCTGCCGACGTTGATCAGGTTCTCCAGGACCCAGCGGGCCACCCGCTCGTGTTCGGCGACGGGTCGCTGCGGTGCCTGGGCCGCGATGCGGGGGATGAGGCGGGCAACTATCTGGTCGTGGTCGGCGCCCGTGTCGAAGTCCATGTTGAGCGTGACGAGGTCGATGGCGGCGAGGGCCACCTCCGCCATCCCGTACACCGAGTACTCCCCCGCGAGGTTGACCTTGCGGGCGTCGAGATCGTGCAGCGGCGCGGTGCAGGCGAGCGCGCGCAGCCGCCGCGCCAGACCCTCGTCGGCGGCCGGGCCCTGGGCGGGGCGCGGCCCCGCGCTGAGCTGGGGCGGAACACGGTCCGTCGATGCAGGCGAAGTCACGGTGCACAGACTAGGTCCTCGGTCTGACAACGGTCTAAACGACGCAGAAGCGCCCACGCGCCCGCGGCCCGCCCGTCACCGCCGCACCCCGCGGGAGCCGCTCCGCGCACCGTCGCCCCCGCGCCCCGCCTCCTCGCGGGACGCTCCGCGGCCCGCCCTCGGAACCTCCGCTGCCACCCCGGCACGGCACGCCCTCTCGCGGGGCGTTCACCGGCCCGCCCCCGCGCGCGGAGGCACCGGCTTCCCGTGCCCCCGGCCGGCCCCGTGGAGCGTCAGGCCACGCCCGTCCCCGCGTCGGACACGCGCCGCCCGTACACCTCCACCAGCCCTTCCAGCGAGTCGTCGAGGTACTCCGCGAGCAGCTTCTCGGCCTCGTCCCCCCGGCCTGCCTCCAGACTCAGCAGGATCTGCCGGTTGCGGGCCAGGTAGGGCTCGTGGAGCCGACGCGGGTCGTCCACTACGTGGAAGGCCAGGCGCAGTTCGGCGAAGACGCTGCGCATGACCTCGTCGGTGCGGGTGCTCCCGGCGAGCGCCACGAGTTCCCGATGGAAGTGGATGTTGGCCGTGGAGACGCCCTTCCAGTCGCCCTCCCGCGCCGCGCGCCGCCCCTCGGCGACCGCCGCCGCGAGCCCTTCGACGGCGTACGGCGGCGCGCCGAGGCCCCGTACCACGGCGCACTCGACGAGGGCGCGGGTGCGGTAGATGTCGCGCACGTCGTCGACGGTCAACACCCGTACGAAGACACCGCGGTTGAGCTCGTGCACGAGCAGCCGTTCGTGGGTGAGCAGCCGGAACGCCTCGCGCAGCGTGTTGCGGGACACGCCGAGCGCGCCGCCGATGCTGTCCTCGGACAGCCGGGTGCCCGGCGGGAAGAAGCCCTCGGCGATGCGGCTCCTGAGGATGTCCGCGACCCGCTCGGCGGTGCTGGTGCGGCCCAGCAGGGCACGGTCGTCGGCCAGTCCGGTCAGCTCTGCCATGCCCGGGATTCAACCGCAGACGGCAGAACGAGACAACAGGGGTATTGAAGGATCGTTCAACGATCCTCTACCTTGGCGGGCAGGCGCCGACCGCACCCGCCCGGCGCCACCGCTTCCGCACGGCACGGCACGGCTCAGTCCTCACGCACCCTCCGTCCCTCACTGCGAGGTGCCCATGAGCACGACTCCTCCGCCACCGGCCCTGAAGACCGGCCCCTCGGCCGGCCCGGGCGAACCCCCCTCCGACGACGGCCCCTTCGGCTGGCTGCGCGCGCTCGGCCCGCGGGGCCGCCGCGCCTTCGCCGGCGCGTTCGGCGGCTATGCCCTGGACTCGTACGACTACTTCACGCTGCCGCTGAGCATGGTCGCCCTCGCGGCCTACTTCGGCCTGGACAGCGGCCAGACCGGCCTGTTCACCACGGTCACCCTGGTCGTCTCCGCGATCGGCGGGGCCGTCGCCGGTGTGGTCGCGGACCGGATCGGCCGGGTCAAGGCACTGATGATCACCGTGCTCACGTACGCCGTCTTCACCGTGGCCTGCGGCTTCGCCCCCAACTACGAGACGCTGCTGGTGTTCCGGGCCCTGCAGGGCCTCGGTTTCGGCGGCGAGTGGGCGGTCGGGGCGATCCTCGTCGCCGAGTACGCGAGTCCCAGGCACCGCGGGCGCACGCTGGGGGCGGTCCAGAGTTCCTGGGCCGTGGGATGGGGCCTCGCGGTCCTCGTCTCCACCCTGGTCTTCCAGTTCGTCGGTGAGGATCTCGCGTGGCGGGTGATGTTCTGGACGGGCGCGCTGCCCGCGCTGCTCGTCGTCTGGGTCAGGCGCCGGGTGCACGACGCCCCGGAGGCGGCCGCCGAACGGGAGGGGAACCCGCGGAAGGGCTCCTTCGCGGCGATCTTCAGGCCCGGCACGGCCGACGCCCCCGGCCTGCTGCGGACCACCGTCTTCGCGGGGCTGCTGTCCACCGGCGTCCAGGGCGGCTACTACACGCTGGCGACCTGGGTGCCCACCTACCTGAAGACCGAGCGGGGCCTGTCCGTCGTCGGCACCGGCGGCTACCTCACGCTGCTGATCTCCGGGGCCTTCCTCGGCTACCTGACCGGCGGCCACCTCACCGACAGGCTCGGCCGCAAACGCAACATCCTGCTCTTCGCGGTCCTCTCCGCCGTCGGCATCCTCGCCTACGCCCACATCCCCAGCGGCGCCGACACCCTCCTCCTGGTACTCGGTTTCCCCCTCGGCTTCTGCATGTCGGCCATCTTCAGCGGCTTCGGCTCGTTCCTCAGCGAGCTGTACCCGACGGCGGTCCGCGGCACGGGCCAGGGGTTCACGTACAACACGGGCCGCGCGGTGGGCGCCGTCTTCCCCACCCTCGTCGGCTTCCTGGCCGGCAGCTGGGGCGTCGGCGGTGCCCTGGTGTTCGGGGCGGTCGGCTACGCGCTCGCCGCGCTGGCCCTGCTCGGACTTCCCGAGACGCGTGGGACGGAGCTCCGGTGAACCGCACCGCCCAGGACCACCCCGTGACGCTGCGGGACGCCCACGCGCACGCGTGGAGCCCCGCCGACGCGCGTGCGCGCTTCCGTTCGGGCCTGTCGGGACCCACCGCCGGAGTCGCCGCGGGCCACACCCAGGCCAACCTGATCTCCGTCCCCGCCGACTGGGCGTACGACATGCTGCTGTTCTGCCAGCGCAACCCGAAGCCCTGCCCGGTCCTCGACGTCACCGACGCCGGGTCCTGGACCACTCCGCTGGCACCGGACGCGGACCTGCGCACCGACCTGCCCCGCTACCGCGTGTGGGAACACGGCGAACTGGTGGCCGAGCCGACGGACGTGCGGGCCCACTGGCGCGAGGACCTGGTCTCGTTCCTCATCGGATGCAGCTTCACCTTCGAGTGGGCGCTGGCCGAGGCGGGCGTGCCGCTGCGCCACATCGAGCAGGGCCGCAACGTCCCGATGTACGTGACCGGCCGGCAGTGCCGTCCGGCGGGGCGGCTGCGCGGGCCCGTGGTGGTGTCGATGCGCCCCGTCCCACCCCGGCACCTGGCCGCCGCGCTCAGGGAGACCAGCCTGCTCCCGGCGGTGCACGGCAGCCCCCTGTACTGCGGGGACCCGGCGGGTCTCGGCGTCGGGGACCTGTCCGCCCCGGACTTCGGCGAGCCGGTGGACACCGAACCGGACGACATCCCGGTGTTCTGGGCCTGCGGGGTGACGCCCCAGGCGGCGGTCATGGCGTCGCGCCCGCCCTTCGCCCTCACCCACGCGCCGGGGCAGATGTTCGTCACGGACGCCCGCGACGAGCAGTACCGCGTAGCCTGAACAGGAGAACGGACCTCCTATGACCCTGATCGATCTGAACGCCGACCTCGGCGAGGGCTTCGGCCGCTGGCGGCTCACCGACGACGAGCAGTTGCTGTCCGTCGTCACGAGCGCCAACGTGGCCTGCGGGTTCCACGCCGGGGACGCGGTCACCATGCGGCGGGTGTGCGAGCTCGCCGCCGCTCGCGGCGTGCGGATCGGGGCCCAGGTCTCCTACCGGGACCTGGCGGGATTCGGGCGGCGCGCGATGGACGTGCCGCCCGACGAGCTGACCGCCGAGGTGGCCTACCAGATCGGCGCCCTGGAGGTCTTCGCCCGGGCGGCCGGCACGCGCGTGTCGTACGTGAAGCCGCACGGCGCGCTGTACAACCGCGTGGTCCACGACGAGATCCAGGCGCGTGCCGTCGTGGACGGCGTCCTCCTCGCCGGCGGCTCGCCGCCCGTCCTCGGGCTGCCGTCCTCCCGGCTGCTGGAGCTGGCCGCGGAGGCCGGACTGCCGGCCGTCACCGAGGCCTTCGCGGACCGCGCCTACACCTCCGCGGGCACCCTGGTGCCCCGTACCGAGGAAGGTGCGGTGATCACGGACGGGGACACGGTCGTCGAACGGTCGCTGGGCCTCGCCCGCACCGGTCTGGTCGCCACCCGCACCGGGGAGCGCGTCGCGGTCCGGGCCCGCTCCCTGTGCCTCCACGGGGACACCCCCGGCGCGGTGGACCTCGCCCGCCGGGTCCGGGCCCGCCTGGAGTCCTCGGGCGTCCGCGTGGAGGCGTTCGCGTGAGAACGCTCGCTGTCGGCGACCACGCCCTGCTCGTCGAGGTGGGCTCCGGCGACGAGGCCCAGGCCCTGCACGCCGAGCTGCTGCGCCGCCGCGCGGAGGGCGACCTGAGCGCTGAGGAGATCGTGCCGGCGGCCCGTACGGTCCTGCTGGACGGCGTGCCGGACCCCGCCCGTCTGGCGGAGCGCCTCGGCGGATGGACGATCCCGCCCCTGGCCGCCCGGACGGACACGGCCGTCGAGATCCCCGTGCGGTACGACGGCCCCGACCTGGCGGAGGTGGCCGCCCTGTGGAAGGTGCCGCCGGAGAGGGTGGCGGAGATCCACGCGGCCACCTCGTTCCGTGTCGCGTTCTGCGGGTTCGCGCCCGGCTTCGGCTATCTCACCGGGCTCCCGTCCCGCTACGACGTCCCCCGGCGCGCGACCCCGCGGACGGCGGTCCCCGCGGGCTCGGTCGCCCTCGCGGGGCCGTACACGGGCGTGTACCCCCGCTCCTCGCCCGGCGGATGGCAGCTCATCGGGACAACCGACGCGGTCCTGTGGGACCACCGGCGGGAGCCCGCCGCGCTGCTGGCCCCCGGCACGCGCGTCCGCTTCGTCACGGTCGGCGCCCCATGACGGACCTGGCCCTCTCCGTCGTCCGCGCCGGCGCCCTGACCACGGTGCAGGACCGCGGACGCCCCGGCCACGCCCACGTCGGCGTGCCGCGCTCCGGGGCGCTCGACGCGCCGGCGGCCGCTCTGGTGAACCGGCTGGTGGGCAACGCGCCCGGCTCCGCCGTCCTGGAGACCACGCTCGACGGCTGCGCGGTGCGGCCGCGGTGCGCGGTCACCGTGGCGGTCGGCGGCGCGCCCTGCCCGGTCACCGTCGATGGCCGGCCGGCGCCCTGGGGCGCGCCGGTCCGGATCGCCGCCGGGGCGCTCCTGGACGTCGGTCCGGCACGCGCGGGCGTACGCAGCTACGTGGCCGTCTCCGGCGGACTGGCGGTGGAAGCGGTCCTGGGCAGCCGCTCCACCGACCTCCTCTCGGGTCTCGGCCCTCCTCCCCTGACGGACGGTACGGTCCTGCCGCTGGGGCCCGCGAAGGGCACGCACGCGCGCGTGGACGTCGCCCCGCAGCCGGCCCCGCCCACCGAACTGGTGCTGCGCGTGACCCTCGGCCCGCGCGACGGCTGGTTCACGGAGGCCGCCCTGCGCACCCTCACCGGCCGCGCCTACGCGGTGTCCTCCGCGAGCAACCGCATCGGCCTGCGCACGGAGGGACCCGCCCTGGAGCGGGCCGTGCCGGGCGAACTGCCCAGCGAGGGCCTGGTCCTAGGCGCGGTCCAGGTGCCGGCGGACGGCAGGCCCCTGGTGTTCCTCGCGGACCATCCGACCACCGGCGGCTACCCGGTGGTCGGCGTCGTGCGCCCCGCCGACCTGGCCGCCGCCGCCCAGGCCGTCCCGGGCACGCCGCTGCGCTTCGCGGCGGTGCGCCGGCGCGGCTGAGCCGCCCGGGACGGCGAGGACGGCGCTGGTCAGCCCGTGAGCGGCACGGGCGTGCCGAAGGACCGGGGCGCCGCGTCGTGCGCGGCGAGGAAGGCGTCCACGGAGCCGCCCCAGCCGAAGCACTCGGCACGCGCGCGTGCCGCTCTCCTCCGCTCCGCCTCCGGCCGCGCCAGCAGCGAGCGCACCGCGTCGGCGAAGGCCCCGCCGTCGTCGGCGGCGGTGAGACCCGCGGCCCCGATCACCTCGGTGAGCGCCGACGAGGCACTGGCCACCACGGGGGTGCCGCAGGCCATCGCCTCCAGGGCGGCCAGCCCGAAGGTCTCCGCGGGACCGGGGGCCAGGCAGACGTCGGCGGACGCCTGGAGCGCGCCCAGCGCCGCCCGGTCGGCGACATGCCCGAGGAAGGTCACGGGCAGCGACCGTTCCCGGGCCCGCAGTTCCAGCCGGGCGCGCAGAGGACCGTCACCGGTCACCACGAGCACCGCGCGCCGGCCGCGCCGCAGCAGCGCCTCCAGCGCGTCGAGTGCCGTGCCGGGCCGCTTCTCGACCGACAGCCGGGAGCACATCACCAGCAGGGTCTCCCCCGCGCGCGCGTGCCGTGCCCGCACCCTCGGGTCCCGCAGCGCCGGATGCCGTCCGGCCAGATCGACGCCCAGGGGAGCCCGTACGACGTTGCGGGCGCCGATCCGCACGAACTCCCGGGCGGCGAACTCGGTGGTGCACACCACGCGCGCGTAGGTGTGCGCCGTACGGGTGTTGAGGGCGTCGGCGGCCCGCCGGGCCAGTCCCTCGGGGAGACCCCAGGTCCGCAGCACTCCGTCGGCGGTCTCGTGGGAGACCATCACGGCCGGCACCCGGGCCCGCCGCGCCCAGACCCCGGTCCAGCGCAGCGTGGTCCGGTCGCAGACCTCCAGACGGTCGGGCGCGAGGGAGTCCAGCAGCGCGGCGACCCGCCGCCGGTCGGTGAGGACCCGGTAGCCGCCGGTCCCGGGCAGCAGCGGCCCCGGCAGGGTGATCACCCGCCCCTGCTCGGTCGCGAGGTCGGTGAAACGCTCTCCCGGGACGATGAGCACGGGCTCGTGCCCGGCCGCGAGGTACCCGGCGCCCAGCTCGCGCAGCGCCGTCCGCAGACCGCCCGAGGCGGGTGCGACGAAGTTGGCGAGCCGCACGATCCGCAGGCGGGTACCGGGCCTCGTACCGTCCGGGCCGGTGAGGAGGTTCATGCCGCCACCGCCGTCCGCGCGGCGAGCACGTCCGTGTAGTGGCCGATGAGCTGGTCGCCCACGGCGGCCCACGTGCGGGTCTCCACCGCGGCCCGCCCGGCGGCCCCGTAGGCGGCCCGCAGCGCGGGATCGGCGGCGAGCGACCACACCGCGTCCCGGACCGCCGCGGGGTCGCGCGGCGGTACGAGGAGCCCGGTGCGTCCGTGGGCCACCAGGTCGAGCGGCCCGCCCGCGGCGGGCGCGACGACGGGCACGCCGCTCGCCATCGCCTCCTGCACGGTCTGGCAGAAGGTCTCGAAGGGTCCGGTGTGCGCGAAGACGTCCAGCGAGGCGAAGATCCGCGCGAGGTCGTCGCCCGTGCGGCGGCCGAGGAAGACGGCGCCGGGCAGCGCCCCGTCGAGCGCGGGCCGGCTCGGCCCGTCCCCCACGACGACGACCCGCACGCCCTCCATCCCGCACACCCCGGCGAGCAGTTCGACCTGCTTCTCGGGGGCGAGCCGCCCGACGTAGCCGACGATCAGCTCGCCGCCGGGGGCGAGTTCGCGGCGGAGTGCCTCGTCGCGCCGGTCCGGGCGGAAGCGGACGGTGTCGACGCCGCGCGGCCACAGCCGCACCCGGGGCACGCCGTGCGCCTCCAGGTCGTGCAGGGCGGCGCTGGACGGGGCCAGCGTGCGGGCGGCGGCGGTGTGGACGGAGCGGATGCGCCGCCAGGCGGCGCTCTCCCCCGCCCCCATGTACGTACGGGCGTACCCGGCGAGGTCGGTCTGGTAGACGGCCACGGCCGGTATCCGCATCCGGGTGGCGGCGGCCATGCCGCGGACGCCCAGGACGAAGGGGCCCGCCAGGTGGACGAGGTCGGCGCGGTGCTCGGCGATCGCCGCGGCGACACGGCGGCTGGGGAGGGCGACCCGGACCTGCGGGTAGCCGGGGAGCGGCAGGGAGGGGACCCGGACGACGGGGCACGGCGCGAGGGCGTCGGGCCCGCTCCCGGCCGCGGTGGCCGGGGCGACGACGAGAGGGGCGTGCCCGCGGTCGGCGAGGTGCCGGGCGGTCTGGAGGGCGCAGTGGGCGACGCCGTTCACGTCGGGCGGGAAGGACTCGGTCACGATGACGACACGCATAACCGTGTTGTCGTCGCACCGGACGTGGTCACGTCAACGTGGATCTTTCCGGGCGAGGAACGTCCCATGAGCGTTGCGCTGCGCGCCTGCCCGGGGCGGCTCCCGGGGCCACGGCCGCCCGTCGTCAGGTCATCCGGTGTTCACACGGCGGGCATGTCCGGTCCGATCCGGCTGCGTACGGCCGTCTGCACCTCGGCCTCCTCGGCGGGGTCCGCGGCGAGCCTGCGCAGCTGGTCCACGACCCGGGCGTCACCGGTCTCGGCGTGGCGGGCGGCGACCTCGCGGGTGGATTCCTCGCAGTCCCACAGGCACTCGACGGCGAAGCCGGCGGGGAAGGAGGGGTCGGTGGCGGCCAGGGCGCGTGCGGCGCGGCCGCGGAGCTGGGACGAGGCGGTCTCACGGTAGACGTGGCGCAGTACGGGTCCCGCGGAGGCGATGCCGAGGCGTCCGGCGCCGTCCACGAGCGTCCAGAGGGTCGGGGCGTCGGGTCCTTCGCCCCGTACGGCCTCGCGCAGGGCGTCGAGGACCAGGTCGCTGTCCTGCGCGCCGCCCCGGCAGGCGAGCATCCGGCCCGCGGCGGCGCCGAGGGCGTCCGGGCGGCGTGCCCAGCGCCGGGCCCGGTCGACGGCGGCGACGCTGCGCATCCGCTCGAAGGCGTCAACGGCGGCGTCCACGACCAGTGCGGTGCCGGCGGCCGCGGCTCCCTCGATCAGATCGAGGGCGTCCGGATCATTGCTGTCGGCGAGGTAGCGCAGGGCGGTGCAGCGGGCTCCGTCGTCTCCCTCGCGGGCGGCCTCGACGATCTGCGGACGGTCCTCGGGACCGGCGACGGCGGAGAGGCAGCGGGCGGCCGGGATGTGGAGTGCGGCCCCGCGGTCGAGGCCCTCCTGGGCCCAGTCGAAGACGGCCCGCACGCTCCAGCCCGGCCGGGGCCCGGCCGGCCGCATCTGCCGTTGCCAGCGGTCGAAGGAGCCCTGTTCCTGGGCCGCACGCACGCGTGCGCCGATCGAGGGGCGCGGATCCTCGGCCCACAGCCGCCAGGGCCGGGGTTCGAAGGCGTCGCGCACCTGTGCGGCCAGCTCGGCCTCGCCCGCGGCGTCGGCGGGAAAACGCGCGAGGACGGGGGCGGCGAGGGCGCGCAGGCCCGCGTCGTCGTCCCGCAGGGCCAGCTCGTCGAGGGCCCAGGCCCAGTTGGTGCCGGTGGCGGCGTACCTGCGCAGCAGCTCCAGCGCGTCGCGCCTGCCGTACGAGGCGAGGTGGCCGAGGACCGCGAGGGAGAGGCCCGTGCGTGACTCGCAGGTGTCGAGGATGTCCTCGGCGTCGAAGAGGTGCCGCTCGATCTCGTCGAGCTCACCGCTCAGGTCGAGGTGGAGGCGGGCGTAGTAGAGGGAGCGGTTCTCCACCTGCCAGTCGTGGCGGGGGTCGTGGAGCACGCACTGGTTGAGCGCCGCGAGCGCTTCGGCGCGCGGTGCGGTGAGCGCGTGCAGCGTGCCGTCACCGCGGCCCCTCTGGAGCAGGCCGAGCAGCGTACCGCTGGGCGCTATGACCGGATCGAACATGGGAAACAGCCTCACATCAAGCGTCGACGCAACCGGGGATCGTGCTTTACCTGGCCGCGTGACAACACGTCGGGGCGCCCGCCGTTTCCTGCTTGCTGTAGACCATCTTCCTCTGCCTCTCGTCGGTGGCCCGTGCGGGCCGCGTCACGGCCCGCGCGGTGCGGCAACACCTGCCCAGCCATCGCGTCCGTGAATCACGACGTCATGATGACCCAGCGGTTCTTCCTGCCGCGACCGCATTTCCGGCGGCCCCGTACCGCCTCCCCCATTTTGAGCGTTCTGCCTGGTCAGGGCAGTGAGTTCAGTGTGCGCCGAACAGTTCGAGCAGTTCTGTCCGGGCGAACATGCGGGCCGTGTCGACGGCCGACGGGGTGCCCGCGGCCGGATCGGCGCCGGCGTCCAGGAGCACCCGGATCACGGCTTCCTCCCCCTTGAAGACGGCTCCGGCGAGGGGCGTCTGGCCCCGGTCGTTGATCCGGTCCGCCTCGGCGCCGCGCTCCAGGAGGGCGCGCACCGTGTCAGCGTGCCCGTGATAGGCGGCGAGCATCACGAGGGTGTCCCCGCGGTCGTTCGTGAGGTCGGCGGGGACGCCCGCGTCGACGTACTCCACGAGGGCCTCGGTCTCGCCTCGGCGCGCCAGATCGAAGATCTTGGTCGCCAGCTCCACGACCTCGGGGTCGGGGGCTTCACTCATCGGCCGGACCGCCTCTCACTTACGGGTGCTTCTGGGGACTGCGGGAGCTTACGACAGCGAGCGGTGCCGTCGCGCCCGGGAGGGTACGACGGCGAGCGGCGCGGCCGTACGGGTGAATCGCCAGCGTACTGGCTTCGCGAGCACATGAGCGGTGCCGTCCGAGGCAAAGATCATCACGGGCGCCGCCGGAGGCGTCGGCGGGTCCTGGACGGCTCCGACGTTCGGCCGTCCGGGCGAAATCTGGGGAAATTCACTCAGTTGCACCTTTTATCGTATGGATACATGCTGTGAGCCTGGAAGAACTCATGGTGACTGTCCCCACAACCAGGAGCCAAAAATGATCCTGTCCATCTCCGGCGTCGTCCTCCTCGGCATCATCGTCTTCCTCTTCTTCCGCAAGGACGGCCTCAAGGCGTCACACGCCATGGTCTCCGCGCTCTTCGGCTTCTACCTCGCCAGCACGGCCATCGCGCCGAGCATCAAGGCGGGCGGCGAGAGCCTCGCGGGGCTCCTCGGCGGAATCAAGTTCTGACGCCCCTCCCCTACGCACGCACGATCAGGAGACACCAGTGGCGCGGCGCCCTCTTCCCCGCATTCTGAGCAACGGCAGCGCACAGATCGCCCGGAGCCGGGAGCTGGCCCGGACGGCGGCCGACAGCGCCACCGATGTCCTCCACCCACTCATCACGATCACTCGTGGACTGCGCCGGCTGGCCGGAGCCGGGCGGCGCAGGTGGGCCGGCACACCGAAGGACCGGCGCGGGCCGCTCCTGTTCCTGGTCGCTTCGGTGGTACTGGTCGTGGCCCTCGTGCCGTACGGGCCGCTGCTCGCCGTCGTCACTCTGATGGCGGCGGCGGCCTGGAAGGGCCGCGAACAGCGTTCGTCGGAGCCCGCGGGCCCCGACGAACCGCAGACCAAGCGCCTCCAGTCGCTGTACGAGGCGCTCGTCCCGTACTTCTCCACCACGGACGACCCCGCTCCCCTCTACGCCCACGGCGGCGAGTGGGAGAACGCCTTCCCGTCCTACGAGTTCGACGGCACCGGCCGCGTCTCGCGGCTGCTGGTCCGCTACCCGGCGTACTTCACGGACGGCGAGGCGGAGTCCCGCGCCCGCGTCGAACAGTTGCTGCACGCCAAGTCCGGCCGCGGCCGCGAGTACCACTTCGTCTGGGACGAGGAGGGCAACGAGCTCTCCGTCTCGGTGCTGTCCCCGCTGCCCACCGACATCGCCGCCCAGCGATTCGTCACGGCGCCCGGCGAGACGGTCCTCGGCTTCACCGACCCCGGCGACGTCCAGCGCACGCTTCCCGTCACCCACGGCGAGGAGCAGCGCGACGTTCCCCCCGTCGTCTGGCGCACCGGCGTCCGCTCGACGGAGCCCCACCTGCTCGTCGCGGGCGAGCCGGGCAGCGGTACGACCACCCTGCTGCGCTCGATCGCCCTCCAGGCCCTGCAGCACGGCGACGTCCTGATCGTCGAGGGCGGCGGGACCGGCGAGTTCGCGTGCCTCACCGGCCGCGACGGGGTCCTCGCCGTCGAGTGCGGCCTGACCGGCGCGTTCACGAGTCTGGAGTGGGCGGCGCACGAGACGGAGCGGCGGCTCGTCGCGGCGAACCGCGCGCGGCAGGCCGGCCGCCCGGCGCCCGACGACATCAGGCGCCCGCTGTGGATCCTGCTCGACCGCCCCAGCACGCTGGGGCTGCTGGCCGCGGCCGACGGCCGCAAGGACCCCCAGTCGCTGCTCCAGGTCCCGCTCCGGCACGGTCGCGCGGCCAACGTGACCGTCGTCGTGGCCGACCAGTTCGACAGCCTGGACGCCCTCTCCGACGCCGTGCGGCAGCACACCCGCGCGCGCGTGGTCCTCGGTCCGGCGTCCGCGGCGCAGCTCCAGGCGGTGCTGGGCGTGCCCCCGCACACCACGCCCACCCCGGACACCCCGCCCGGGCGGGGCTACGCGCGGCTCGGCTCGGGCCCCGTCCACCGCCTCCAGGTCCCGGCCACCCCGGACCCCTTCGACGACGCGACGAGCGAGGCACAGCGCCGCGCCGTACTGGCCCTGCTGCCGGAGCGCACGACTCCGGTCGGGCCGGAGCACCTCGTCCCGGGAGAGGCGGACGCGGACGCGGAGATGGAGGCGGAGCTGGAGAAGAAGCCCGCCGTGGAGACGGAGAAGAAGCGTCCCGTCCCGGTCCTGGAGCCCATGCCCACCGAGGTCGCCGTCGCGGAGAGCTGAGGGCGCCCAGCGGGGCGCAGACCACGGACGTACGCGGCGCGTCGGAGTCCCTGTCGGCGCCGCGTCCATCCCGAACGCCGGTGCACGCCGAGGTCGCCCGTCGCGGAGAGCCGAGGCGCCCCGCCCGGCCTACGCCACGAACGTACGCGGCGCGTCGGAGCCCCCGCCGGCGCCCGTCTCCACCAGCCGGGCCGCCGCGGCCAGCCGGACCGCCGCCTCCTCGGCCACCGCGCCGGACACCGTGAACGGCAGCCGCACGTACCCCTCGAAGGCCCCGTCGACCCCGAAGCGGGGTCCCGAGGGCACGCGCACCCCGACCCGCTCCCCCGCCTCGGCGATCCGCGAGCCCGACAGGCCCCCGGTGCGCACCCACAGCGTGAGCCCGCCGCGCGGGACGGAGAACTCCCAGCCGGGCAGTTCCCGCCGCACGGCGGCCACCAGCGCGTCGCGGTTCTCCCGCGCCTGCTCCCGGCGCACCTCCACGGCCTGCTCCCAGCCGCCGGTGCTGAGCAGCCAGTTCACCGCGAGCTGCTCCACGACGGGGGTCCCCAGATCGGCGTAGGCGCGCGCCGAGACCAGGCTCCGGATCACGTCGGGGGCCGCGCGCACCCAGCCGATCCGCATCCCGGCCCAGAACGCCTTGCTGGCCGACCCGACCGTGATCACCGTCGACCCGGCGGGGTCGAAGCCGCAGACCGGGCGCGGCATGTCGACGTCCGCGTCGAGGTGCAGTTCGTTCATGGTCTCGTCGACGACCAGCACGGTCCCGGCGGAGCGGGCGGAGTCCACCATCCGGCGCCGCTGGTCCTCGTCGGCGAGGGCGCCGGTCGGGTTGTGGAAGTCGGCGACCACGTACGCGAGCCGGGGCGCGGATTCGCGCAGCACCTGGCGCCAGCGGTCCATGTCCCAGCCGGCGAGGCCCTCGGCCATGGCGACCGGCACCAGCCGGGCCCCGGCCTCGCGCATGAGCTGGAGGATGTTGGCGTACGAGGGGGACTCGACGGCGATCCGTTCGCCGCGGCCGGCGAACAGGTGGCAGATCGCGTCGATCGCGCCCATCGCGCCGGTGGTCACCATGATCTGCTCGGGCATGGTCGGAATGCCGCGCGCGGTGTAGCGCTCGGCGAGCATCGAGCGCAGGGCGGGCAGCCCGGCCGGGTAGTCGCCGTGGGTGTGCGCGTAGGGCGGCAGTTCCTCCAGGGCGCCCTGCACGGCGCGGGTGAGCCACGGCTCGGGCGCGGGCAGGGCCGCGGTGCCGAGGTCGATCATGGAGCCCAGCGCCTCGGGCGGCAGCGGTTCCAGGCCGCGCGCGGGCAGCGGGTTGCCCGCCGGGACCGCGGTCCAGCTGCCCGCTCCGCGCCGGGACTCAAGGAAGCCCTCGCTGCGCAGCGCCTCGTAGGCGGCGGCGACCGTGGTGCGGCTGACGGTCAGGGCCAGCGCCAGTTCACGCTCGGCGGGCAGCCGGGCCGCGACCGGCACGCGGCCCTCCAGCACGAGGAGCCGGATGCCGTCGGCGAGCGCCCGGTAGGCCGGCGGGCGGCGCGTGCCGGGGCCGGCGGGGCGGTCCTGCTGCGAGCTGAGGAGCCGGGCGAGCTGCGCCGCCCCCACCGCCGAAGTCCACTGCACCATGCGAACCAGTCCACCTTCCCCGAATTGGCCATGGATGACGACCGTTTCCCCGCCACAGAGTGTCATGCGTCAGGCCACTGCCACCACACGGGGGATTCCGTTGTCCACACTCACCGAGTCCGGGCGCCTGCCCCTTCGGCTCCTCCGGCTGTACGCGGGTCTCGCGCTGTACGGCGCCAGCTCGGCGCTGCTGGTGCGTTCGGGCCTCGGCCTGGAGCCGTGGAACGTGCTGCACCAGGGCTTGGCGGAGCTGACCGGGCTGACCATCGGAGTGGTGTCGATCATCGTCGGGGCGGCGGTGCTGCTCCTGTGGATCCCGCTGCGCCAGCGGCCGGGTCTCGGCACGGTCTCCAACGTCTTCGTGGTCGGTGTGGCCATGGACGGCACCCTCGCCCTCGTGCCGGACGTGCACGGCCTCGCCCTCCGGGTCACGCTGCTCGTCGCGGGCATCGTGCTCAACGGTGCGGCGACCGGCCTCTACATCACGGCGGGCTTCGGCCCCGGTCCGCGCGACGGCCTGATGACGGGCCTGCACCGGCGCACCGGCCGCTCGATCCGCCTGATGCGCACCTCCGTGGAGGTGACCGTGGTCGCGACCGGATTCGCCCTCGGCGGCACCGTCGGGGCGGGCACCGTCCTGTACGCGCTGGCGATCGGCCCGCTGGCCCAGCTCTTCCTGCGCGTGTTCGCCCCCGCGCCGGCACCGCCCGGCAGCACGGTCGTCGCCGGCGGTCAACCGGAGCGCGCCATACTGCCCGGGTGAGCACCCGCATACGCCATCCGTACCTCGACCACCCCGGCCCGATCCCCTTCGCCCACCGGGGCGGGACGGCGGAGGGCCTGGAGAACACCCTGTTCCAGTTCCGCCGGGCGGTCGAGGCGGGGTACCGCTACATCGAGACGGACGTGCACACGACGGCCGACGGCCGGCTCGTCGCCTTCCACGACAGCACGCTGGACCGGGTGACGGACGGCGTCGGCCGGATCGCCGACCTCCCCTGGGACGAGGTGCGCCACGCGCGCGTGGCGGGCCGCGAACCGGTTCCCCTCTTCGAGGAACTCCTCGACACCTTCCCCGAGGTCCGCTGGAACGTCGACGTCAAGGCCGAAGGGGCGCTGCGCCCTCTGCTCGGCCTCATCGAGCGCACCGCCTCCTGGGACCGCGTCTGCGTCGGCTCCTTCTCGGAGGCGCGGGTGGCCCGCGCGCAGCGCCTCGCCGGCCCCCGCCTCGCCACCTCCTACGGCACCCGCGGCGTCCTCGGCCTGCGCCTGCGCTCGTACGGGATGCCCGCGGTCGCGCGCCGCTCCGCGATCGCGGCCCAGGTGCCGGAGGCCCAGTCCGGCGTGACCGTCGTCGACCGCCGCTTCGTGCGCGCCGCCCACGCGCGCGGCCTCCACGTGCACGTGTGGACCGTGAACGAACCCGCGCGCATGCACCGGCTCCTGGACCTGGGCGTGGATGGCATCATGACCGATCACATCGACACGCTGCGCGAGGTCCTGGAGGACCGGGGCACCTGGGTCTGAGCCCGCGCGCGACGGTCATCCACGGAGAGCGAGGGGCGCGGGTTGGGCACCGACACCGTGCGGGCGACGGAGGCCGACGAGGCCGCCGGGCGGCGACGCGAACAACGCGGCTGGTACGTCTACGACTGGGCGTGCTCCGTCTACTCGACGAGTGTGCTGACCGTGTTCCTCGGCCCTTATCTGACCTCCGTCGCCAAGTCGGCGGCGGACGCGGACGGCTTCGTGCACCCCCTGGGCGTCCCGGTCCGCGCCGGCTCCTTCTTCGCGTACTCCGTGTCGGCGTCCGTGATCCTGGCGATCCTCGTGATGCCTCTGGCGGGGGCCGCCGCCGACCGCACGGGCCGCAAGAAACCGCTGCTGGCGGCCGCCGCCTATCTGGGCGCCGCCGCCACCGCGGGCATGTTCTTCCTGGACGGCGACCGCTATCTCCTCGGCGGACTGCTCCTGATCGTCGCCAACGCCTCGCTGGCGGTCTCGATGGCCCTCTACAACTCGTACCTGCCGCAGATCGCCGCGCCCGAGGAGCGCGACGCGGTCTCCTCCCGCGGCTGGGCCTTCGGCTACGCGGCGGGGTCGCTGGTCCTCGTCGCGAACCTCGTCCTGTACACCGCCCACGACAGCTTCGGCCTGTCCGAGTCGGCCGCCGTCCGCGTGTGCCTCGCCTCGGCGGGCATCTGGTGGGGCGCCTTCACCCTCGTACCGCTGCGGGCCCTGCGCGACCGCCGCACGACGCCGGCCGGGCCCCCGGTGCACGGCTGGCGGCAACTGGCGTCCACGGTCCGGGACATGCGCCGCCAGCCGCTGACGCTGGCCTTCCTGCTCGCGTACCTCGTCTACAACGACGGCATCCAGACGGTGATCTCGCAGGCGTCGGTGTACGGCTCGGAGGAACTGGGCCTCAGCCAGTCCACCCTGATCGTCGCCGTCCTGCTGGTCCAGGTGCTCGCCGTGGCGGGCGCGCTCGGCATGGGGCGGCTGGCGCGCGTGTACGGCGCCAAGCGCACCATCCTCGGCTCCCTGATCGCCTGGACAGCGACCCTGGGTGCCGGGTACTTCCTGCCGGCCGGCGCGCCCGTGTGGTTCTTCGTGCTCGCCGCCGGCATCGGTCTCGTCCTCGGCGGCAGCCAGGCCCTGTCCCGCTCGCTGTTCTCGCACCTGGTGCCGAGCGGGAAGGAGGCCGAGTACTTCTCCGCGTACGAGATGAGCGACCGCGGCATGAGCTGGCTGGGCCCGCTCCTGTTCGGTCTCACCTACCAGCTGACCGGGAGCTACCGGGACGCGATCGTCTCGCTCGTGGCCTTCTTCGTCCTCGGTTTCGTGCTGCTCGCGCGGGTACCCGTACGCCAGGCCGTGCGCGACGCGGGCAATCCCGAACCGGCCAGGATTTAGCGCGCGACGCCAAAGGCCGGTAGTGTACGCGTTTGGCCTGCCTGGCGTACCGTTACTGCGCGTCAAAGAACACGAAACGCCGGGTGACATCTGCTGTCAGATGTGACAAACCGGGCGCTGGTGGGTACAACAAGGGGCGGCTACGACGGCGAGCATGACCCACAACGGGAATCTTTACCGCCGACCGGACGTTGACCGGATGACGACGACAGCGACACCTGTCCTGTGGGCGACAAGCCCGGGAGGCACGATTCATGAGTGAGCGAGCTCTTCGCGGCACGCGCCTCGTGGTGACCAGCTACGAGACGGACCGCGGCATCGACCTGGCCCCGCGCCAGGCCGTGGAGTACGCATGCGAGAAGGGGCACCGATTTGAGATGCCCTTCTCGGTCGAGGCGGAGATCCCGCCGGAGTGGGAGTGCAAGGTCTGCGGGGCCCAGGCACTCCTGGTGGACGGCGACGGCCCTGAGGAAAAGAAGGCCAAGCCCGCGCGTACGCACTGGGACATGCTGATGGAGCGGCGTACCCGAGAGGAACTCGAAGAGGTCCTCGAGGAGCGTCTGGCGGTTCTGCGCTCAGGCGCGATGAACATCGCGGTACACCCGCGAGACAGCCGCAAGTCCGCGTAGCCCCTCCGGGAGCTGGGCGGCATACCGACACACGCACGACGACCGCGGGCCCCGTACGTTCTGTACGGGGC
>NZ_JBSGZN010000056.1:0-51372 GCF_053611025.1 Streptomyces sp. NPDC054842
GGCTGGTTCTCCAGCGTGTGGGTGGTGCTGCTCTGCCTGGCGGTGGCGGCTGGCGGCTGGCGGCTGGCGGCTGGCGGCTGGCGGCTGGCGGCGCAGGATTCCTGACGCACCGCCAACTCGGTCCGGCCGGAGCCGGGTAACGGGTACCCGGGGGCCAGGGTCCGGGGTCCGGGGGCCAGGGTCCGGGGTCCGGGGTCCGGCAGCCTGGCGTCGGAACACCGCCTCCCTCGAACAGCCCGTCCGCGAACGATCCCGAGCAGCCCCCGCCTCACCTCCGCCGGTCACCGGGCCGCCGGGACCGGCGGACCGCTGCGCCTCTTCTCCGCGCCGGACCGCAGGCGGCGGCCGGGCGGCGGGCCGGAGCCAGGGGAACCCCTGCCCGAGGCGCCGGTGTTTCGAACGTCGTGCGAAGACCCTGTGGTCGGGCTGTCGGCGCGGGACGCTACGCTGCCCCTCAACACCCGTGATCACCGTGCCTTGACGGCCGGTGCGCGCGGCGACGTCCCATCACCCCTTCCACGATCAGCACTTGGACCACGAAATTCCATGTCTTGGTTTGAATCCCTCGTCCTCGGACTCGTCCAGGGGCTGACCGAATTCCTTCCCGTCTCGTCCAGCGCGCACCTGCGCCTCACCGCGGCGTTCGCGGGCTGGCACGACCCGGGAGCGGCCTTCACGGCGATCACCCAGATCGGCACGGAGGCCGCGGTGCTGATCTACTTCCGGAAGGACATCGCGAGGATCGTCTCGGCGTGGTTCCGCTCGCTCACGAACAAGGCGATGCGGCACGACCAGGACGCCAAGATGGGCTGGCTCGTGATCGTCGGCTCGATCCCGATCGGCGTGCTCGGCGTGACACTCAAGGACCAGATCGAGGGGCCCTTCCGGGACCTGCGGCTGACGGCGACGATGCTGATCGTCATGGGCGTCGTCCTCGGTGTCGCCGACCGGCTGGCCGCGCGCGACGAGACGGGCGGCCGGCACCGCGCCGCGAAGGAGCGCAAGTCGCTCCAGGAGCTGAGCGTCAAGGACGGCCTGATCTACGGCGTCTGCCAGGCGATGGCCCTGATCCCCGGCGTCTCCCGGTCCGGCGCCACCATCAGCGGCGGCCTGCTCATGGGCTACACCCGTGAGGCCGCGGCCCGGTACTCCTTCCTCCTCGCCGTCCCCGCCGTCCTCGCCTCCGGCGCGTTCGAGCTGAAGGACGCCAGCGAGGGCGGCCACGTGTCGTGGGGACCGACGATCTTCGCCACGGTCATCGCGTTCGTGGTGGGCTACGCCGTCATCGCCTGGTTCATGAAGTTCATCTCCACCAAGAGCTTCATGCCGTTCGTCTGGTACCGGATCGCGCTCGGCATCGTCATCATCGCGCTGGTGGCCACGGGGGCGCTGAGCCCGCACGCGGCGGAGTCCGCGGGCTGACCGGGGCCCGCGCCCGAGGCCCCTGCGCCGGAGGGCGGCGGTACGAGGACCGCCCTCCGAACCGGCGCCTCACCGGAGCCGGCAGGCGAGGGACGCTGCGCCGCAGCGCGATCGACACGTTCCACCAGGATCCACCGTGAGCAACCACATACGGCGTGCGTAGCCGTCCGGTAGCGCAGTGTCAGTCCTTGCGCCTAGGCTGTTCCGCATGTCCCCAGATTCCGTGCCCCCTGGTTCCGTGCGGTCTGCGGCCGCGTTAAATGAGCAGATTCGTGCGCTCTGGATGCGTACGGGCGGCTCGCTGTCGGCGCAGGAGCGTGCGGAGTACGAGCTGCTCGTCGTGAAGTGGGCCGCCGCGATCCGCGGAGAGGTCATCGAGGCCGCCTGACCACGAGGCGCATAGCCCTCCGGGCAGCCACGCCTCACTCAGACCTGCGACTCCCGGCCACGCCCGGCCCGTAACCCACACCTGCCTGAACCCGAGGCTGCCGGACACCCGGCGCACCCGCGAGCCGGGCTGCCCGAACCTGCGGCTCCCGCCACCTCGGGCCCATCCGCAAGCCACGCTTCCCTGCACATGCGACTTCCGGCCGCCCCGGCCCGCACCGGGGATTTCACCTACAAGGTCTCGCCGGCCCAGGACTCCCCTACGCCCGCAGATGCGCGAGGACCGGCTCGTCGAGGGGGTAGGGCCGCTCCTCGGGCAACAGCGCCGCGGCCAGGTCGAGTTCACCGGCCCGCACGTGCGCGTGGACCTCGTGAGCGAGCGGTGTCACGTCCTCGATGCCCACGATCCATTCGTCCGCGTACCGCGCCGCCGCCTCGCCCGCCAGCCCCAACTGGAGGGAGCGGTACGGCAGCGGAGCCAGCCGCAGATCCCGCTCCGGGTCCCACTGCACCCGCGCCGGGGCCTGCCGCAACTGCCGCTTCCACGCCTGCTGGTCCTCGTGCAGCGCGGGAACGTAATGCGAGAGGCAGGCGTTGCGCAGCGCCCACTCGAAGCCGGCACGGTCGATCTCGACGGCCAGCACGGTCTCCTGGCCCTCCTTCGCGCCCCAGCCGCAGCGGTACATCATCCAGAGGAACGACGGTTTGATCCAGGTCATCCGGTCGCGCTTCCACGTCGACGGGAACCGTCCCGCCCGGGCGGCCGGTCCGCCGATCCCGGGGCGGTAGGCCTGGTAGACGGTGACGGTGGACGGAGTGTGCCGGGCACGGACTTCGAACTTGGGTGGGGTGGAAGCGTGTTGATCGTTCACGGGAACAGGGTCCGCCGCGGATGCCCGCCAGGGCCAGCGAATATCGCCGCACGCCTCTTGGCTGATCCCCTTCCGTGGCCAAAGGAACGACGGTTTGATCCAGGTCAAGCCGCATTCACGGGCCTTTCTGCCGCGGGTGCACACATCGGGACAGGCGCGAGGGAAAGTGCCGGCTTGGGCCCAGCGCCCCAACGGCGGTTCTGGTTGGCCTCCAGTCACGTTGACCTGCGAGAACAGCGGGAGCGGGCCATCTTTGACGAGTGGATATGCGAGATGGCGATTGCTGGATAGAGTCGTCTCGTTACAGTTGGTTGCGGGGACAACCAAGTGCCATTCGGCTGCCCCCGTCCTGGGGAGGGCCTGCAGCACATGAGTCGTCGTTCTACTGGTTCTGTCGGCGTCTGGGCTGAAATGCAGCGGCAGCAACAACGTCAGATGGAAGCTGAAGCCAGACACCGTAGGCAGCAGGAACAGCAAGCGCGGGCCTATCAGCGGCGAGCCGCCCAGAGTCATCGTGAGTACCGACAGGCAGAGGCTCTACGACGCACGGAAGAGTTGAACGCTCAGGTCGCGTCGTTGCAAGGTCTACTCGCCTCGGGCTGCCGGGCTCCAGCTTTCAGGGCTGCCTCTCTCATGCGACCTGAGGACGTCCAGCCCTTCGCTCCAGGGCCGTTGGCACAGCCGGTGCCCATGCCGGATTTCAGTCATTACCAGACACAGAGCGGCTGGACGGCGAGTCGCAGGGCCCAGGCGCAGGCGGAAGCACGAGCGCGCTTCGAGCGTGATTGGCAGGCTGCCCAGGCGGCGGAGGCTCAGCGGCAGCAACAACTGGCTTCGTATCAGCGCGAGTACCGGCAATGGGTTGATGCCCAGCTGGCAGAGGTGCGGCTGCACAATGCCGGCATCGGTGCGATGACCGACGGCGTAGGGCGCCAGGATCCCGATTCCGTGATCGAGTACTTCACTGCCGCCCTCTACGCCTCGACGGCATGGCCGGAAGGTTTTCCGCGGCAGGTGGCAGCTGCCTACGACCCGGCAGCACGGCAGTTGGTGCTGGACTGGGAGTTGCCCGCTTACAGCATCGTGCCGGAGGTCAAAGCCGTTCGGTATATGTCCGGGGTCGACCAGGACAAGGAGACTCCTCGCCCGATAGGCCAGCGCCGGGCTCTGTATGGGGAGGTGTTGGCCCAGTGCATGCTTCTTGTTCTGCACGAGCTGTTCGGTGCAGATGAGTCGGGTGCGCTTGAGTCAGTGGCCTTGAACGGGTTCGTCGATGGGCATGACCCTACGACGGGCCGGCCGGGGCATATTTTCCTCGCAACCGTCATGGCCTCGCGCTCGTCGTTCCAT
This sequence comes from Streptomyces sp. NPDC054842, assembly GCF_053611025.1. Taxonomy (NCBI): domain Bacteria; kingdom Bacillati; phylum Actinomycetota; class Actinomycetes; order Kitasatosporales; family Streptomycetaceae; genus Streptomyces; species Streptomyces sp. NPDC054842. The sequence continues at coordinate 4,032 of NZ_JBSGZN010000056.1, forward strand.
GACTTGCACCTGGCGCAGGTCGACGCAGGTAGTTGTCTGGCCGATGCACTGCGCGGGCAGGTCTCGGCGCGACCGGACCAGCTCACGCCAGTGCGGCCGAGCAGGCGACCACAAGAGGTCGGAAACCGCGTTGTCTCCCACGGCAGTGATGAGGAGCCAGACCTGTTCGCCATGGATCCGATCGCCTTCGAGAATCTCGTTGCCGATCTTTTCCGTGCCATGGGGATGCAGGCGGTGACCACCCAGCGGTCCAACGACGGCGGTGTGGACGTCGACGCGCTGGATCCGACGCCGATCCGAGGCGGCAAGATCGTGGTGCAGGTGAAGCGATACCGCAACACGGTGCCGCCCACCGCTGTGCGGGACTTGTACGGGACCGTTCAGGACGCCGGCGCCAACAAGGGTGTCCTCGTGACGACGTCGGGATTCGGGCCCGGCTCACACACCTTCGCCAACGGCAAGCCGTTGGAACTCATATCCGGCGCTGAACTCGTCGATCTGTTGCATCGCCATGGGCTGCGTGGGCGACTGGGGGAGCGTGATCAGCAGGACACAGCACAGGGGACGCCCTCGAGGCCGAACACTCGGCTGCCCGACGACTACAACGTCTTGGGTATGTCGTGGACCGGAAGTGTCGCCTTGGACGTGTGTGCTCTCGTCTGCCGTGGCAACCGGGTCCTCAGTGACGACCACTTCGTCTTCTACAACAACCCGCAGACGCCGGACGGCTCAGTGCGCACCCTTCCCCCGACAGCACCCGACAAGGCCGCGATCTGCGTCTCGTTCGACGGGTTGCCCGAGGAGGCTGACCGGTTCGTACTCGTGGCCGCCATCGACCCGGAGGTCAACCCGGACGCCGACCTCTCCGGCTTCACGGACGCCTGCATCCGCCTACGCGACCCAGGGCTCATCGAGATGGGGCAACTTGACGTCTCCGACGGCCAGCCGCGCGAAACCGCCCTTGTCCTCGGCTCCTTCCGTCGAAGGCCAAACGGAGACTGGGACTTCGTGCTGGGCGGCAAGGGCTACACGGGCGGCCTGGAGGCACTCGTTCAGGATTTCGGTATCGACGTGGAGTAGAGCCCATCCGGTCCGGAGCTGCTGCGCTGAATGAGGGGGTACACGCAGTTTTGGAGGGTTCCTTGCCACGCACGGTCGGCGGCGGTCCTTCTCGGGCTACCTCATGGAAGCGGTTGGGTTGTCTCCCCTCTGGGCCTGTCGCACCCGCTCGACGACCATCCTGGTGCTGTCCATCAGCCGGTCGGGTACCTCACTGCCCTTGGTCCAGGCGTACTCGACCTTCACGATGACAGCCCCCTGCCGCACGTAGAGCCCTCGGCCTGCCCAGCCCGCTGCCGACGACGTCAGCTCGTAGCCGTCGATCTCGTCTCCGAGAGGGTTCTGGCCCACCTCGTCTGCTGCTCCCTCGCCTGAGAACAAGCCTTTGACCGTGACCGGTTCATCAAACGAGAGCAGGCGGACAACCAGCTCTGAGGATTCGAGATCGGTGTAGCCCCCTCCGGGGCGCGTGTTGATCGTTCACGGGAACAGGGTCCGCCGCGGATGCCCGCCAGGGCCAGCGAATATCGCCGCACGCCTCTTGGCTGATCCCCTTCGGTGGCCAACACTGAGCCGATGACGCAGCGTGTGGAGCTCGCGACCGTGATGGACCGGCTTGCCGTGGACGAACTGATCACCGACTACGCCGTGGCGGTGGACGACGGCGACTGGGAGGCGTACCGGGGTCTGTTCGCACCCGACGGCCGCGCCGACTACCGCTCGGCCGGGGGCGTCGAGGGGGACGCCGAGCAGATCGCCGGCTGGCTCACGCGGAGCCTCGGGCTGTTCGCCATACGGCAGCACCTGATCGTCAACCGGCGGGTGCGGTTCGGTCTGCTGGAAGGCGACACCGGCGACACGGCCCGGGTGCGGGCCGACTACGTCAACCCCATGAGGTTCGCGGGGCCCGGTGACGGCGCCGCCGCCTCCCCGGCGTCCACGGCACCGGACTTCGTCTGCGGCGGCCGCTACGCCTTCGGGTTGCTGCGGACGACCGAGGGCTGGCGTCTGCGCGAGGTGGTCGTTCAGGAGAAGTGGCGCACGCTCACCGCCCGGCCCGCCGACGAGGCCCCACCGTCCGCCCCGCTGCACGGTCACTGACCGGTCGGCCGCCACCGGTCCGGGCCGGCGAGCACCTCCGCCGGTCCGGGCCGGCGAACACCACTGCCGGGTCCGGACATCGGGAGCTTGGCGAGCGTCTCCGCACGGCTCGCACCTCGATGTCTCGGCCCCGCCGTCACCCACGACATCCGGGGCCCGCCAGGCATGAGGACAGGAACGGCGGCGGGCCCTCGGACGCCGGGGCCCGCCCGACCGGCCGGTGTGATCCTCCGGCACCGCGGCCCCGTCCTCCCCACTGTCTGAGATCCATTCCGGCGGGCAGACTGGGAGGGCACCTACCGGGAGGAGACGCCGTATGAGCAGGGGCGACGATCGGCTCGGCTCCCGCTGGTGGCGGGGCGCCGCCGCGCTCGCGGCGGGCGCGCTGCCCGTGTTCGCGTTCCCGGCGCCCTCGCTGTGGTGGTTCGCGTATGTCGCCCTGGTGCCCTGGATCCTGCTGATCCGCTCGGCGCCGACCGGCCGCCGTGCGGCGTACGACGGCTGGCTGGGCGGACTCGGCTTCATGGTGGCCGTGCACCACTGGCTGCTGCCGAGCCTGCACGTCTTCACGATCGTGATAGCGGCACTGCTGGGCGCGCTGTGGGCTCCGTGGGGCTGGCTGGTGCGGCGGTTCCTGTCCGGAGTACCCGCGCGCGGCCGGGTGGCGGGCGCGCTCGTGGTGCTGCCGTCGGGCTGGCTGATGGTCGAACTGGTCCGCTCCTGGCAGGGGTTGGGCGGACCGTGGGGTCTGCTCGGTTCGAGCCAGTGGCAGGTGGAACCGGCGCTGCGGCTGGCCTCGGTGGGCGGGGTGTGGCTGCTGAGCTTCCTGGTGGTGGCGGTCAACGTCGCGGTGGCCGTGCTGGTCTCGGTGCGCGAGTCGCGGGTTCCGGCGCTGGCCGGGCTGGTGGCCACGGCCGCCGCGACCTCCGCGGCCTGGGTGTGGTCGCCGCGCCCCGACATGGACGGCGGGGTCCGGATCGCCGTCGTGCAGCCGGGCGTCGTCGACGGCGACGGCAGTATCGAGAGGCGCTTCGCCCGCGAGGAGGACCTGACCCGGCAACTCGCCGAGAGGCACCCGGACTTGATCGTCTGGGGCGAGAGCAGCGTCGGCTTCGACCTGGCCGACCGGCCCGACGTGGCCGACCGCATCGCCGCGCTGTCCCGGCTCACCGGCGCCGACATCCTGGTGAACGTGGACGCCCGGCGCTCCGACCGCCCCGGCATATACAAGAGTTCGGTCCTCGTCGGCCCCGGGGGACCCACGGGCGACCGCTACGACAAGATGCGCCTGGTGCCCTTCGGCGAGTACATACCGGCGCGGTCCCTGCTCGGCTGGGCCACCTCCGTCGGCAAGGCGGCCGGCGAGGACCGCCACAACGGCCGCGAGCAGGTGGTGATGGACGTCGGGCACGGGCTGCGCGTCGGCCCGATGGTCTGCTTCGAGTCGGCGTTCCCCGACATGAGCCGCCGTCTCGCCGAGGACGGTGCGGAGGTGCTCGTCGCGCAGTCGTCGACGTCGACGTTCCAGCACAGCTGGGCGCCCGCCCAGCACGCCTCGCTCGCCGCGCTGCGGGCCGCCGAGACCGGCCGTCCCATGCTGCACGCGACACTGACCGGGGTGTCCGCCGTCTACGGTCCGAGCGGTGAGGCGATCGGTTCGCGGCTCGGCACCGGCGCCGGCGGAGCGGCGGTGTACGACGTGCCGACGGCCCGGGGTGTCACGCCGTACGTCCGCTTCGGTGACTGGCCCGTGCACGCGGCGCTGCTGGTGCTGGCCGCGCTCGGCGCCACCGAGTGCGTACGGTCGCCGCGGCTCAGGCGGACGGCTCCTGCACCGCTCGTACCACCCGCTCGCACAGTTCATGGGTCGCCAGCGCGTCCCGGGCGCTGAGCACCTTCCCCGCCCGTACGGCGTCGAGGAAGGCCAGCACCACCTGCTCGATGCCGCGCTGCCGGGCCACCGGTACCCAGTCGCCGCGCCGCCGCACCGTCGGCTGGCCCTTGTGGTCGATCACGTCGGCGAGGTTGATCACCTGCCGCTTGGTGTCCTGGCCCGAGACCTCCAGGATCTCCTCGGTGGAGCCGCTGAGCCGGTTCATGACGCCGAGCGCCGTGAAGCCCTCGCCGGCGAGCTGGAGCACGACGTGGTGCAGCAGCCCGTCCTCGGTGCGGGACCTCACCGTGATGTCGTCGACCGGGCCCGGGACCAGGAACCGCAGCGTGTCGACCACGTGGATGAAGTCGTCGAGGATCATGGTGCGCGGTTCCTCGGGCAGTCCCACGCGGTTCTTCTGCATCAGGATCAGCTCGCGCGGGTGGTCGGCGCACTGCGTGTACCCGGGGGCGTGGCGCCGGTTGAAGCCCACCGCGAGACTCACACCCCGCTCCTCGGCGAGCCGTACCAGGCGCTCGGAGTCGGCGAGTTCGTAGGCGAGGGGCTTGTCGACGTACGTCGGCACTCCCGCCTCCAGGAGCCGGGTGACGATCTCGGGGTGGGCGACGGTGGCCGCGTGCACGAAGGCCGCGTCGAGGTCCTGGGCCAGCAGTGCGGAGAGGTCGGTGTGGCGCTGCGCGGGCGGCAGGTGGAGGCTGTCCCCGATCTCGGCGAGCGTCGCGGGCGTCCGGGTCTGCAGGTGCAGTTCGATCCCCGGCAGGGTGGACAGCACCGGCAGATACGCCTTGCGCGCGATGTCACCGAGTCCGATGCAGCCGACCTTCACGGGAGTCTCCTCGACGGGTGTGCGGGGTTTCGGGGAGTCCGTTCGGGGCTCCTCACGTCGTCGGAAGCATACGGCGGCCCCGGCGGCCGCCAGTCGGCGATGCCGTCGAAGCCGCGCAGGAAGAACGCGGGTGCGGCCTTCGACAGGGCGCTGACGGCGGTGTCTCGGAGGGCGGCGCCGACGCGGTTGCGCGTCATGTTCAGCCGGGCGACGCGGACGGCCTGGCGGGCGATGGCGGTCGTACGGGGTCCGCGGTCCGCGCTGTACGCGGCGAGGCCGGGCAGCTCGCGTCCGGAGCCGGTGCCGGGCGCTCCGACGTGGTGGGCGAGCACGACGGCGTCCTCGACGGCCTGGTTGCCGCCCTGGCCGAGGGTGGGCGGCATCGCGTGCGCGGCGTCCCCGAGCAGGGCGACCCGGCCGCGGTGGAAGGCGGGCAGGGGCTCGGCGATGTGGTGGACGTCGTGCCGCAGGACGTCGGCGGGGCTCGCGGCGTCCAGGACGGCGGGGATCGGGTCGTGCCAGTCGCGGTACCGGCGCAGGAGTCCGGCCTTCTCGTCGTCGGGGGCGCGCTGTCCCGCCGGGGCCAGGGCGGCGGCGTACGCGTAGACCCGGCCGTCCTTCAGCGGATGCGTGCCCCACAACTGCCCAAGGCCCCAGGTCTCGTGGGAGGCGAAGCGCAGGCCCGGCACCGGGATGAGCAGGCGCCAGCTGGTGAACCCCGCGTAGACGGGGCCGGGGTGTCCGGGGAACAGGGCGCCGCGTACGGCGGAGTTGATGCCGTCGGCCCCGACGACGAGACCGGCCTCCAGCTCGCCGTCCGGGGTGCCGATGCGGGCCGGGCCGCCGGCGCTGTCGCCGGGGTCGAGCAGGGTCGCCCCGGACGCGGTCCGGATGCTGCCCTCGGGGAGACGGGCGGCGAGGCTCGTGATGAGGGTCGCGCGGTGCAGCACCACGAGGGGGCCGCCGAAGCGCTCGGCCAGGGCGGTGGCGTCGACCCGTGAGATCCAGCGGCCACCGGGCGTACGCAGCCCTCCGTCACCCTGCCAGGCGGCGAGATCGCGGATCTCCTCGCCGAGTCCGATCACGTCGAGGGCGCGCAGGGCGTTGGGCGCGAGCGTGATGCCGGCGCCGACGGGGGCCAGTGAGGCGGCCCGTTCGAGCACGGTGACCCGCCATCCGCGCCGGTGCAGGGCCACCGCGGCGGCGAGACCCCCGATTCCGCCTCCGACCACGACGGCGTGCGTGGACCGTGCCATGTCTCCTCCTCGACTCCCCGCGGGCATCACCCCTCGGGACTCGACCACTCCGGCCACTCCCCCGGTCACTACGCCTGTAGTGACCGGGCGGCTCGACGATACTACAGATGTAGTGAGCCGGGTAGGTTGGACCCCATGTCCGTACGCAGCACCGGCCCCGCCCGCGCCGACCTCGTCGCCGACACCGCGCTCCGGCTCCTCGCCGAGCGCGGCATGCGGGGACTCACCCACCGCGCCGTCGACGAGGCGGCCCGGCTCCCCCAGGGCTCGACGTCGAACCACGCCCGCACCCGGCTGGCCCTGCTGGAGAGCGCCGTCCGGAGGCTGGCGGAGCGCGAGGCTCAGGTCCTCGGGCCCGAGGACCTGCCCGACCCCCGCGGCGGTCCGGACGCCCTCGCCGACGGACTGGCCCGCACCCTGCACCGGTACCTGACCCGTCACCACCACCTGCTGATCGCCCGCTACGAGCTGGCGCTGGAGGCCACCCGGCGCCCCGAGCTGCGGACGTTCTTCGACGCCGCCGGGCAGCGCTTCCGCGACCCGCTGAGAGCGCTGGTCACCGACGCCGGCTCAGCGGACCCGGCCCGGCACGTGCTGTCCCTCGCGGCCTGGTGCGACGGGCTGATGTTCTCGTGCGTGGCGGGCGCCTTCCACGCGTCGGTGCCGACCGAGGACGAACTGCGCGCGAGCCTGCGGGAGTTGCTGCGCGGGATGCTGGACGCCTGAGCCGTCCCGCCGTGGGCCACGGCGTGGGATGCCGGGCGCGCACGAGAAAAGGGCGTGCCCTCTCCGTCCGGGGTCCGGGAAGATGGCCGTATGACGATCGAGCGCACCGTGCCCGCGACCGACGGCGACGAGCGGTCCATGCTCGAAGGCTGGCTGGAGTACCACCGCCGGACCCTCGCGGCGAAGTGCGAGGGGCTGAGCGACACGCAGCTCAGGACCGCGTCGGCGGCCCCCTCCGACCTCTCCCTGCTCGGTCTCGTCCGGCACATGGCGGAGGTGGAGCGCATCTGGTTCCGCAAGGTGCTGGTGGCCGACGACCCGGGGCCGATCTACTTCAGCGACGAGGACCCCGACGGCGAGTTCCACCTCACCGAGGCCGACACCTGGGAAGAGGCCCACGCGACCTGGCAGGAGGAGATCGTCATCGCCGGACGCAACGCGGCCCTCCTCGGACTCGACGACGTCTCGAAGGGCAGGAGCAGGCTGACCGAGGCCCCGATCACCCTGCGCTGGATCTACCTCCACATGATCGAGGAGTACGCGCGTCACAACGGGCACGCGGACCTGATCCGGGAACGCCTCGACGGCACCACCGGCGACTGACACCGCACGCCTGCCTGTCCTGGAGAGGGTCGTCGAGCCGGAGCGTGCCGCACCGGATGACTGCCCTCCCGGCGGCCGGTCGTTCACCCGTGCGGGGCATCCTCCGCCCGTCCGCTCCCCAAGCGGGTCCGCACGCAGCAGAGTTGCGCGGGTGCATCGAACGACGACCACCGCAACGCTCCTGGTCACCGTGGCCGTCTCGGCCCTCGCCGGCTGTATGACGGTCCCGCGGTCGCCCGCGCCCGGCCCGCCGCCCTCGCCGTCCCTACCGGTGGCGCCCCGTCCCGACGGCAGCGCGGATCCACGTGTCGTGCAGGCTCCGGCCCGGGAGGCGCTGGAACGCGTCGGCCCGTCCCGGCACCCCGCACCCGCACCCGCACCGCACCGGCCGGCCGCGCCGCCGGCACCCGTGGCACCGCCGCCCGCACCTCCGCGTCCCCGGCACGAGGCCCCGGCGCCGCGACGTCACCGGCCCGAGGCCCGGGCCGCCGTCCCGCCCGCTCCTCGCGGCGGCGGGAAGAACGCCGACGTGTGCGCGCTGGGCAGGACGTACGGCGGCTGGGCACCGGACAGTCCGCAAGCGGTCATCTGCAAGGGAGCGTACGGCCGTTGACGAAGGCGGGCGCCACCGCGCCCCGCCGTCGAGAGGCCACCGAGCGCGCCGAACCCCTGCTCACCGGGTCCGCGCGCGGGCGAGCCGTCCCGTGGATCGCCGACGCACCAGAGCCTGGGGCCAGGGCAGGCCGTGGCTGCGGGACACCCGTCCACATCCAGCGGGCCACCCGCTCCCGGCGCCGCGGACTCCGCGCTACGGCCGTTCCCGCCGGGGAGGTCCCAAGGTCTCCCCCGCGCCACCGCCGGAAGGGCCGGTCCCCGGAGCGGCCCCGGTGCCGGGGGGCCGGCCGGAGCCCTGTGAGGGACCGGGCTCACGCGGGAAGGCGGGCCCGGAGGGGCCGGGGTCCGGAGGGGAGTCCGGGTGGCCCTCCGGTTCCCCCTCCTCGCCCAGCCTCAGTTCCAGGCGGGCGATCGCCGCCCGCACCCCGTCGCCGTACGGGTCGTCCCCGAGCACCTCGGCCGCGCTCCGGGCCCGGCGCAGATGGCCGCGCGCGGGCCCGGAGCGGCCGAGCTTCACGTAGTCGGCGGCCAGATTCAGGTGCAGCGATGGGCGGAGGGCCCGCACCGCGAGCGACTCGTGGTGCTCGGCGATCCGGCCGTCGGTGAGCTCCTCGGCCGCCGACAACGCCCGGAGGTCCCAGGCCAGTTCGTCCGCGGGGTCGTCCTGGGTGTCCGCCATGTAGTGCGCCAGCGTGCAGCGGTGGAGCGGGTCGCCGTCCTCGCCGATCTCCGCCCACAGGTCCAGGAAGCGCCCCCGGGCCTCCTCGCGGTCGCCGCCGTGATGCAGCATGACGGCCTGGCCGATCCTGGTCATCATGGCGTCCGGCGCCGCCTGCTCCTGCTGCTCCGCCACCGCGTCCTCCAAGCTCGTCGCCCGTCGTCCACGACGCTAACCGCAGGCACCGGCATTCACGGTCAGGCGGCTCCGTACGGACCCGGTCAGCGACGGTGACGCCCGGGGAACCGCTCGTGCCGGCGCGACCGGCGCGCCCCCCGTCAGCCGAGGTCGGGGATCCCCGTCAGCCGAGGTCGGGGATGCGCCAGTCGATCGGCTCGTGGCCCTGGGCGGCGACCGCGGCGTTGATCTGCGTGAACGGACGCGAGCCGAAGAACTTCTTCGCGGACAGCGGCGACGGGTGGGCGCCCTTCACCACGATGTGCCGCTCCTCGTCGATCAGGGGCAGCTTCTTCTGCGCGTAGTTGCCCCAGAGCACGAAGACGGCGGGGTCGGGACGCTCGGCCACGGCGCGGATCACGGCGTCCGTGAACTTCTCCCAGCCCTTGCCCTTGTGCGAGTTGGCCTCTCCGGCACGCACGGTGAGCACCGCGTTGAGCAGCAGCACGCCCTGCTCGGCCCACGGCATGAGATAGCCGTTGTCCGGGACCGGCGTGCCCAGCTCCTCCCTCATCTCCTTGTAGATGTTGCGGAGCGAGGGCGGGGTGCGCACGCCGGGGCGGACGGAGAAGCACAGGCCGTGGCCCTGGCCCTCGCCGTGGTAGGGGTCCTGGCCCAGGATGAGCACCTTCACCCGCTCGTACGGCGTCGCGTCGAGCGCGGCGAAGACCTCCTCGCGCGGAGGGTAGACGGGACCCCGGTCGCGCTCCTCCTCAACGAACTCGGTGAGCTCCTTGAAGTAGGGCTGCTGCAGCTGCTCGCCCAGGACGTCGCGCCAGGACTCGGGCAGCATGGCGATGTCGGTCACGTCAACTTCCTCCGATGTGCGGTCACTTCCAGGTCTCAGAACCTACAGGCGACCACTGACAACCGGCCCGCGCCCCCGACGCGTCACCAGCTGGTCTTCCGGTGCAGCTCCCACATCGTCATGATGGTCGACGGGTCGAGCGCCCGCTCACCGCCGGCGATCTCCTCGCTCGCGGCCACGTACTGCTTGCCCTGCCACAGGGGCAGCAGCCGCGCGTCGTCCACCAGAATCTGCTGCGCCTCCTCGAACTGCTTGACCACGGCCCCGCGGTCGCTCTCCCGGCGGGACTCGGGCAGCAGCACCCCGGTGATCTTGGGCGACGCGTAGGGCGTGCCGAGCGCGTTCTGTTCGCCGACGAAGGGGGCGATGAAGTTCTCGGCGTCCGGGAAGTCGGGGAACCAGCCGCGTCCGAACGCGGGGTACTCACCCTTGCGGTAGCCCGCCTCGTACGTCTTCCAGGGGCGGCCCTTGACGGTGACGTCGAAGAGGCCTGAGGCGTTGAGCTGGTTCTTCAGCTCCTGGAACTCGGGTGCCGTCTCGGATCCGTAGCGGTCGGTCGTGTACCAGAGGGTGAGCGGCACGCGCTCGGTGATGCCGGCGTCCACGAGGATCTTGCGGGCCTTGGAGGAGCTGGGGTCCCCGAAGTCGTCGAAGAAGGCCGTGGTGTGCCCGACCAGGCCCCTGGGGACCATGGAGTACAGCGGATCGACGGTGTCCTTGTAGACCTTGTGCGCGATGGCGGCCCGGTCGACGATCTGCGCGACGGCCTTGCGGACCGCGGGCTTCTTGGCCCAGGGGTCCTTGGGGTTGAAGACCAGGTAGCTGATCTCGGTTCCCGAGCCCTCCACCAGCTGGAGGCCCTCCTCCTTGGCCCGCTGCCGCTGGAGGCCGACGACGTCCTCGGCGGCGAGGCCGCGGTAGGTGACGTCGATCTTCTCGGCCCGGAGGGCGGCGACCATCTGGGCGGAGTCCTGGTAGTAGCGGATGGTGACCGCGTCGTTCTTGCGCTCGGCGAAGCCGTCGTAGTGGTCGTTCCTGACCAGCTCGGCCTCCTTGCCCTCCTCGTAGGACCGCAGGCTGTAGGGCCCGGACCCGAAGACCTTGCCGTCCTTGCGGAGCGAGTCGGCCGGGTAGTCGTCGGGGTCGACGATCGACATGGCGGGCGTGGCGAGGACGAACGGGAAGGTGGCGTCCGGCTTGTTGAGGTGGAAGACGATCTCGCGGTCGCTGAGTACCTGGATGCGCTCCAGGCTGCCGAGCAGTCCGGCCGGGCCGCCGCGCACGTTGATCTTGCGGATCCGGTCGATCGAGTACTTCACCGCCTGCGCGTCGAGCTTGTCGCCGTCGGAGAACTTCATGTCCTTGCGCAGCACGCACCGGTACACGCGTTTGGCGTCGTCGGTGAATCGGCAGCTCTCGGCGGCGTCGGGCTCGGGCGCGGTCGCTCCCGAGGGGTAGCTCAGCAGGGTCTGGTAGATGTTGCGGAACAGCTCCCACGAACCGTCCCAGGAGGCGGCGGGGTCGAGCGTGCTCGGGGCGCTGGTGGTACCGACGACGATCGGCCCCTGGTCGCCGGACGAGTCCGAGGACAGGACGCCGCACCCGGCCACCAGGGATATGGACGTGACCGCCGCCAGCTCACGCAGCAATCGGTTCCGGTTGAACACGCGCACGCTCCTCGATCTGCCGTACCAAGGGTCGGCAGACGATACCGCAGAGCCACGCCGATGGAACCGGGTTGCGGCGGGGCTCTTGATCAGCACGTATGTGACTACGTTGTCATCCGGCTGAGCGGGGTGCGGAGGTCGACGCGGGCGCTGGTTCTGTCCAGTGCGCCCGCGTCGAGTGAGCCGTCAGGCGACTCCGGCGTTGAGGAAGATACCGCCGTCCACCACGAGGGTCTGGCCGGTCACCCAGTCCGACTGCGACGAGGTGAGGAAGGCGGTGGCGCCGCCGATGTCGGAGGGGACGCCGAGCCGTCCGAGCGGGTAGGCGGCGGCCGCCTCCGCCTCGCGGCCCTCGTACAGCGCCTGGGCGAACTTGGTCTTGACGACGGCCGGGGCGATGGCGTTGACCCGGACCTTCGGCGCGAACTCGTGCGCGAGCTGCACGGTCAGGTTGATCATGGCGGCCTTGCTGATGCCGTACGCGCCGATGAACGGCGAGGGGGCGAGGCCCGCGACGGAGGCGATGTTGACGATCGCGCCGCCGTTCTCGCTCTGCCAGGCCTTCCAGGTCTGCTGGGCGAAGCCGAGGGCGGAGACGACGTTGGTCTCGAAGACCTTCCGCGCCACGTTCAGGTCCAACTCGGCGATCGGCCCGAACACGGGGTTCGTACCGGCGTTGTTGACGAGGTAGTCGACGCGGCCGAAGGCCTCCATGGTGCGTTCGACGGCGGCGGCCTGGTGCGCCTCGTCGTGGGCCTTGCCGGCCACGCCGATGGCGCGGTCGGAGCCGAGCGCCTCGACGGCCTCCTTGAGGGAGTCCTCGTTGCGGCCCGTGATGCACACGCGGTCGCCGCGCGCGATCAGGGCCTCGGCGACGCCGTAGCCGATGCCGCGGCTGCCGCCGGTGATGAGCGCGACCTTGCCGGAGAGTTCGGGAAGTGTGGTCATGTCCGTGTCTCCGGGCTTCAGTTGAGGGGTCCGCCGGCGACGTACATGACCTGGCCGGAGACGAACCCGGCCGCCTCGCCCGTGAAGAAGGCGATCGCGTTGGCGATGTCGTCCGGGCGGCCGACGCGCTGCACCGGGATCTGGGTGGCGGCGGCGGCCTGGAAGTCGTCGAAGTCCATGCCCACGCGCGCGGCGGTCTGCGCGGTCATCTCGGTGACGATGAAGCCGGGGGCGACGGCGTTGGCGGTGACGCCGAACTTGCCGAGCTCCTTGGCGAGGGTCTTGGTGAAGCCCTGCAGACCGGCCTTGGCGGCCGAGTAGTTGACCTGCCCGCGGTTGCCGAGCGCGGAGGAGGACGACAGGTTCACGATGCGGCCGAACTTGGCGTCCACCATGTGCTTCTGGCAGGCCTTGGACATCAGGAAGGCGCCGCGCAGGTGCACGTTCATGACGGTGTCCCAGTCGGACACGTCCATCTTGAACAGCAGGTTGTCGCGGAGCACGCCCGCGTTGTTCACCAGGATCGTCGGCGCCCCGAGCTCCGCGGCGATGCGCGCGACGGCGGCCTCGACCTGGGCCTCGTCGGAGACGTCGCAGCCGACGGCGATGGCCTTGCCACCGGCGGCGGTGATCTTCTCCACGGTGTCCTTGCACGCGGCTTCGTCGAGGTCGATCACGGCGACGGCACGGCCCTCGGCCGCCAGTCGTACGGCGGTCGCGGCGCCGATGCCGCGCGCGGCACCGGTGACCACGGCGACGCGCTGCTCAGTGGTGGACATTGCTGGTTCTCCTCGCCCTTGGAAAAGCCTGTCGTCATGCCTGTCTCGGCAACCTCGGCACCCTTGCGGAGGCCTCGGGAGTCCTGAGGAGCCTGCGGCTCACACGGTACGCCCGTCCGGTGAGCGACCGCTTAGTACCCTCAGCAGACGTGACGCTAGAAGCCCTGGCACCCGGTGTCAACGGCACACCGCCCGCATGTGATCCATTACCTCACCAGCAGGGTGAGCAACCGGTCCGCCTCGGCCCCCGGATCGGCGGTCAGCCCGGTGTGCACCGGGCCCGGCTGCACGACGGTGGAGCGGGGCGCGATCAGCCACCGGAAACGGCGCCCGGCATCGTCGTGCGCCGCCTGGCCCGCGGACGTCCCGCCGGCGCAGACCCCCTCGACGGCACGCAGCGCCGCCCGCACACCGGCCACGTCCGCCTCGGGGTCGAGGGCGCGCAGCCTGGCCTCGTCCAGATGGGTGCGGACGGTGACGAAGGACCTGGCGCGGCAGTACACCAGCACGCCCGCGTTGATGCACTCGCCGCGCTCCACGCGCGGCACCACGCGCAGCAGCGCGTACTCGAAGACGTCCCGCTCGCTCACTTGTCCCCCTTGACGCGTTCGTGGATGTCGGCGGCACGGGCCAGCAGCGGCTCCGCGTAGGCGCGGCGCAGGGCGTCCGGCGAGTCGAAACCGGGTTCCCCGGCCAGCCAGGCGTCCGGGATCTCGGCGGTCACCTCGGCGAGCAGGTCCTGGGTGACGAGGGGGGCGAGGTCCGCCGCGGCGGAGGCGATGTCCGGGCGGAAGGGGGCGAGGGCGTGGTCCGAGGCGTCGTAGGGCTTGGCCGCGGAGGCTTGGGCGCCGGGCCAGTTGTGGTGCCAGATCATGGTGGCGCCGTGGTCGATGAGCCACAGCTCGCCCCCGCGGACCAGCAGGTTGGGGTTGCGCCAGGAGCGGTCGACGTTGTTGACCAGCGCGTCGAACCAGACGATCCGGCCGGCCTCCCCGGGGCTCACCTCGAAGGCCAGGGCGTCGAAGCCGAGGGCGCGGGACAGGAAGTCCATGCCGAGGTTGGGGCCGCCGCTGGACTTGAGGAGCCCCTGCACCTCGGGGTCGGGTTCGCCGAGGCCGAGCACCGGGTCGAGGTCGACGGTGACGAGGCCGGGCACCCGCAGGCCGAGCCGGCGGGCGAGTTCACCGCAGACGACCTCCGCGACGAGCGTCTTGCGCCCCTGGCCGGCGCCGGTGAACTTCATGACGTACGTCCGGAGATCGTCGGCCTCGACGAGCCCCGGGAGCGAGCCGCCCTCACGCAGGGGCGTGATGTAGCGGGTCGCGATGACTTCCTTGAGCATCGCCCCAGGCTACTGGGGTGGTCCGGGACGCCGGGCGAGCCCGTGGGGTGCGGCGGGGTCCGCGTCCGGTTCCGGCACGCGCCCGGCTGAACAGGGTGCGACGGCGGCCCGTACCCCTGGGTGGAACGAAGCCGTGTCCGGTGAAGGGAACGTCAGCATGACCAGCGAATCGCTTGAGCCCGCCCCCGTGACGGGACCGGCCCGCCGCACCGTCGTGGCGGCGGTCGGCGCGGCCGGGATCGCCGTGGCGCTGACCGCGTGCGGGTCGCAGGACGCGTCGTCCGGCTCCTCCGAGGTGAAGCCCGGCGGCCAGGACGGCGGATCGGGCGGCGGCGCCGCCACAGGGCCCGTCCTGGCCAGGACGGCCGACATCCCGGAGGGCGGCGGCAAGGTCTTCGCGGACCAGGGCGTGGTGGTGACGCAGCCGGTCGCCGGCACGTTCAAGGCGTTCTCGTCCAAGTGCACCCACGCCGGGTGCGCGGTGAAGGACGTCTCGGACGGCCTGATCGCCTGCCCCTGCCACGGCAGCCGGTTCTCCGCGGCCAACGGCGGCGTCGAGAAGGGTCCCGCGACCAAGCCGCTGCCCGCCGCCCGGATCTCCGTGGAAGGGGACTCGATCAGGCTCGTCTGACCGGGCGCGCGGCCCGTCGGGGGGCGGGCCGCGCCCCGGTCAGGCGCGCTGCCGGCGGCGCGGCGCTCCGAGGCAGGCGAGCACGTCGTCGGTGGTGGTGATCGTGGCGACCAGGGCGAGCGTGTGGCGGATCATGGCGGGCGTGTAGTCGGCGGGCACCCCCGCGATCGCGTCCGCGGGCACGACGGCGGTGTAGCCGCGGTTGACGGCGTCGAACACGGCGTTGGGCACCGCCACGTTGGCGGAGACGCCCGTGACGACCAGGGTGCGGCAGCCGAGGTTGCGCAGCAGCGGGTCGACGTCGGTGCCCGACAGCGGCGACAGGCCGTGCAGCCGTCGTACGACGATGTCCTCCTCGGCCACCTCCACGGGCGGCGCGACGCGCACGGCGGTGGTGCCGGTGAGCTGCTGCACGGGCAGTCGTTCGGCCGCCCGGAACAGCCGGGCGTTGCGGTTGGCCCCCCGGCCGTCGGGCCGGCGTTCGGCGAGCGCGTGGATCACCTGCACCCCGCTCCCGTGCGCTGCGGCGACCAGTCGTGCCACGTTCACGAGCGCCCCCGACGAGCGAGCCTCCTTGGCCAGTTCGGGCAGCGCGCTGTCCGGACCCACCACGCCCTGCTGGCATTCGACGGTGAGCAGCACGGTGGTGGCGGGATCGAGGAGTTCGCTGAGCTGTTCGTACGACGGCATGGCTCCCCCTGGTCACGGACGGCCGGAGCGGGCGAGACTAACGACCATTGCGTGCGGACGGAAGACGCCTCATGCTTTCCTGACGCGCCGTCAGCCACCATGGCGGGCGCGGACGTCGAGACGAGGGGACCGTATGGCCGTCACTCAGCGCCGGGGCCGGAGGATCATGATGACACCGGAGGAACTGGACGAGTTCCTGGCCGTCCGGCGCACCTGCCGCGTCGCCACGGTGTCGGCCGACGGCGCCCCGCACGTGAGCCCCCTCTGGTTCGTCTGGGACGGCACCTCCCTCTGGCTGTACTCGCTCACCCGCAGCAGGCGCTGGGCCGATCTGCGCCGGGACCCGCGGCTCGCGGTGGTCGTGGACGCCGGTGAGGAGTACGGCGAACTGCGCGGGGCCGAGCTGTCCGGCACCGTCGAGTTCGTCGGCGAGGCGCCGCGCACGGGTGAGCCGTGTCCCGAACTGGACGCGGTGGAGCGGCTGTTCGCGCGGAAGAACTTCGGCATCGACGAGCTGCCGCACGACGGCCGGCACGCGTGGATGCGGCTGACCCCCGAGGCGGTCGCGTCCTGGGACTTCCGGAAGCTGGCGCAGCCCTAGGGTCTGTCGTTTGGATCAGGCCGGCCTTGACGGACGGTTCGTCTTGGCCGACCCGAGCGGGGTCTGGTGCGTGCAGCTGCAAGGCGGAGGAGGGAGTCGACGCGATGGGGGTCCCCCCGCTCGAGCGAAGCCGAGAGTGGGGGAGTCGGCGACCGACGACAACGCCGCAGATGTGCGTGCCAGACCCCGCGACGCCGGCATGATCCAGACGACAGGCCCTAGGCCACCGGCGGCTGCCTGCGGCCGCTCAGGAGGCGACGGCCCGGCCCGCCGTCCGCAGCGCCTCCACCGCCGCCCGGATCGACGGGCGGCGGTCGGCGTCCGCCCGCCAGACGACGTACACGTGCCGCCGCACCCGCTGCTTCACCGGGACCATGACGACGCCCCGCGGCACCGGGTGGCGGCCGAGCAGGGGCGCGATGCAGACGCCGAGGCCCGCGGCGACCAGGCCGAGCTGGGTGTGCGTCTCCCCGGCGCGGTGGCCGATGCGCGGCTCGACGCCCTTGGAGCGCAGGGTGAACATCAGCCACTCGTGGCAGAACTCGCCCTGGCCCCAGGTGATCCACTCGTCGTCGGCGAACTCGCAGAGGTCCACCTCCGCGCGGTCGGCGAAGCGGTGCCCGGCCGGGATGGCCACGTCGGCCGGGTCGTCGAGCACGGACGCCTTGACCAGGCCGTCGGGCAGCGGCATCGGCTTGTTGTACCAGTCGAGGACCACCGCGAGGTCGAGGTCGCCGCGCACGACTCCCGCGACGCCGGCCTCCGGCTCCAGCTCGCACGAGCGCACCCTGAGCCCGGGGTGTCCGGCACGCAGGGCGGCCAGCGCGGCCGGGAACAGCCCGCGCGCGGCGGTCGGGAAGGCCGACAGGCGCAGTTCACCGGCCACCTGCCCGCGCTGCGCCTCCAGGTCCGACTGGGCCAGCTCGACCTGGGACAGGATGCGCGCGGCGTGGTCGGCGAGCAGCCGTCCCGCGTCCGTGAGACGCACCCCGCGCCCGTTCTTGGCGAGCAGCCGCTGTCCCACCTCGCGCTCCAGCTTGGACAGCTGCTGGGAGACCGCCGAGGTCGTGACGTGCAGCCCCTCGGCGGCGGCGCTGACCGAACCGTGCCGGGCGAGGGCGTCCAGGGTGCGCAGGCGCTCCAGGTTCAACATGTAAGTGATGCTACGAGATGTGGGTCGCGAATTCTCGCTTGTGCTACGAGATCGTCTGCTCCATCGTTGCCTCCATGAGCAGCGTCACCAGCCCGCGCCCCCTCGCCCCCGCCACCGCGCCCACCGGCCGTGCGGCCCTCGACTGGCGGCTTCGTTTCGGCGCCCTCTCCCTGGTCTGGGGCTTCAGCTTCCTCCTGATCAAGGTCGGCACCGACGGGTACGCACCGTTCCAGGTCACCCTCGGGCGGCTGGTGTTCGGCACCGCGGTGCTGGCCGCGGCGATGGCGGTCAAGCGGGAGCGGCTGCCGCGCGGCGCCCGCACCTGGGGCCATCTCACGGTCGCCGCCTTCCTGTTGAACGCGCTGCCGTTCTCGCTCTTCGCCTACGCGGAGCTGACGATCCCGTCCACGCTCGCGGGCATCTGCAACGCGACCTCGCCGCTGTGGGGCATGGCCCTGTCGATGGTCGCCCTCTCCGAGGACCGGCCGACCCGGGTCCGGGTCGCCGGACTGGGCATCGGCTTCCTGGGCGTGCTGACGGTGCTCGGCGCCTGGCAGGGTTTCAACGGCCTGGACGCCGGGGGCACGGCGATGGCGCTGGCCGCTTCGCTCAGCTACCCCGTCGGCTGGATCTACGTCCGGCGCACCTTGGCGGGTACGGGGAACTCGCATCTGTCGATGACGGGGGCGCAGTTGTTCCTCGCCACCGTTCAACTCGCCTTCGTGACGCCGCTGTTCACCACACTACCGACGCGGTTCCCGCTGGTGCCACTGCTCGCGATCGCCACGCTGGGCGCGCTCGGCACGGGCATCGCCGTCCTCATCCAGTACGGCCTGGTCGCCGAAGTGGGGCCGACGACCGCGCAGATGGTCACGTACTTCATCCCGGTCATCGCCACCGCGGCGGGCGTCGCCGTCCTCGGCGAGTCGCTGGCGTGGTCGACGCCGGTCGGCGCGGTGATCGTCCTCGCGGGGGCGGCCCTGACCCAGGCGAGACCACGACGGGTGACGTGACGGCGGCCCACTCCGCAGCGCCCGGCCGGTTCGGTGCAGGCTCGCGACGAGCCCGGCACGGGCACACGGCGACGGAGCCACTCGCACGCCGGGCTCCCTCCGCACGGCGCAGGTGTCGCAGCGTCCGGCCGACTTCGGCGAAGGTTCCGGATGAGCCCGGCGCAGGGCACGGCTACGGCGTCACCCCCACGCCGGGCCCCCTCCGCACCGGCCTCCGACCGGCGTTGACGGCGTGACCGCGCCCGGCACGCGGCCGTCCGCGCCTCACACGTACCGCCGCACCGCCTCCGGGCCGATCGCCGAGGCGACGGCGTCGGCCACCGGGACGATGTCGTCCGGGGTGAACGTCGAGACGGTGATCCTGATGCCCGGCGGCGCGTTCATCCGGAAGCGCGCTCCGGGCGCGACGGCCCAGCCCGCGTGCAGCAGCCGCGCGACCACGCCCGTCTCGTCCGGGACGGGAATCCACACGTTCATCCCGCTGCGCCCGTGCGCCTCGACACCGCGCTCCGCCAGCGCCGCGATCAGCGCGTCACGGCGTCGCCCGTAGGCCCCCGCCACGGCCGGGGCGTCCACCGCGCCACTGGTCCACAGGTGCACCACGGCCCGCTGGAGCAGGAGGCTGACCCAGCCGGGCCCGAGCCGCTGCCGCCCGTGCATCCGGTCGACGGTGACCCGGTCACCGGTGAGGACGGCGATCCGCAGGTCGGGCCCATAGGCCTTGGCGACGGAGCGGACGAACGCCCAGTGGTGCGTCACCCCGGCCAGCGGGTGCAACGGCAGGTCGACGATCCGGTGGCCGTGGTCGTCCTCGACCAGCAGCGTCCCCGGATGCGCCCGGAGCACCGAGCGCAGGGCACGCGCCCGGGCCGCGGTCACCGAGGCGCCGGTGGGGTTCTGCGCCCGGTCCGTGACGACCAGGGCGCGCGCGCCGCCCTCCAGCGCACGCCGTACGTCCTCGGGGACCGGGCCTTCGTCGTCCACCCGCACCGGGACCGTGCGCAGCCCGAGCGCGGGCACGAGGTCGAGCAGGCTGCCCCAGCCGGGGTCCTCGACGGCGACCGCGTCCCCCGGCTTCAGGTGCGCGGCCAGCACCCGCTCGATCGCGTCGAGCGACCCGGAGGCCACGACCACGGGTCCGTCCGGCACCCCGTCCGCGTCGAGGTCGGCACGGGCCAGCCGCGCGAGCTCGGGCTCCACGGCGTCCTCGCCGTACATCACCGGCTCCCGGTCCGCGCGGGCGGCGGCCACCGCGAACGCCTCCGCGAGGCCCGGCAGCAGCGCCGGGTCGGGATTGCCGGCGGCCACGTTCCGCACGCCCGGCGGCACGCGGACCCCGATGTGCTCGCGTCCGGTGGTGGCGGGCTTGGAGCGCACGCGGCTGCCGCGGCGCCCGGCCGTCTCGATCACACCGCGCTCCCGCAGCGTGCGGTAGGCGGCCGCCACGGTGTTGGGATTGACGCCGAGATCGGCGGCCAACTGCCGCATCGGCGGCAGCAGTTGACCCGGCTCCAGCTCGCCGGCACCCACCGCGCGCTCCACACCGGCGGCGATGTCGGCTGCGCGGCGGCCCTCGATCCGATACTCTCCTAGCACAAAGTTGATTATGCACTAGTGCAATGGAGGCCGCAAATGACGGAGACGAGCACCCAGCCGGGGACGGCGCAGCCTGCCGCCTACACCCCGACCGACCGCACCGTCCCGACCCGCTCCCGGGAGCGCGCGGCCTACGACCACGAGCTGGTGCACTCGATACTCGACGAGGGGTACGTCTGCCATCTCGGCTTCGTCCGCGACGGCGCCCCCGTCGTCCTCCCCACGCTCTACGGACGCGTCGGCGAGCGGCTCTACCTGCACGGCTCGACCGGTTCGCGCCCGCTGCGGATGGCGGGCGGGACGGACCCGGGCCTGCCGGTCTGCGTGACGGTCACCCACGTCGACGGCCTGGTGCTCGCCCGGTCCGCCTTCCACCACTCGATGAACTACCGCTCCGTCGTGGTGCACGGCGTCGCCCGCACGGTGACGGACCCCGACGAGAAGCGGGAGGCCCTGGACGCGCTGGTGGACCACGTCGTCCCGGGCCGCTCCCGCGACTCCCGGCCGGCCAACGCCAAGGAACTGGCCGCCACCGCCGTGATCCGCCTCGACCTGAAC
This sequence comes from Streptomyces sp. NPDC054842, assembly GCF_053611025.1. Classification (NCBI taxonomy): domain Bacteria; kingdom Bacillati; phylum Actinomycetota; class Actinomycetes; order Kitasatosporales; family Streptomycetaceae; genus Streptomyces; species Streptomyces sp. NPDC054842. The sequence continues at coordinate 24,793 of NZ_JBSGZN010000056.1, forward strand.
GAGGTCTCGGCGAAGCTGCGCACCGGCGGCCCCAGCGACGAGCCCGAGGACCTGCACCTCCCCCACTGGACCGGCGTGGTCCCTCTGGCCAAGGGGTACGACACCCCGGTCCCGGCCGCCGACCTCGCCCCGGGCATCGAGCTGCCCGGCTATCTGGCGGCCCTGTGAGGCGCGCCGACCGGTGAGGCGTACGGGTGGCAGGGGCCTGGTCGGGGCCCCGGCCGCCTCCCGTGTCAGACCGGTGCCGTCTCCTCCGGGACCGGGCGGCCCTCCGGGCTCGCGGCCCGTGTCTCGGCCACCGCGAGCGCCGCGACCGACGCCAGCATCACCAGCGTGCCGACGAGGGTCGCCGTCGTGAGGTGCTCACCGAGCAGGGCGACCGCGAGGACGGCCGCGCTCACCGGTTCGAGCAGCATGATCACCGACACGGTCGCCGACCGGACCACGGCCGCGCCCGCGAAGTACAGGGCGTACGCGAGCGCCGTGGGAACCGCGGCGATGTACACCAGCAGGGCCAGGACGTGGGCGGGATGGCCGGTCTGCGGGACCAGTCCCCCGGCCAGCCCGAAGGGCAGCAGGCACACGGTCGTCACAGCGAACGCCCACACCGTGGTCCCGGACGCGTCGACCTCGCCGGACCGCCCCCACCAGCGGGTGAGCAGCGTCATCAGGGAGTACCCGGCCGCCGACAGGACCGCGAGCACGACTCCCCAGGGCCGTACGGCCGTTCCCCCGCTGCCGAGCACGAGCACCGCGAGTCCGGCGAGCGCCCCGGCGACGGCGGCGACGCCCCCGCGGCCGAGCCGCTCGCCCATGGTCAGGCGGGCGCCCAGCGCGATGAGTACCGGACCGGCGCCGAGCGTGACGACGGTGGCCACCGCGAGCCCGGTGGACTCGACGGCCGCGAAGTAGGCGGTCTGGAAGACGGCGAGACCGAGACCGGTGGCACCGGCCCGCAGCGCCTTGCGGCCGAGCGGTTCCCGGACGGCGGGCGTCACCCGCGGCCGGAGGGGACGAGCGGCGAGCAGCAGGACGAGCCCGCCCGCGCACCGCCAGAAGGACAGGGCGACGGGCCCCATGTCACTGACCTGGTAGACCAGTGAGGCGGCCGCGCCCGCGGTGCCCCATGCGGCACCGGCGACGATCAGATAGAGCAGGCCCCGCCCGACGGGCAGGCCGATGGAAGCGTTCGACACGTGTTCTCTCCGCGAGGTCGCAGAAGCTCGGGAAGGACCTGCGACGCCACCGGCGCTCCACCCGGACGGGCGGGCACGGCGTGGACGTGCGCAAGGGTCCTCGGACTTCTTCCGCGGGCAGCACCGCACCGCCCGGCGGTGCGCCGGGCGTGGGTCCGGGGGCCCGCCTCAGGCGACGGGAGGCGGCAGAACGAGTGCGTGCGCGTACATGATCGGCACCTTAGGCCGCCGTTCCCCGCGCGGACAACTCCCTTTCGCCGCCGCCCGCGCCACCGGCGACCGGCCCCTGCGGGGCCTTCGCGGGCGCGGACGACTGCGCGATGAACGCACCGACCAGCACGACGGCACCCCCGATGATCTGCGGCGCCGACAGGTGCTCGCCGAGCAGGACCCAGGCGAGCACCGTCGCGATGACCGCCTCCAGGCACGCCACGACCCCGGCGACCTGCGGCGACAGCTTGCGCACGGACACCACGCCGGTGACGTAGGCGACGACGGTGGCGATCAGCACGATCCAGCCGAGCAGCAGCCACGCCGCCACGGACGTGCCGTCCATGTCCGCGCCGCCGCCGAGCACCGACCAGTCCATGGTCCAGGGGCGGGCGACGGCGGTCAGGACGAGGGCGCCGACGAGCAGCCCGTACGCGATGACGCCGAGCGGGTCCGGGGCCTCGGCGCCGGCGTCGCTCCCCTGGTCGGACAGGACGAAGTAGCCGACCTGGCAGCAGGCCGCGCCCAGCGCGAGCAGCAGTCCGAGCAGGTCGAAGCTCAGCCCCGACCACACCTCGACCACGCACGCGAGACCGCCGACGGCGAGGACGACGCCGAGGGCGGCGGCCCGCGTCACGGGGCGGCGCTGCACGAAGCGCACCCAGCCCAGCACCAGGGCCGGCGCGAGGTACTCGACGAGCAGGGCGACCCCCACCGGGATGCGGGAGATCGCGGCGAAGTAGCAGGCCTGGACGCCGGCCACCGCGAGGAGGCCGTAGCCCGCGAGCAGGGCGGGGCGCCGGCGGACCAGGGCGCGATGGCGTACCGCCAGGGGCAGCATCACGAGGGCGGCTCCCGCGACGCGCAGCCACACGACGTGGAGCGGGTCGAGGCCCGCTTCGATCAGCGGCTTGGCCGCGACACCCGACCCGCCGAAGGCGACCGCCGACACGAGGGCCAGGCCCAGCCCGACTCCCCTGCCGGGGTGACTCTCACTGCTCCGAGACGTACGCACCGGCACATGATGACAGGCGCGGTCATGAGCGTCACCCCCGATGACACCTGTCTCATACGCTGGACCCGGCGACGGCACGCTAACTCCGGGGCGGGAGGGCGCGGCGCGATGGCAAGGCTCGTTCGCATGGCGGGAGTTGGGCGATCCCTGGAAGTGCGGCGCGGTCCCGCGAGCACGTCCTGGCACCGGTCCCGGCAGGTCGAGGCGATCGCGGACGGATCCGGCCGGACGCCGACCGGTCCGGACGCAACGACCCGACGGACCCGACCGACCCGAGGGACCGGACCGACCCGCGAACCCGACGAACCTGACCGACCCGACTGATCCGACCGACCCGAGGGACCAACGAGGCTCACGGCACCCGCGCTCAGGACGCGGGCGCGACCGCCCGCCCAGCGAGTGCCGCCCGCCCAGCGAGTGCCGTCCGCTCAGCGAGTGCCGTCGCCGACGCACTCCTCGCACCCGGCACCGGCGTCGACGCGCAGCAGCAGCGCCCGCGGATCGACGCCCGCGCGCCCCAGCACCTCGACGGCGCGCGCGTCCGGGTCGGCGACGATCGCGGCCAGCAGATCCCGGCCGCGGGCCGCGACGTCCCCGCGCAGGCCGGCGCGGGCACGGGCACCGCCCATCGCCCCGGCCGCGACCGGCGACCAGCCCGCCGCCTCGGGGCCGCTCACGGGAAGGGCACCCGAGTCCTCGACCGAGTTCTGCCAGCGCAGCCCGTAGCCGATGCTGCGCTGGACCAGGTAACCGAGCAGCCGCGCGAGCTGCGGACCGCTCTCGAAGGCGGCGCGCACCTCGGGGTCGGACTCCAGCAGCGTGTGCAGCAGATGGGCGGTGTCGATCTGCCGGTCCCCGTCCCGCAGCGCCCTTCTGCGCGCGCCGGCGACCACCGACGCCAGTTCGGCGCTGAGGCCGGCGTCGGGGTCGGAACGGCTCGGCCCTTGTTCGGCGGCCGGTTGCTGGAGAGGACCGTATGGCACCCCCTCACCCCATCAGCCACCCCGGTTCCGGACATCCCCGATGGGAAGCATCTTGCCCTCCGACACAGGGTGGGCATCCCCGCCCCGCGCCTCCTCCCTACGGATGACATCGCGCCGTTCTCCCCCGAGGGGCGCGCGCCGCCTTGCGCCGCGCCCCGCCCGCAACCGGGCCGCCCCGCACCACGTCCGATACGGACATGGAGAGCGAGGGCTGGCTGGTGGCCCTGCCTGCGGTCGACGGCAGGCAGTACGTGTACCGGGTGTACGCGCCCGAGCACGCCCTGCTCGCCGACCTGTTCTGGGAGGCGTGGCACTGCCACGACGAGAGCGCCCTGCCGCGCGCCTGGGACGTCTTCGACGCCGCGGAGATACGGCGACTCGTCTGAGGCACCCTCGACCGACCGACCGCCCAAGTCCATCAGTCGGCAGAATTTCTGACGGTTCATCAGTATTGAATGTTCCGCGCCCCGGGGTTACGTTCCGCGACACCGCAGCTGCGCCCGGCGCAGCGTCCGAGACGAAGGGGTGGCCGCATGGCCGAAGTCAGCGCGGAGGCACGGATCGAGGCGCCGGCCGAGAAGATCTGGGCGCGGCTCACGGACTTCTCCTCCTACGGCGAGTGGAACTCCACGCACACGGGCTTCCCGAAGGGCGGCCCCGAAGTCCTGGCGGTCGGCGCCGGGTTCACGGAGAACATGCGGCTCATGGGCTTCCCCGCCGAGGTCGACTGGACGATCGAGGAGCTGGAACCGGCCCGCGTCCTCGCCATCCGCGGCAAGGGCCCGATGGCCGTCGTCGTGGCAACCCGCTACACGCTCGTCCCCGACGGGGGCGCGACCACGGTCCGCATCGACGGCGAGTTCACCGGCGCCGCCGTGTCGCTAATGGCGGGCAAGCTCAAGGACTCGGGGACGGCCGCGCTGCACGAGTCGTTGCGCAAGCTGGCCGGGCTCGTGACCTGAGCGCCGCCGCCGTCCGCCGCCACGACGAAGGGGCGCCCCGCGGAGAAGTCTCCACGGGGCGCCGTTCCTCCGGCCGCCGAGGGGGCGGGCGGCCACCGGACCGGAAGGCCGGGCGACCGCCGTACCCCCGAGGGCGGCGTACCACCACGGGCCGTCAGTCCTCGTCGGCGAGGATCAGATACAGCTTCTTGCGGGCGTCGTTGATGACGGTCAGCGCCTTGTCGCGCTGGTCCTTGCTGCCGGTCTTCCAGACCTGGCCGAACGCCTCCATCAGGCCGAAACCGGCCTGCCGGATCTCGCTCAGCGCCTCCCAGTCGACCCCGCGCCCGGCCTCTTCCCAAGGCGCGTCGGGACCCTCGGCGGCCGCGGAACGGCCGGCCTCGGTGAGGGAGAACAGCTTCTTGCCGCCCTCGGTCTCGCTGATGATCAGGCCCTCGTCCTCCAGCAACTGGAGGGTGGGGTAGACCGAACCCGGGCTGGGCTTCCACGCCCCGCCGCTGCGCTCGGCGATCTCCTGGATCATCTCGTAGCCGTGCATGGGCCGGTCCTTGAGCAGGGCCAGGATCGACGCGCGTACGTCGCCCCGTCGCGCCCTGCCCCGCGGACCGCCCCGGCCGCCCCGCCCACCCCAGGGACCCGGGCCGAAACCCGGTCCACCGAAGCCGGGACCACCGGGACCGAAGGGCCCGAAGGCCCCGCGCCGCCCCTCGAAGCCACCCCGACCGTGATGGCCGGGCCCGCCGTGGTGTCCATGGCCGTGTTCGTAGCCGAATTCCTGTCCATGGGAACGCATCGCCATCACTCCATTCCATCGTTGATCGGTCGCGATGCGTCAACGATATATCGGAACAGTACGGAAGACAACACCCCGACAGAGGTGACGCACTTTCCCCCGGTCTCTCCGCATGCCGCGGCAGGACTGCCAGTGGGCGGTGCCGCGGCTCCTGCCGACTGCCCTTGGCCCGGCCTTCGTCGCGGTGAATGGCGCCGCGCACTCCCGACCCGTCGACTCGGGCTCGCGTCAGGCGGCCCGGCCTACCGGGGCGAACTGCGACGGGAGGGGAAGTCCCGCAGCTTGATCACCATTCGACCCGCGCGTACCTAGGCGGCCTGGAGCGCGGTGAGGAGTCTCGATCGCAGGAGTTGCGCGGCCGGGGAGTGCTGGCCTCGGCGGATGACGAGTCCGAGCCGGGCGTGCGTGGCGGCGTCGGTGAGCGGGACGGTCCGCAGGCCGGCGCCTTCTGTGGAGGAAGCGCTGAGGACGGCGACGCCCGCGCCGCGCTCGGCAAGGCGGAGCAGGGTGGCCGGAGAACTGGCGTCGACGTCCACGCGGGGGCCGAGACCGATCCTTCGGCAGGACTCGTCGTAGGCGGCGCGGATGCCGGTGCCCGAGGAGAGGCAGAGAATCCTCTCGCCCCGTAGGTCGCCGAGGCGCAGTCCCGGCCGGTCGAGGGGGTGCCCGGCGGGGACGGCCGCGGCGATGGGCTCGTCGATGACGACGCTCTCCTCCAGGCCGGGGGCGACGCCGCTCGCGTAGCCGATCAGGGCGAGGTCGAGGGAGCCGGCGAGGACCTGGGCCTGGAGGTCGTCGGAGTAGCCCTCGTGCAGGCTGACCTCGATGCCGGGATGGGTGTGGCCGAGGTCGGCGACGGTGTCGAGGAACGCCGGGATGGAGCAGCCCATGATCATGCCGAGACGGACCCTGCCTCGGACGGCCTCGGCGAACTCGGCGGCGGCGTGCTTGATGGCCTCGAGAGTGGCGAGAACGTTCTTCGCGAGAGGGAGAACGGCCTCGCCGGCCGGGGTGAGGCGGATCCGGCGGCCGGAGCGGTCGAGCAGTTGCTGACCCAGCTCCAGCTCCAGCTTGGCCACTTGGGTGCTGATGCCGGACTGGCTGACGTGCAGGCGATGGGCGGCAGCGGTGAACGTGCCCTCGTCCACGATCGCGGCGAAGTAGCGCAACTGGTGCATCTCCATACCCCACGATGATAGATGCCATCCGATTCATCTGTTGGACGTATGGATCGGGTGCTTGAAGGATGGAGGCATGACGACGAGGACCGCGCGAGAGCTTGCCGAGACCTACTTCACCGCCTGGGAGGCGGGCGACTTCGACACCTTGCGGGGGGTGCTGGCCGAGAACGTCGACTTCGTCGGCGCGCTGGGAACGGCGTCGGGGGTGGAGGAGGCGCTCGCCGGGCTGAAGGGGCTCGGTCAGGTGCTGGAGAAGATCGACGTGAAGGTGCGGGTGGCGGAAGGCGGTGAAGTGATCACCTGGTTCGACCTGTGCACAAGCGTCGCGCCGCCCACCCCGACGGCGAACTGGATGCATGTGGAGGACGGGAAGGTCACCCGGATCCGGGTGACCTTCGACCCCCGGGCACTCCTGGCGGGGTCCGAGGCGCGGAACTGACCGAGGAGCACCCGGGCGCACGTTCGCTGGGACAGGCCGGTGCCGCGTCCCACCGCCCGTCCGCAGGGCAGTCACCTCGGATGGCGAAGCCCGGCGGAGAGACACACCGTGGCAGCCCAGCCGCCTCCGCCTCGCGGAAGGCAGCGGCGACGGGCGGCCCGGCGGACCCCCGCCCGGCGTCCCGAACGGGGCCGCCGTTCCCGAATTGGCCTTGGCCCCCCGTTCCGGACGCCGACTAGCGTCACGGCCATGCGGATTCGAATCGTCGACGCCTTCACCGACCGCCCCTTCGCCGGCAACCCGGCCGGGGTCCTGCTCCTCGACGCCTTCCCGGAGGACGCCTGGCTCCAGGACGTCGCCCGCGAGGTCAACCACGCCGAGACGGCGTTCACCCACCCCCTTCCCGAGGGCGGCGACGCGGACTGGGCCCTGCGCTGGTTCACGCCCGTCACCGAGGTCGCGCTGTGCGGTCACGCCACCCTGGCCGCCGCGCACGTCCTGCACAGCACGGGCGCCCACACGGGGCCGGTCCGGTTCGCGACCCGCAGCGGTGTGCTCATCGCGTCGCCCCAGGACGACGGATCGTTCACCCTCGACTTCCCGACCGCCCCGCTCACCGCGGCCGCCATCCCGGACGGCGTCGCCGAAGCGCTGGGGGCCCAGCCCCTCAGCGCCTTCGACACCGGGCCGGACATCGGCGACCTGCTGATCGAACTGGCCGATGAGAAGACCGTCCTCGGTCTCGCCCCCGACCTGCGCGCCCTCGCGCGGTACTCCCAGCGCGGCATCATCGCCACCGCCCGCGCCGAAGACCCCGACGCGGGCCACGACTTCGTCTCCCGCTGCTTCTTCCCGAACGTCGGCATCGACGAGGACCCGGTCACCGGCAGCGCCCACACGGCCCTGGCGCCGTTCTGGTCCGAACGCCTCGGCCGCACCGACCTGACCGGCCTGCAGGCGTCACCGCGCTCGGGACGCGTCCGCACGCGGCTGCGCGGCGACCGCACCCTGCTCACCGGCCACGCCGTCACCGTCATCGACGGCGAACTGCTCACCTGACGGCGCCCGGCAACGGCACCTGGGCAGCGGAAGGGGGCGTACCGCACTCGGTACGCCCCTCTCGTACGGCCCGCGAGCCCGCGCCGCCGCACGCCCACGGCTCGCACGACCCGGTCAAGCCGTCGGCAGCCACCCCACCTTGCCCGCCAGCAGCGCGTAACCGACGAACGCCCCGATGTCGAGCAGGGAATGGGCCACCACCAGCGGTCCGACCCGGCCCCAGCGCCGGTAGAGGTAGGCGAAGACCAGACCCATCGCGAGGTTGCCGAGGAACCCGCCGATGCCCTGGTAGAGGTGGTACGACCCGCGCAGCACCGCACTCGCGACGAGCGCCGTCCCCGGCGTCCAGCCCAACTGCCCGAGGCGCCGCAGCAGATAGCCGACGACGATGACCTCTTCGAGGATCGCGTTCTGCAGGGCGGAGAGGATCAGCACCGGGTACTTCCACCACACGTCGGGCAACGCCTCGGGCACCACCGTGAGGTTGAAGCCGAGGCCGCGCGCCGCCAGGTAGAACGCGATGCCGGTGCTGCCGATCACCGCCGCGACCGCGGCCCCGCGCCCGAGGTCCGGCCAGGGCCTCGTACGGTCGAATCCGAGCGTGCGCAGCCCCTCCCCCTCACGCAGCAGCAGGTGCGCCACCAGCGCCACCGGGACCAGCGCCGAGGCGATGCCGAACAGCTGCCAGGCCAGGTCGAGCCAGGGACGTCCCGGCGCGGCCGAGGCGTTCAGGGTGGCCGCCTGGTCCTTGAGGCCGCCCGGCTTGGTGACCGATCCGACGAAGCTGATCAGTGCGGACACCCCGCTCGCGCCGAGCGACAGCCCGAGCACCAGCAGCGTCTCGTCCCGGTAAATCCTTCGTGAAAGCCGCTCCTCGGGAAAGGATCCGGCTGCCGGCCCCGCCTCCACCTGCACTCCCGCCTCCAGTTGGGTAACCCGTCCCCATCCTCGCCCCGCCAGGGTCTCGAAGGCTGCGGCGAAGGACGTGCGCGACAGGCCGTCGGGGGGACGGGCACCGTCGAGGCGTACCTCCCCGTGTCCTGCCGAACAGCTGATCACGGCTCGGGGCTCAGCGGGGAGGATCGCACCGCCATGGGACGTCACAGCTTGCCCGACGGGTACGGAGCGGGTGGCGCCGACCCCCGGCTTCGCGCCCGGCGCGGCGAGGTGGGCGCCGGCGGCGAGGACGAGGGGGGCCGAGGCATCGCGGCGGCGACCGGCGGCTCGGCCCACGGGTCGGCGAACCTCACGCGTCCGCTCGGCGTTTCTGGAGGCTTCCTCGCGGCGGGCAACCGGCACTGATCCGGCCGGACCGCCCGCCGGGTGCGCCGCGCCACCGGAGACCCGGTCGCGGAGGCGTCGGCGCACCCGGCGCCACTCAGCCGAGCGGCACCGGCTCCGGCAGCCCCACCGGCCACGTGTGCACCGGTTCCCCGGCGTGCATCAGCTCGGAGTACCGCTTCGTGGTCGCGGCCAGCGCGGCATCCCGTCCGAGCCCCTTCTCCAGCGCCTGGTGGAACGTGGCCGCCTGCCAGCTCGCGCCGTTGACCCGCAGCCGGCACCGCTCCTCGATCACACCCAGGTAGAAGTCCCGGTCGACGGGCTCGACACCCCACGCGTCGAGGCCGGCCGCGGCCAGCGGCAGCAGCTCGTCACGCACCAGATCCACGGCGTCCACCTCCGCGGTCCCGCCCGAGCGGCCCCTGCGGGGCCACTGGAGGCGCGCGTCGATCCCGTCGCGGCACGCGGTCTCGAAGTTGGCGGCGGCCGCCTCGAACGGCAGCCGGGTCCACACCGGCTTCGTCTCCTCGGCCAGCGCCCGGACGAGCCCGTAGTAGAAGGCCGTGTTGGCGATGACGTCGGTGACCGTGGGGCCGGCGGGCAGCACCCGGTTCTCGACCCGCAGATGCGGCACCCCGTCGGCGATGTCGTACACCGGCCGGTTCCAGCGGTAGACCGTGCCGTTGTGCAGGACCAGCTCGGAGAGCTTGGGGATGCCGCCGCCGTCGAGCACCTTCAGCGGGTCCTCGTCGTCGCAGATCGGCAGCAGTGCCGGGAAATAGCGCAGGTTCTCCTCGAAGAGGTCGTGGGCGGACGAGATCCACCGCTCCCCGAACCAGGTCCGCGGCCGTACGCCCTGGGCCTGGAGCTCCGGCGGCCGGGTGTCCGTGGACTGCTGGAACAGCGGGGGCCGCGATTCGCGCCACAGCTCGTGCCCGAACAGGAAAGGCGAGTTGGCGCCGACGGCGACCTGCGCGGCGGCGATCGCCTGGGCGGCGTTCCACACGTCCGCGAACCGCGCCGGGGTGACCTGGAGGTGCAGCTGCACGGAGGTGCAGGCGGCCTCGGGGGCGATGGACCTGGACGTGCAGACCAGGCGCTCCACGCCGTCGATGTCGAGCGCGAAGTCCTCACCGCGGGCCGCCACGATCTGGTCGTTCAGCAGGGTGTAGCGGTCGACGTCCGACAGGTTCGAGGAGACGAGGTCGTCCCGGCCTAGCGTCGGCAGAATGCCGATCATCACGATTCCGGCGTCGACCTCCTTCGCTTTGCGGTGCGCATAGGCGAGGGAGGTGCTCAGCTCCTCGGAGAGCTGGTCGAATACCCGCCCTCCCAATCGGTGGGGAGCGATGTTCACTTCGAGATTGAACATGGCGAGTTCTGTTTGGAAATCCCGGCTCGCTATCCGGTCGAGTACTTCGGCATTCATCATCCGCGGCGAGCCGTCCGGCCCCGCCAGATTCAGCTCGATCTCCAGGCCCATCAGATTCCGCGGACGCTCGAAGCGCTGTTCCTCCAGCAGCCTCTCCAGCCCCGTCAGGCACTGCTGGAGCTTGCTGCGGTAGCGCTGCCGATCGGACAGGTCGAACGACCCCGCCACGACCTTCTCTCCCATCGAAGTTTCCCTCCTTGGATGGGTAGGCCGATGCTCCGGCCGCTCTGGTACACGGTCACGGTGGATGATGCCCCGGCAACGCGATCCATAACGTCCCGGGCGGGCGTCCGGCCCGCTACCCTGGACGACGAGTACCCCCCGGCACATTCACCAGGCATGGTGCCGCGCGCAGTTTCACTCCTTTGCGCGCTCGTGAAAAACGCCGACGAGAATCGGCCGACCGCTCGGGCACGGTAAATCGAGGTCAGCCCCGCGCACCCCGCGCGAAACGGGGATGAACGCCATTTTTCGGCGACCGAATAGGTCCTTGTTCTTCATCAGCGGAACAGCTAGACGAAACATTGTGTGAACACGTGTCGTATAAACTCCGCAAACGAGGCAGAGAGCCGGCGCTCGCCGTCAGTGCACACGCCCCTCTGACCCCGAGAGCTGACAGTGTCGTCCGCCCCCGCCCTCGCGCCACCGTGCCTGTCGAATGAGAGGCGACCCACCATGCCGCTGCATGTCCCCCCGGCTCCCGCGCCCGCCCTGCGCTCTGTCCTCACGGCACTCGGTTCCCCCACCGCTGTCCGCGAGGCGCGAACCCCGTCCCTGCGCAACGCCCAGGGACCCGTGACCCCCGAACTTCCCCTGCCCGTGTACGTCCTCGACCGGATCACGCCCGCCGGCGCCTCCGCCACCCGGCTCGCCGGCTGGCGCTTCCTGATCCGCAGCGGCGAGCGAGCGGTGGCCGCCGCCGAGACGATGCTGACCCCCGACGGCTGGGCCTTCTCCCACTTCTTCGAGGGCCCCTACGTCACCGCCACCGAGCGCGCCCTGCGCCAGGCGGAGAACATGCAGGTCCCCTACCAGCCGAGACTCCTGTCCGTACCCGAGCTGTACATGCTCACGCTCTGGCTGCACGGCGACTGCACCGCAGACGGCGCCGACGGCCACCCCGCCGCCACCGACCTGCTCGTGCCGCTGGCGCCCGCACCGCCCGGCATCGCGGCCCACCGCCCGCACCGCGTCGCCGAGCTGCTGCCCGTGCTCACCCACCGGGTGACGCCCGCTCCCCTGCTCGGCTCGCCCGCCTAGGCACGACACGCACACGCCCCGGCGGCCGACTCTCCTTCCAGGCCCGTGCCCCGCAGCCGTCGACCGGCTGCGGGGCACGTCGCTCTCCCGTGCCACCCCGCGCTCGTACGAGTGGCGAGACCCTCCCGACCCGTCCGGACTAGCCCCATCCGACCACCCCGAACCACCCGAAGGGACAGTGCAGTTGGGATGAACCGCCCGCACGGGTGATGCGTCATCAACCTGTGAGAAGTGCTGCTGCCAAATCCCTGCGGATCGACGCCCGTAGGGCAACACTGGTTCCAGACCGACTTATCAAACGGGGGGCGGCCATGAACGACGTTCCGAGCCGCAAGACAGTTCCGACAGCCAGCTCACACGTCACGACCCAGCGAAAGACTCCATCCATGTGCCAGCACCAGCCACCGTGCCCGACAGCCGACTCCGCCGACCGGGAGGCCGCCCTTCACGTGGCGCACCACCCGGAGCAGGGATGGAGCCTGCTGTGCAACGGCGTCGTCCTGTTCGAGGACACCGGTGAGCTCCTGCCCGACGGCCGGATCATCGCTCCGCACCGCCCGATGGGCACGGGACAGGTGATGACGGCCGCCTGAGCCGCACCACCGGGCGGCTGTGACAGCCGCCCGCGCACCAGAGGGGCCGGCCCGGAGACGCACTCTCCGAACCGGCCCCGACGTATGCCCCCTGGTGACTACTCGTCGTAAGCGTCCAGCGGCGGGCAGGAACAGACGAGATTGCGGTCGCCGTACGCCTGGTCGATGCGGCGCACCGGCGGCCAGTACTTGTCCGCCGCCGAGACACCGGCCGGGAAGACCGCCTCGGCACGGCTGTACGCGTGCTCCCAGTCGCCGCCCAGCGCCGCGGCCGTGTGCGGAGCCCCGCGCAGCGGGTTGTCCTCCGCCGGCCACTCGCCCGAACCGACCTTCTCGATCTCGGCGCGGATGGCGATCATCGCCTCGCAGAACCGGTCCAGCTCCACCAGGTCCTCGGACTCGGTCGGCTCGATCATCAGCGTCCCCGCGACCGGGAACGACATGGTCGGCGCGTGGAAGCCGTAGTCGATCAGCCGCTTGGCGATGTCGTCCACGCTGACGCCGGTCGCCTTGGTCAGCGCGCGCAGGTCGATGATGCACTCGTGCGCGACGAGGCCGCCGGGACCGGTGTAAAGCACCGGGTAGTGCGGCTCCAGCCGCTTGGCGATGTAGTTCGCGGACAGCACCGCGACCTGCGTGGCCCGCTTGAGGCCCTCGCCGCCCATGAGCCGGACGTACGCCCAGGAGATCGGCAGGATTCCGGCGGAGCCCCAGGGCGCCGCGGAGATCGGGCCGACGCCCGTCTTCGGACCGGCCGCGGGCTGCAACGGGTGGTTCGGCAGGTACGGCGCGAGGTGGGCGCGCACGCCGACCGGGCCGACGCCGGGACCGCCGCCACCGTGCGGGATGCAGAACGTCTTGTGCAGGTTCAGGTGCGAGACGTCGCCGCCGAAGTGACCCGGCTTGGCGAGACCCACCAGCGCGTTCAGGTTGGCGCCGTCGACGTAGACCTGGCCGCCCGCCTCGTGGACCTGGGCGCAGATGTCGGCCACGTGCTCCTCGAACACGCCGTGCGTGGAGGGGTACGTGATCATCAGCACCGACAGCTCGTCGCGGTACCGCTCGATCTTGGCCCGCAGGTCCTCGACGTCGATCTCGCCGTCCCCGGCGGTCTTCACGACGACGACCTTCATGCCGGCCATCACGGCGCTGGCCGCGTTGGTGCCGTGGGCGGAGGACGGGATGAGGCAGACGGTGCGCTGCTCGTCGCCGTTGGCCCGGTGGTATCCGCGCACCGCGAGCAGACCCGCCAGCTCGCCCTGGGAACCGGCGTTGGGCTGCAGCGACACGTTGTCGTAGCCCGTGACCTCGGCGAGCCGCTCCTCCAGCTCACGGATGAGCGTGAGGTAGCCCTGCGCCTGCTCGGCGGGCGCGAAGGGGTGCAGCTGGCCGAACTCGGGCCAGGTGACCGGCTCCATCTCGGTGGTCGCGTTGAGCTTCATCGTGCAGGAGCCCAGCGGGATCATGCCGCGGTCGAGCGCGTAGTCGCGGTCCGAGAGCCTGCGCAGGTAGCGCAGCATCGCGGTCTCGGAGCGGTACTGGTGGAAGACCGGGTGCGCCAGGTAGTCGTCGGTGCGCAGCAGCGCCTCGGGCAGGGTGTCGACGGCCGACACGTCCAGCGCCTCGATGTCGCCCTCGACGCCGAAGGCGGTCCACACGGCGCCGAGCTGCTTGCGCCCGGTGGTCTCGTCGCAGGCGACCGACACGTGGTCGGCGTCGACGAGGTGCAGGTTGACCCCGTTCTCGCGGGCGGCGGCCACGACCGCGGCGGCCCGGCCGGGGACCCGCGCGGTCAGCGTGTCGAAGTAGGCGCCGTGGACGATCTCGACGCCGCCGGCCTCCAGGCCCGCGGCGAGGACCGTGGCGTACCGGTGCGTGCGGCGGGCGATCGTCCGCAGGCCCTCGGGACCGTGGTAGACGGCGTACATGCCGGCCATCACCGCGAGCAGCACCTGCGCGGTGCAGATGTTGCTGGTGGCCTTCTCACGCCGGATGTGCTGCTCGCGGGTCTGCAGGGCGAGGCGGTACGCCTTGTGCCCGTCGGCGTCCACGGAGACGCCCACGAGGCGGCCCGGCAGGCTCCGCGCGAAGGTCTCGCGGACCGCCATGTAACCGGCGTGCGGCCCGCCGAAGCCCATCGGCACACCGAATCGCTGGGTGGTGCCGACGGCGATGTCGGCGCCGAGGTCGCCGGGCGCGGTGAGCAGCGTCAGGGCGAGCAGGTCGGCGGCGACCGTCACGACGGCGCCGAGCTCGTGCGCCTGCTCGATGACGGGCTTGATGTCGCGTACGGCACCGGAGGCGCCCGGGTACTGCAGCAGCACGCCGTTGATGTCGCGGCCCGCGACGTCGGCCGGGATGCCCTCGCTCAGGTCGGCGACCACGACCTCGACGCCGGTCGGCTCGGCGCGGGTCCGGATGACGGCGATGGTCTGCGGCAGCGCGTCCGCGTCGACCAGGAAGAGGCCCTTCTTGTTCTTGCCCATCCGCCGGGACAGCGCCATCGCCTCGGCGGCGGCGGTCCCCTCGTCCAGCAGCGAGGCGCCGGACGTCGGCAGGCCGGTCAGCTCCGCGACCACGGTCTGGAAGTTGAGCAGCGCCTCCAGGCGGCCCTGCGAGATCTCCGGCTGGTACGGCGTGTACGCGGTGTACCAGGCCGGGTTCTCCATGACGTTGCGCAGGATCACCGGCGGCGTGAAGGTGCCGTAGTACCCGAGGCCGATCATGGGGTCGAGCACCTGGTTGCGGTCCGCGAGGGAGCGCAGCTCGGCCAGGACCTCGGCCTCGGTGCGCGCGCCGGGGAGGTCCAGCGCGTCGGCGTTCTTGATGACGTCCGGGACCGCGGCGGCGGTGAGCTCGTCGAGCGAGCCGTATCCGACCTGCGCGAGCATCTTGGCCTGGGCCTCGTGGTCGGGCCCGATGTGGCGCTGCTCGAAGGGGATGCCCTGTTCGAGCTCGGAGAGCGGAATGCGATGGGCGGTCATTGCGGAGGCCTCCTGGTCTGACACGACCTTCGGGGGGTACCACGACGCGGGTACCCCGACGGCCTCCCCCTCTGTCATCTCAACCTGAGAGCTTCACCGGGCCGTCCAGCAGCGGACGGACCGGCTTTCACCGTCGGTGAGGACGGGAGCCGACGACGCACCCGCCCTGCTTTCCAGAGTGACCTCGTCCGAGCGGTACGTGTGCCTGAGAGATTCCGGGGAGGATTTGCTCCTTCGGCGCCTCCGGATCTCGCCGGAGGACTCTCCCGCACGGGGTCAGCAGCCGTCTGCCAGCCTACCAGCGAGGACAACGCACGGACTTTCGAGTGGCCGCCTTCCTGAATGTGCTCTTTCGTAGTGCTTACGGATGAGTTTTGCGACCAAGAGGAGGGACCGTGCAGACCGACATCGATCCGCGCAACCTGATCGGCCGCAAGGCGTTCGACCGCAAGGGCACCAGGATCGGCACGGTGGACGAGGTGTATCTCGACGACGCCACCGGAGTGCCCGAGTGGGCGGCCATACGCACGGGCCTGTTCAGCCGGGACGCCTTCGTCCCGCTGGAGCCCAGCGAGGTCGTGGAGGGGACCCTGCGGGTGCCCTTCGACCGCGCTCTCATCAAGGACGCGCCCGATTTCGGTGTCGGCCGCCACCTCTCCCCCGAGCAGGAACTCCAGCTCTACCACCACTACGGGCTCGACCTGGCGTCGCCCGTCCCTCCGGACCGCGACTTCGGCCGGCTCGCCGGCACGGAAGAGCCCGGCCCGGCCTGACCGCCCCGCCCCCCGTCGCCCTCCTCCGCATCCGTCACCGCCGCTGTCCCGGCCGCCGTCCCCGCGCCCTCCGCCGCACCGCCGGCCCCCGGGACCGCCGTGACCAGGGGCAGCGGGTCCGCCGGCTCCAGCGCGGGATCGTCGGTGCGGAACGTGCGGACGCGCCCGGGCGGCGAGTACGGCGTCTCGAACCGCACGGTCACCCGCCCGAGGCCGCTCCCCTGAACCCAGCCGTGCCCGTACTCGGCGTGCCGCACGTCGTGCCCAGCGGGCCAGCGCCGCTCGGCGGGCGCCTCCGCCTCCGTGACCGCCTCCCGCACGCCCTCGTCCTCGGCCTGCTCCTGTGCCAGGAGTTCGCCCGCGGCGGCCTGGGCCTGCGCGAACAGGTCCTCCTGCGTGTAGTCGGCGAGGCCGGTGACGCCGACGCCCAGCAGCCGGACCCCGCCGGTCGTGTCCACCGAGTCCAGCAGCCGGGCGGCGGCCTCGCGCACCACCGAGGGGTCGTCCGTGGGCCCCCGCAGGGTCTCGGACCGGGTCAGCGTGGAGAAGTCGTACCGCCGCACCTTGAGCACCACGGTCCGGCCCGAGCGCCCGGCCTTCCGCAGCCGCGCCACGCACCGGTCGGCGAGCCGCTGGACCTCCGCGGCGACCCGCAGCCGGTCGTGGATGTCGACCTCATAGGTGTCCTCGACCGACACCGACTTGGACTCGCGCTCGGCGACCACGGGCCGCTCGTCGTGCGCCAGGGCCATCGCGTACAGGCCGTGTCCGTGGGCCTTGCCCACCAGCCGCACCAGCTCGTCCTCGCCCGCCTCGGCGATCTCCTCGACCGTGGTGATACCGGCGCGCCGCAGGTGGTCGCCGGTCGCGGGACCCACACCGGGCAGGGTCCGCACCGACATCGGCCCGAGCAGGGCGCGCTCGGTCCCCGGCTCGATCAGCACCAGCCCGTCGGGCTTGGCCTGCTCGGAGGCGATCTTGGCGATCATCTTGGAGGCGGCGAGCCCGACCGAGCCGGTCAGTCCCGTGACGGCCCGTATGTCGGCCCGCAGCTTCGCGCCCACCAGCCGCGCCGAGGTCTCGTCCCAGGCCGTCCCGCCGGCCTCCAGGTCGACGAACGCCTCGTCCAGGCTCAGCGGCTCCACGAGCGGCGACAGCTCACGCAGCAGACCCATGACCTGCTCACTGACGTCGCGGTAGAGCTGGAAGCGCGGTACGAGGTAAGCGGCGTTCGGAGCCAGCCGGCGTGCCTGCGCCATGGGCATCGCCGAGTGCACCCCGAACACGCGGGCCTCGTAGGAGGCGGTGGCGACCACGCCGCGCACCCCGAGCCCACCCACCACCACGGCCTTGCCGCGCAGGCTCGGCTTGGCGGCCTGCTCCGCCGAGGCGAAGAAGGCATCCATGTCGAGATGCAGGATCGTGGGCGCGGTTCTCACAGGTCCGATGCTGCCCTACGCCACTGACAATGCCCTGCCGGCCGCGTGCCCCCGTGACGCCGCACGTGAGACGTGGGCGCCACCGGGGTCAGACGGCGCGGTTGCGGCGCCGGGCCAGCTCGTCGGTGGGGTTCTGCCCGATCAGGGTCTCGCCGGTGTCGACCCGCTCCCCGTGCAGCTGGGAGAGCGCTCCCTCCACGTCCTGCCAGACGACCCCCACCGCGATACCGAAGACCCCCTGGCCGCCCTGGAGCAGGGCGTGGACCTCGTCGGGCGAGGAGCACTCGTAGACCGTCGCCCCGTCGCTCATCAGCGTCATCCGCTCCAGATCCGCGAAACCCCGCTCGCGCAGGTGCTGGACCGCGGTGCGGATGTTCTGCAGCGACACCCCCGTGTCGAGGAACCGCTTGACGATCTTGAGGACCACCACGTCGCGGAAGCTGTAGAGACGCTGCGTCCCCGATCCGTGGGCCGGTCTCACGCTCGGCTCGACGAGACCGGTGCGCGCCCAGTA
Source organism: Streptomyces sp. NPDC054842 (assembly GCF_053611025.1). Lineage (NCBI taxonomy): Bacteria > Bacillati > Actinomycetota > Actinomycetes > Kitasatosporales > Streptomycetaceae > Streptomyces > Streptomyces sp. NPDC054842. The sequence continues at coordinate 42,907 of NZ_JBSGZN010000056.1, forward strand.
GTCCAGCTGGCGGTAGGTGATGCCCGCCGCCGCACAGGCCGTGGGACCGCGGTAGCCGATCTCCTCGGACACCGCCTCTTCGTCCGGCACCGCTGTCGGCCGCTGTGGAGCGGGGCCGGCCGCGTTGCCGTGAAGCGGGTACGGGCCGCTCTCCCCCGGACTGCGTCCGTGGGCACCCCCAGCCGTACCGTCGCCGCTGCTTCTCACGCCGACCTCCGTCCTTGAACTGCCTTCTCGACGGTAGGCAGTCGCCAGGGGTGCGTCAACGATCGCCACACTCGGCACGCCGAGTGATAATCACCCTAGGAGTGGTTTCCCGTGCCCCACCGCGGGGAAAGGCTAGCCGAATGCTCTCCGCGCGGGCCGTAACACGCCTCACTGGCCTCCGGCATGTGCCGGTCGGATCCGCGGGCGCGGGGACGTCACTGACTGTTGGTCCCGAAGTCCTCGGGGGAGATCTGGTCGAGGAACTCGCGGAACTTCTCCACCTCGTCCTCCTGCTCGTCCGGAATCGCGATCCCCGCGTCGTCGAGCACCCCGTCGCTGCCGTAGATCGGCGTCCCGGTGCGCAGCGCGAGCGCTATGGCGTCGGACGGCCGGGCGCTCACCTCGACCCCGCTGGCGAAGACCAGCTCCGCGTAGAAGACGCCCTCACGCAGATCCGTGATGCGTACTTCGGTCAGCTCCTGGCCGACGGCCTCCAGCACGTCCTTGAACAGGTCGTGGGTCAGCGGCCGTGCGGGGGCCATGCCCTGCTGGGCGAAGGCGATCGCCGTCGCCTCCCCCGGGCCGATCCAGATGGGGAGGTAACGGTCGCCTCCCACTTCGCGCAGGAGCACGATCGGTTGGTTGGAGGGCATTTCGACCCGGACACCTACGACATCGAGCTCGTTCACACAGCAACCCTAGGCCGTGCTCGGGACGTTTGGGTAGTCGGGCACAGAACGGGTGGACGATCCGCCACCGGCGAACACCCTCGTTCAGGGCAGCCGGACACCCAGCGCCGTCTGCACCAGAGCCGCGTGCAGCTTGACCGTGAGCCCCGCCAGCTCCTTCGCGCGGGCCTCGGCATGAGCCCTGGTCTGCGGGTTGCGGTGGCGGCGCAGCGGGGCCACCACCTGCTCCACGAGACCGGCCTCGCGGTCCGCGGCGGCCTTCATGGCGCGCAGGTGCCTGGGCTCGATCCCGAACCGGCCCAGCTCGACCACGAGGGCGGCCACGGTGACCGTCTCGGCGTCGTAGCCCCCGTCCGGCAGTTGAGTGACGAGCCCGTACGACTCCCACTCCGCGAGCTCCCGCTCGTCGATCCCGGCGGCGGCCAGCAGCTCGTCGCGGCCGATACGGGCCGCGGTGGGCGCCTCCGGCTCCCCGAAGAGGTCGCCCAGGCGCTCACCGTCCCCGGCGTCGCGCTGGCGTCCCAGCGTGGGCAGCCGCACGTCGTCACCCCGCTCCAGGGCGTCCAGGTGCTCCCGGATGACCTTGAGCGGCAGGTAGTGGTCGCGCTGTATCCGCAGGACGTGGCCGAGGCGCTCGACGTCTTGCGCGCTGAACTTGCGATAGCCCGAAGGCGTCCGCCGGGGCTCGATGAGCCCCTCGGCCTCCAGGAACCTGATCTTGGAGATGGTCACTTCGGGGAACTCGTCGCGCAGCGCGTTGAGCACCGTGCCGATGCTCATCAGCCCACTGTCCGCGGCGGCGGTGCCGCTGCCGGCACCGCCGCTCGGTGTTTGAAGCATGGACCTTCCCTGGGTCCCCCCGGACGGAGTTCGGGTGGTCAGACGCCCCGCTGGCTCGCGTAGAAGACCAGCCGGTACTTGCCGATCTGCACCTCGTCGCCGTTCGACAGGGCGACCTGGTCGATCCGCTCCCGGTTGACGTAGGTGCCGTTCAGGCTGCCGACATCGGCGACCGTGAACGAGCCGTCCGCCGCGCGACGGAACTCCACGTGGCGACGCGACACCGTCACGTCGTCCAGGAAGATGTCGCTCTGCGGATGACGTCCCGCCGTGGTCAGCTCGCCGTCCAGCAGGAACCGGCTGCCCGAGTTGGGACCGCGGCGCACCACCAGGAGCGCCGATCCGAGGGGCAGCGCGTCGACGGCGGCCTGCGCCTCCGGGGAGAGCGCCGGCGACGGCGTCTGGCCCGTCACCTCGGAGTCGTAGGCCTCCAGGCCGGAGATGGAGATCGTGGACGTCGTCTCCGACGGGCGCTCCGGCACCGCTCCGCCCCGAAGCGGCGCGCCGCAGTTGGAGCAGAAGCGGCTGTTCTCCGCGTTGCGGTTGCCGCACCTCGTGCATACCAGGGCCGACATGGACGGATCCTCCTGCCGCGGCTGCCCCCCAGGGGCTTGGGACGCGTACGGACCGGAGGTGTACCCCCCGCCCGCACCCGAGGTCGACGGATCCCCGAAACCTATGCGCCCGGACGCGGCAGGGTCAACAGACGGCGCGCCCTGACCACCGGGAATGTCACCGCCCGGACCAGCGACCTGGTCCCGGAACAGCGGGCGGTCGCCCTGTCCCTCCCCGTCCCCGGGGCGCGGTGCACGGTGGCGGGCAGTCGCGTTCTCGTTGCCCTCTCGTGCGCTCTTGCCGAACAACTTCGCAAACAACTTCACGGGCGATTCCCCTTGACCGAAACAGACCCGCCCGTGGGGCAGGACGAACCCTGATTGAACACACCGGTCGACCCGGACATCCTCACAACGTCCGTATCCACCTGACAGTTTCCACCACGCACCACCCATTCGGTGCGCCGACCCCCCGCAACCTCATGCCCTGGCCCGGCGGCCGCCATGCGCCCGCGCCTCACGGGGAGGACGACCGAGCGTAGTCAGGCCGCTTCGCCGCTCGCAAGGCATCCACGACGATCTTCGCCGAGCGGTCCACCGTGACGGTGGCCTGCTCCTTCTCCAGCGTCTGCACCACACCTCCGGGGATGTTGAGCGCCGGCTCCAGATCCTGCGGCTTGCCGATGACCTTGAAACGATACGGCTGGGTGATCTTGTTCCCGTCGACGCTCACTCCGGCACCGGAGTCCGTCAGATAGGTGTCGGCGACCACCCGGACCCCGTTGACCTGGATCGCCTCGGCCCCGGCCGCGCGCAGCTCCTGGATCGCGTCGAGCAGCATGTCCGCCTGGACCGTCCCCTTCGTGTCGTCGATGGTCACCGTGATGCCGGGTCCCTGCGCCGCCACCGTGCCCGCCAGAATGCCGAGTTGCTTCTCCTTCTCGACCGTCTGTTTGCGGGCCTCCTCGGCCTGGTTCGAGCTGTTCCGCAACTCGGTGCGCTGGTCCTCGAGACCCTGCTTCTCGTCCTCAAGACGCTGAGTACGGTCGTCGAGTTCATCGAGGATGCGGACAAGATCCTCCTGGCGGGCACCCCGCAGGGCGCTGCCGCTGTCGCTGTTCGAGGCCACCTGGACGGCGAGGCCGAACCCGAGGCCGAACAGCAGCAGCGCGACGATCAGTTGGGCGCGGGTCACCCGGGGCGGCCACAGTCCCTTCGCCAGCCTCTGACGGCCGGTCAGCGAGGGCTCGCCCTCTCCCTGTTCTGCCTGCACGGGCTCCGGCCCGGAGGCCGACGGCGCGGCCGGGACCTCCTCGGGGAGTTCCCTGCGCAGGCGGTGCTCCGAACCGGCGGGTGTCCCGGAGCCCTTGGGTGTCTTGTCCTCGTCGCTCATCGGTCTCACGCCCGGAAGACGTGCCGGCGGATGGCCGCGGCGTTGGAGAAGATCCGGATGCCGAGCACGACCACCACACCCGTGGAGAGCTGGGCTCCGACGCCCAGCTTGTCGCCCAGGAAGACGATGAGCGCGGCGACGACCACGTTCGACAGGAACGACACCACGAAGACCTTGTCGTCGAAGATGCCGTCCAGCATCGCGCGCAGACCTCCGAAGACGGCGTCGAGCGCCGCCACCACGGCGATCGGAAGGTACGGCTCGACGACGGCCGGGACCTCGGGCCGGACCAACAATCCCGCCACGACTCCCACGACGAGGCCCAGTACGGCGATCACGATGTGCCCTTCTCTGTGCTCGGCTCTGCTGTTCGTACGATCACACTCGGTGCGGCGGGCAGCCGGACGTCGTCCTCCACGAAGATGCTGGTCCGGATGTCGAAGTTCTCGTGCAGCGCGTGCAGGTACTGCCCGTCGGCGCTGTTCTGGAACCGGGTGCTCAGCCGCTTGCCGTCCCCCACCGCGAGCACCGTGTACGGCGGCACCAGCGGCTTGTTGTCGACCAGTATCGCGTCACCCGCGGCCCGGATCGCCGACAGGGCGGTCAGCCGCTGCCCGTTGATCGTGACGGCCTCGGCGCCGGACTGCCAGAGCCCGTTGACGACGCGCTGCATGTCCCGGTCGCGCACGCGTCCCGTGTCGGAGAAGTCGGAGGTCTCGCGCGGATCGCCGTTGCCTCCCGAGGAGGCGTCCTTGGCGTCGTCGACGACCAGCCTCACGCCGGGCCCGTGCACCGCCACGGCACCCGACAGGATGCCCACCAGCTCGGCCCGGTCACCGCCCCCGTCATGCTTCAGCGCCTCGCGCTGCCGGGCGCTCACGTCGTCCCGAAGGGTGTCGACGGCGCTCTCCAGCTTGTCCGCGGTCCTGGTCTCGCTCTCGATGCGGTCGATGAGCTCCTGGCGCTCCTTGGCGACCACGGGGGCCGCGACACGCGCCTGCGCCGCTCCCACCGTCACCACCAGCCCCGCCAGCACCAGACCGGCGGCGAGACCCAGCTTCGCCCGGAGCGTCTTCGGCAGTCCGCCGGCACCCTCGGACTTCTTGCGCGCGGCCGCCTCGGCATACCCGTCGTCGAGACTGTGGTCCATGACGTTGTTGAGCAGCGACATGGAGGCGTCCGGGCGCGCTGGTCGCGTGGGGGTGCTCCGAACGGGGGGCTGCGGCATGCCGCACATCGTGCCACGTCGCCGGTGCTACCTCCGAATGGCCCCACCGGCGTGCCGGACAGGCCCCCTTGAGGGGCACTTGTCCGGCACGCCGCTTGCTCAGCGGCCGGCGCTGTCCACGATCGCCGCCCACTCGTCGAGCAGGGCCTGGGCGGACGCGTCGTCCGGACCCTCGGCCCACAGATGCGTCACCGCCTCCGCGGGGTCGGGAAGGACCATCACCCAGCGGCCGTCGGCCTCCACGACCCGCACACCGTCGGTCGTGTCGACGGAACGGTCGCCGGCCGCCTCCACGACCCGCCGCATGACGAGACCCTTGACCGCCCACGGAGTCGCCAGGTCACGCTTGAGCACGTGCGCCCGCGGGATCCGCGCGTCGATCTGGCTCAGGGTGAGCTGCGTCCGCGCCACCAGCCCGATGAGCCGTACGAAGGCCGCCGTGCCGTCGAAGACACTGCTGAACTCCGGGATGATGAAGCCACCGCGGCCGTCGCCACCGAAGATGGTCGACTCGTCGCGGCCCACGCGGGTCAGGTCGTCGGGCGACGTCGTCGTCCACTCGACCTGGGTCCCGTGGTACGCCGCCACCTGCTCGGCGATCCGGGTGGTGGTCACCGGCAGCGCCACCCGCCCGCTGCGCCGCTCCGCGGCCACCAGGTCGAGCAGCACGAGCAGGGCCCGGTCGTCCTCGACGATGCGCCCCTTCTCGTCGACGAGCGACAGCCGCTCACCGACCGGGTCGAAGCGCACACCGAACGCGGCCCGCGCGGACGCGACGATCTCGCCGAGCCGCACCAGACCCGAGCGGCGCGCGTCCGCCGTCTCCGTGGGCCTCGACTCGTCGAGACCGGGGTTGATGGTGAGCGCGTCGACACCGAGCTTGCCGAGCAGGCTGGGCAGCACGAGACCGGCGCTGCCGTTGGAGGCGTCCACGACGACCTTGAGCCCGGACTCGGCGATCCCGGTCGTGTCGACATTGCGCAGCAGAGAGCCCGTGTACGAGTCGTAGACGCTGGCCGGGAAGTGCAGGTCGCCGATCTCGCCGGGGAACGCACGCCGGTACTCCTGACGGGCGAACACGCGGTCCAGCTTGCGCTGGCTCCCCTGCGAGAGGTCGGCGCCGTCCCCGTCGAAGAACATGATGTCGACCGAGTCCGGTACACCGGGCGTCGTCCTGAGCATGATGCCGCCGGCGCTGCCCCGGGCCGTCTGCTGCCGGGCGACCGGCAGCGGCACGTTCTCCAGGTCGCGTACGTCGATGGCGCTGGCCTGCAGCGCCGAGATGACCGCGCGCTTCAGTGCGCGGGCACCACGCGAGTGGTCACGGGCCGTCGTGACCGTGGAGCCCTTCTTCAGCGTGGTCGCGTACGCCCCCGCGAGGCGTACGGCCAGCTCGGGGGTGATCTCCACGTTGAGGATTCCGGAGACGCCGCGGGCGCCGAACAGATGCGCCTGTCCGCGCGACTCCCAGATCACCGAGGTGTTGACGAAGGCGCCGGCCTCGATGGTCTTGAAGGGGTAGACGCGTACGTTCCCCTGAATGATCGATTCTTCACCGACCAGGCACTCGTCACCGATGACGGCGCCGTCCTCGATCCGGGCGGCGCGCATGATGTCGGTGTTCTTGCCGACCACGCAGCCGCGCAGATTGCTGTGCTGGCCGATGTACACGTTGTCGTGCACGACGGCTCTGTGCAGGAAGGCGCCGCTCTTGACGACGACATTGGAGCCCACGACGGTGTGCTCCCGGATCTCGGCGTCCGCTTCCACCTTGGCGTAGTCGCCGATGTAGAGCGGTCCCCGGAGCACGGCGTCGGAGTGCACCTCGGCACCCTCGGCGATCCAGACGCCCGGGGAGATCTCGAAGCCGTCGATCTCGACGTCGACCTTGCGCTCCAGGACGTCGGCCTGCGCCTTGACGTAGCTCTCGTGCGTGCCGACGTCCTCCCAGTAGCCCTCGGCGACGTAGCCGTAGATGGGCTTGCCTTCCTTCATCAGCTGAGGGAAGACGTCACCGGACCAGTCGACGGAGACGTCGGCCTCGACGTAGTCGAAGACCTCGGGCTCCATCACGTAGATACCCGTGTTCACCGTGTCGGAGAAGACCTGGCCCCAGGTCGGCTTCTCCAGGAAGCGCTCGACCTTGCCCTCCTCGTCCACGATGGTGATGCCGAACTCCAGCGGGTTCGGAACACGGGTCAGGCAGACGGTGACCAGGCCACCCTTTTCCTTGTGGAAATTGATGAGGTCGGTGAGGTCGAAGTCGGTCAGCGCATCGCCGGAGATGACGAGGAAGGTGTCGTCCTTGAGCGCTTCCTCGGCGTTCTTGACGCTCCCGGCGGTACCGAGTGGCTTCTCCTCATTGGCATAGGTGAGCTCCATACCGAGCTCCTCGCCGTCCCCGAAGTAGTTCTTGACCAGCGAGGCCAGGAACTGCACGGTAACGACGGTCTCATTGAGCCCATGCCTTTTGAGCAGCCGTAGCACGTGCTCCATGATCGGGCGGTTCGCCACGGGCAGGAGCGGCTTGGGCATGCTCGAGGTCATAGGGCGAAGGCGCGTGCCTTCGCCTCCGGCCATCACGACGGCCTTCATGTCGGAAGCGTCCTCCTTGAAGAGACTGACTAGCCGACTTCACCCGTCCAGATTGTCCCGCACATTTCGTCGGCGGGCCAACGAGCCACTACAGCGCCCCGATGGGCGAGCTCAATCGGCCATGGTGTCCGCCGTGACAAGACGGCGGACCTGAACCACGTAGAGGACTCCTGCCCACCAGTACAGGGTTGTACCCCACCCTGCGAACGCCCATCCGAAAATCGCTCCGGCTGACGCGATCCAGCCGCTCGCGTCGCTGAGCAGCAGCAACGGGAAGGCGTACATCAGGTTGAAGGTGGCCGCCTTGCCCAGGAAGTTCACCTGGGGCGGCGGATAACCGTGCCGGCGGAGGATGCCCACCATCACCAGCAGGACCAGTTCGCGCGCCAGCAGGACGCCGGTCAGCCAGAGCGGAAGAATCTCCCGCCAGGTGAGGCCGACCAGGGTGGAGAGGATGTAGAGGCGGTCGGCCGCGGGGTCGAGCAGCCGGCCGAGGCTGCTGATCTGGTTCCAGCGCCTGGCGAGCTTTCCGTCCAGGTAGTCGCTGATGCCGCTGAGCATGAGCACCAGAAGGGCCCAGCCGTCGCTCTTGGGGCCGCCGAACTCCGGCCAGAGGATCAGCCACAGGAATACGGGCACACCGACGAGACGCGCCATGCTGAGGATGTTCGGGATGGTGAGGACCCGGTCTGTCTGGACGCGGGTCTCCTGGACCTCCACCCGGGGGCCTCCTGTGGGAAACGAGCCGACGATGCCCCCTGACCTTACCCGCAGCCTTCACACAGCGAGGCGGAGGGGTGTCGGCGCCGCCGGAAAACAAAAAGCTCCGGCTCTCGGGCGAAATGCCCAAGAGCCGGAGCTATAAAATTTGTTCGGCGGCGTCCTACTCTCCCACAGGGTCCCCCCTGCAGTACCATCGGCGCTGTAAGGCTTAGCTTCCGGGTTCGGAATGTAACCGGG
>NZ_JBSGZN010000057.1:0-48973 GCF_053611025.1 Streptomyces sp. NPDC054842
TGGGCGCGGCGCGGGGGGGGGGGGGGGGGGGGGGGGGGGGCGGGGGCGGGGGGGGGGGGGGGCGGCGGGGGGGGGGGGGGGGGGGGGGGGCCCCGCCCCCCCCCCGGGGGCCCCCCCCGCGCCGCCGCGTGCCCGTGCCGTGCGCGACACTGACCCCCCAGGGTGACCGGCGGCGCGGGAGGGCGGACAACCGTGACAGGCAGGGCAGGCAAGGCACTTGTGCTCGGCGGCGGAGGCCACGCCGGGATCGGCTGGCTGGCGGGGATCCTCTACGGGCTCGGCGAGGCCGGCGTCGACCTGGGCGACGCCGACGTGGTGATCGGCACGTCCGCCGGGTCCTCGGTCGGCGCCCAGCTCACCTCCGGCGAGCTGACGCTGGAGGGGCTCTACCGGCGCCAGCTCGTCCCGCCCGCCGCCGAGACCGCCGGACGGCTGGGTCCCGCGCGGATCCTCCGTTTCGTCTGGCCCGCGCTGACCTCGCGCACACCCGAGGAGTACGGCCGCAAGCTCGGCCGGATGGCCCTCGCGGCGGACACCGCCTCCGAGGCGAAGCGCCGCGCGGCCATCGAGAGCCGGCTCGTCTCGCCCGAGTGGCCCGACCGCGCCCTGCTGATGCCCGCCGTGGACACGGCGACCGGCGAACTGCGCGTCTTCGGCAAGGACAGCGGCGTCGCCCTCGCGGACGCCGTGGCCGCGAGCTGCGCCGTCCCGGGCGTCTGGCCGCCGGTCACCATCGGCGGCCGCCGGTACACCGACGGCGGCATCCACTCCGCGGCCAACGCCCACTTGGCCGCCGGGTACGAGCGCGTGGTCGTCCTCGCGCCCCTGGCCGTCGGCGGCGGGCCCCTGGTCCCGGCCGCCGTGCAGGGCCGCAGGCTGGCGGAGGCCGGGGCGCGCGTGGCCGTCGTCACGCCCGACCGGGCGGCGCGGCGGGCGTTCGGGCGCAACCCGCTGGACCCGGCCGTACGGGCCGGAGCGGCGCGAGCCGGCCTCGACCAGGCACGGGCGCACTCGACGGAGGTCGCGGAAGTCTGGCGGGGCTGAGCCGGGAGCGCCGGAGCGGGGAGGGCGCGGGCCGTCCGGGCGGCCGGTGGCGGGAAGGAGCCGGCCGGCCTCAGCGGGGAGGCGGCTCGGCCGTCCGGGGCGGCCGGTGGGAAGGACCCGGCCCACCGGGGTGCGCGAGCGACGGCACAATGGAGCCGTGGACGAGCCGATACCCGTGACGCGGGACGTGGATCACGGGACCGCCAAGCTGATGCCGGACGTCGACCGGCGGCGGGCCTGGCTGCTCACGGTTGACGGGGCTCCGCAGTCGTACGTCGACCTGGACGCCCCGGAACACCTGGAGTTCGAGTACGCGCGACGGCTCGGGCACGTGCTGGACACGGTCGCGGAACCGGGACGGCCGCTGGACGTCGTGCACCTCGGCGGCGGCGCCCTCACCCTGCCCCGCTATCTCGCGGCGACCCGGCCCGGCTCACGCCAGGACGTCGTGGAGGCCGACCGCGCGCTGCTCTCCCTCGTGACCGAGCACCTGCCCCTGCCCGAGGCGGCGGGCATCACGCTGCACGGCGCGGACGCCCGCACCTGGCTGGAGGCCGCCGCGCCCGCCTCGGCGGACGTCGTGCTCGCGGACGTCTTCGGGGGCTCGCGCGTCCCGGCGCACCTGACGTCCGTGGCCTACGCCCGCGCCGCCGGACGTGCCCTGCGCTCCGACGGCGTCTACCTGGCCAACCTCGCCGACGCGGCGCCCTTCGCTTTTCTCCGCTCCCAACTGGCCACCTTCTCCTCGGTGTTCGAGGAGCTGGCACTCATCGCGGAACCGGGCGTGCTGCGCGGCCGCCGGTTCGGCAACGCCGTGCTCGTGGCGTCCCACCGGCCCCTCGACACCGCCGCCCTCGCCCGCCGCACCGCCTCCGACGCCTTCCCCGCCCGCGTCGAACACGGCTCCGCGCCGCGGGAGTTCATCGGCGGCGCGGCTCCCGTGCACGACGAGGACGCCGTGCCCTCACCCGAGCCGCCCGACGGAGCCTTCGGCATCGGCTGACCCGCGTACGGCGTCCATGCCGTCGCCGCCCGCGTCGGGAAGGGCGAAGGCCGCCGCCATCGGAGGGCCTTGGCCGCCCGGGCGCGTGCCGCCCGCGGCGGCGGTCGGCCGGGACGGGTTCGGGCCGGCCGGGGAGGGGCGGCGACGGGGAGTGCCGGCTGCACTGGTCGCCCGCCGGCCGTCCCCGCCGCGTCCCGGTCCGTCGAGCCGACCGCTGTCAGGCGCCCGGCCCGCCGCGCCCCGGGGTTGTCGGACGGCGGCTCAGGACTCCTCGGGGTCGCCGTGCAGCCGCACCGTGGAGGCGATCTTCTGTATGGTCGCGTCCGGCACCTCGTCCTTGACGCCCTTGGCCCCGTAGAAGGTGAAGGAGGCGAAGTCACCCGCCGAGTTCTTGAAGGCGAACGTGGTCGCCTTGCCCTCGGTGGCGCACTTGTTGTCCTTCTTGACCCCGCGCGTGTAGCTCGTCGCGATGCTGCCCTTGAGGCCCGACGCCGAGGTGAAGTCCTTGGCCTTGCCGATCACGATCTTCTTCTCGTCGGCCTTGGTCTGGTCCGTGTAACCGGCCCAGGCCCAGGTCGCGGAGTCACTGCGGGCGGCCTGCGCCGTGCTCTTGGCGCCGCTCTGGCCCTTGGTGCCGGCCGCCGCGAGCTCGGTGTCGTCCTTCGTGCCGTCCTTGTCCTCGTCGGTCGTGCACCACTTCTCCTTGAGGAAGGCGGGTGCCGACATGCCGACGACCGCGGAGCCGTCCTCCTTCTGGGCGTCCTCGAAGCCGATGAAGGTGCCGGGGGTGCGCACCTCCCACTCCGCCGGAACGTCGAACGCCGTCCCCCACTTGGGGTTGATGACGACCTTCCATCCGGCGACGGTCGGCTTCTCGTCGTCGGTGCCGCGCGGGTTGCCACCCGTGGCCGACTCGCTCGGCTTCTCGCTGGCGGTGGCGGACGGCTTGGTGCTCTTGCCGTCGGCCTCGTCGTCCTTGTCGCCGCCGAGGACCAGCACGCCGGTGACAGCGGCGGTCACGACCACGGCGGAAGCGGCCACGATCGCGACGACCTTCGTGCTCTTCCCGCCACCGTGCGACGGCTGGGGCGCGCCCGCGGGGGCGGGAGCGCCCCACTGTCCCGAGCCCGGCTGCTGCTGGTACGGGTTGGGCTGCTGATACCCCGGCTGCTGGTATCCCGGTTGCTGGTACGGGTTCGGCTGCTGGTACCCCGACTGCTGGTACGGGTTCTGGTTCTGGTCCTGCGGGTTCTGCTCGCCCCCGGGCGGCTGCTGTCCTGGCCACATGGGCAGTAACCCTAGTGCCGCCCGTGACACGTTTGGGTCACTGCCTCTCGTCAGACCTGTACCGGGCGCGGGCACCTCCGCCCGCCGGGAGGGGTCGGTCACCCCTTTTCCGGGGGTTCCGCCGCAATCACGTGCCGGGGCGGGGGCGGGGATCGCCGACGGGTCCTGGTCAAAGTTTGCTACTCGTGGGTAACATCAGCGCATGAGCGCAGACCAGATGTCGATCGGCGAGATGCTCGCCGCCACCGTGCCGATGGCCAGGACCCTGAACCTGGAGTTCCTGGAGACCACGCCGGAGAAGGCAGTGGTCGCCCTGCCGGACCAGGGCGAGTACCACAACCACGTCGGCGGCCCGCACGCCGGAGCGATGTTCACGCTCGGCGAGTCGGCGAGCGGCGCGATCGTCCTCGCGGCGTTCGGGGAGCAGCTCTCGCGCGCCGTGCCGCTCGCCGTCAGCGCCGAGATCGCGTACAAGAAGCTCGCCATGGGCCCCGTCACGGCCACCGCGACGCTGGGCCGCCCGGCCGCCGAGGTCGTCGCCGAACTCGACGCGGGGCAGCGTCCCGAGTTCCCGGTCGCCATCGCCATCCAGCGCGAGGACGGTGCCGTCACCGGCGAGATGACCGTCGTGTGGACGCTCCGCCCGAACGGCTGAGCGTGCGGCCTGCGCGATCGCCACTCCCTGGCTCCCTGGAATGTGGGCCAGGGAGCGCCCAGGGAGAATCGATCAGTGCGTCAGGGCCTCGTCGAGGTACTCCCGCACCGGCTCGAACACCCCACCCGGCACCAGGCGGGCCAGATCTTCGAGGTCCGCCCACGCCACTTCTGCGACCTCCCGCGGCGACGCCACGTGCGCCCGGCCCGACAGGAGCCGGCAGGCCACATAGACCACCTGCCACCCAGTGACCGGATGAATCCGTTCACCGAGTACCGACAAGGGCTCGACGGTCACGCCCGCCTCCTCCAGCGCCTCGCGTGCCGCGGCCTCGGGCGGCCTCTCGCCCGCCTCGACCTTCCCCGACGGGAACGTCCACACCAGCGACCCCACGGCAACAGCGCGACGGACCAGCAACACCCGACCCGCGTCCACCACCACCGCACCGGCAACCAACCCGCCGCTCACCGCAGACAACCTCGACTCCATCTCCACAACGGGCGATCACCGCATGCCGCGACGACGGCACAAACATCATGCCGAGCATCAACCTTGCAGGCCTCGTCGACTGGATCGAGTCGCGCGACCTGCCCGCCACCGCGCTCACGGTTGGGGCTGCCGTCCTCGTCGCGGACCTGGCCTAGGCGCACAGGGCCGCAGCACGGGGGAGTTGTCGGTTGCTGGCTTCATGCCGGACTGGCACGTCGCCGCTGGTTATGGGCCGGGCACCGTGACTCCTCTTGAAGGCGAGCCGACGTGCTCACAGGCCAGATCATCTCGCTCTACGACGCCCACAGCTTCATGGCAGGGGAACTGCTGGAGATGCTCGTGGCCGTCCTTTTGCTCAGGCGAGGACGAGACTAGCCAGGCATCACACGCCGCTTCCTCGCCACGGCGGGGCAGCGGCGTGTTTGGCCACGTAGGGGTGAGGTCGCCTACTGCTCGGCGGGCCTGTACGTGGCACTGTCCGGCTCGGTCTTCACGATGAGGCCGGTGGCGGCGACATCCCGGAGCGCTTGCCGGGCCCGCTTCTCTTGCTGCCGCCGGTCCCCATTCGCGCGACCGGCGTCCTGCAACGCCGTGACGGCACGGCGCGTGTCCCAGGTGCCGCCGAGCGCACGAATGACATTCGCGAGAACCTCCTGATGCGTTAGGAGGAGAGGCGCTACAACTCCCATGGAGGGGCCGATGGCGTCGGGTTCAGGCATGCCGAAGGGCGCCGGCCCGATAGCGGAACAACCGCTCACAACGGGGCCGCCGGTGGCCACGAAGGCGCTCTCGCGGCCGTCGGGCATGCGGAGGATTCCCGGGAAGGCATCACTGAGATCGACTCCAGACTCTTCGTCGAGGAGTGTGATGGCGCCAGCCCACGTGCTGTCCTGGTCGGACTCCCGGTTGTCGGTTCGCGTCGGGTCGTACCGCAGCACTAGGGATGCGGTGACTTCAGCTTCACGTCCGTCTGTGAAGACGACCGTCGCGGGACCGACGTAGCGCTGTCGGCCGTCGCCGAGGTGGAAGGGTGCTCGTTCTGCCATGCCGGGAGGCTAGCCCCGAAGATGTGCGGGCGCGCTCGGGTCAACCGATCCGGACAACTGGGCAGCGCACAACGTGTCCGTATGTGCCGATCGTTTGAGGCGTCCCTGGGTGAGGGCTCGCGGTGCACAGTGTCTCAAAGGATCGCGGGGTGCGGCCGGTTGACCGACCGTGCCGCGTGACCGCGCCCCCACTCCTTCCGCTGCGGCGGGGGAGTGGGGCGACTGTCGTGCTGGGGCAGTTGGCCGATGAGTAGCTCAGCCGACCTTCTTCCAGGTCTTGCATCCCGTCGTCTTGAACGCTCCATCACTGCTGGAGATGGTGACGGTGGTCGGCCCTTCGGAGTTGTCGTTCGCGATGATGTCGTTGAAGCTGCCCGACGTTCCCTTCAACCGCGCCCAGTAGCAGTTCGGGATCACCGACTCCTCGGCACCCGCCGTCTTGTAGGTGCCCGGCTTGACGTCGGCCCCGACAACGAAAGTGCCATCGCCCGGAATGGTGGCGGCCTTCGGTGCGGGCTTCTTCTTCGGCTCGGCTGTCTTCGTCTTCGTGACGGTGACCGTCGGCTGCGGCTCCGCCTTCTTGGCCTTGTTGGTTGCCGTCCCAGCGGTCTTCGTGATGGTCACGGTGGGCGGCGGCTTCGAGGCGGCGCCCGCCTTCTGCGCTTCGCTGTCGGATGAGCCGATCCCGACTCCGATGAAGAGGATCACCAGCGCCGCCGGAATGACGACTCGCTTCCGCGCCCACTTCGGCTTCGACGGCCCAGGCTGACCAGGGGGCGGCCCGAAGGGCGCCGGGCCAGGGAAGGGTGGTTGGGCAGGTGGCGGCTGGTTGTACGACATAGTCCCCCCAGGGATGGTCCTTGGAGGGACGAACGTAAGGGTGCAGGTGAAAGTTTTGTAAGAGTTGTGGAGTCAGGGTGATGAAACCGTAACGAAATATGAACGTTCAATGAACCATCGGGGTTGTGCGGCCCGGGTCGGCTCGCTGTCAACTAGTGGATCTTTAGAGCCGGTTTGCGTAACGCTCCCCTGGGGGTGGCTCGTTGCTCGGCCGCCCCCGAGCGGCCGGTGAAGAGAGGCGCACGTATCGCTGGACTCCCGCGCGGACCCTCCGCCGGTGCGCGGGTGGGTCGCCGGCCCCGTCACCCTCCGATCTCACCTCCCGCCAGGGCGCCTCGCTGGTTTCGTCGTTGTCGTTGACACGAGTCACCGGCGGTCATAGTTTTCGCGCCGTACCCGTGGTGTCTGACGGGCTGTCAAGTGGGCGTCGGCGCATAGTGCGTGCAAGGGCCGGACGCGGCTGCCGTCGGCACGCGTACACGCGGTCCACGACGACGTGCCCGCGCACAGAAGGAGTGACGGCCCATGTCCCCCTCCCTTTCCCGGCGTTCCACCCTGCGGCTGCTGGGCAGCGCCGTCGCGGTCGCCGCGGCGGCCACCGGAACCGGCGCCGCGGACCACGCGTACGCGTCCACGCGAAGGGGCGACGCGCCCGCGAACCGGCGGGTCGAAAGCCTGGTCGCCCGGCTCACCCTCGACGAGAAGATCTCCCTCCTGCACGGCGCCACCGACCCCGATCCGCTCGGGCAGGCCGGATACGTCCCCGGGGTCCCCCGCCTCGGCATCCCCCCGCTCCGGCTGGCCGACGGCCCCGCCGGTGTCCGCGTCACCCGCCACGCCACCGCCCTGCCCGCCCCCGTGCTGCTCGCCGCCGCCTTCGACCCGGACCTCGCCCGCCGCTACGGCCAGGTCATCGGCCGCGAGGGCCGGGCGCTCGGCCAGGACGTGCTGCTGTCGCCGATGGTCAACCTCGTCCGCACCCCGTACGCGGGCCGCAACTTCGAGACGTTCGGCGAGGACCCGCTGGCCGCCGGCGACCTGGTCGCCGCCGAGATCCGCGGCATCCAGGGCGAGGGACTCGTCGCGACCGTCAAGCACTTCGCGCTGAACAACCAGGAGAAGGACCGCATGTCCGTCGACGTGCGGGTCGGCGAGCAGACGCTGCACGAGGTCGAACTGCGCGCCTTCGAGGCCGCCGTCGACGCGGGCGTGGGCGCCGTCATGGGCGCCTACAACAAGGTGAACGGCACGTTCGCCTGCGAGAACCGGCCGCTGCTCACCGACGTCCTGCGCGAGCGGTGGGGTTTCGAGGGCTGGGTGATGACCGACTGGTTCGCCGCCCACAGCACCGCCGCCTCGATCACCGCCGGACTCGACATGGAGATGCCGGACGGGACCTACTTCGGCGCGCCGCTGAAGAAGGCCGTACGGGACGGCGGCGTGTCCGAGCGGTACGTCGACCGGGCCGTACGGCGCGTCCTGACCGTGATGGACCGCTTCGGGCTCCTCGACGGCAGTGCCCGGCCCCGCCCGGAGCGGGACCCGGAGGCGGGCGCGGCCGTCGCCCTGGAGGTCGCCAAGGCCGGGGCCACCCTCCTGCGCAACGAGGACCGGGCGCTGCCCCTGACCGGCGCCGCCGCGCGGAGCATCGCCGTCGTCGGTCCCACCGGCGCCGTCCCGTTCGTCAGCGGCGGGGGCAGCGCGCACGTCGTCCCCGACCGCGCCGAAAGCCCCCTGGACGCCATCCGGGCCCGCGCGGGCCGCGGCGCCCACGTGTCGTACGCGCTCGGCGAGGACCTCTACGGCAAGCCGCTGCCGGACCGCGCGCTGGACGGCGCCGTCGACCCGGAGGGCCAGGACGTCCCGGCCGGGCGGACCTGGACCTACGAGGGGACCCTGACCGTCGCGGACGCCGACGAGTGGACCCTCGTCGTCCACTACTCCGGCGAGCGGCCCGAGGTCGTCCTCGACGGCGAGGACCTCTACCCCGTGCAGCCCGGATACGCCGAGTACTTCCAGGGCGGCCTCGTCACCACCGCGCCCGACGGGCTGTCCGTGCGCCGCCGGACGCTGCGGCTCGGCGCGGGCGCGCACAAGCTCGAGATCACCGCGAAGGGCGGCGAGCGGGGCCAGGTGTTCCGGCTGCGGCGTGTCACCGGCGCCACCCGGGCGCAGGACGTCGTCGAGGCGGTCCGGGCCGCCCGTGCCGCGCGGAGCGTCGTCCTCTTCGCCTACGAGGACGCGACCGAGGGCCAGGACCGCACCACGATCGCCCTGCCCGGCCACCAGGCGCAGCTGATCGAGGCGGTGACGGCGGCGAACCCCCGCACCACCGTCGTCCTCAACACCTCGTCCTCGACGGCGATGCCGTGGCTGGGGCGGACCGCCGCCGTGCTCCAGATGTACTACCCCGGCCAGGAGGGCGCCGCCGCCACCGCCGCCGTCCTGTTCGGCGACTGCGACCCGGGCGGGCGGCTGACCCAGACCTTCCCGGTGGACGACGCCCACCACCCGGTCGCCGGCGACCCGCTCCGCTACCCGGGCGGCGACGGCGTCGAGGAGTACTCGGAGGGCGTCCACGCCGGCTACCGCTGGTACGACGCGCAGGACGTGCGCCCGCTCTTCCCCTTCGGGCACGGACTGTCGTACACCTCCTTCGCCTACGAGGACCTGCGGGTACGCCGGAGCCGGCGCGGCCTGGACGTGACGTTCACCGTGCGCAACACCGGGCGGCGCGACGGCGTCGAGGTGGCGCAGGTCTACGTCGGCCCGTCGCCCGAGCTGCGGCTCGACCAGGCCGTGCGGATCCTCGGCGGCTACCGGCGCCTCGCCCTGCGCGCGGGGGAGCGGCGCCGGGTGAGCGTGACGGTGACACGGCGCACCCTCTCCTCGTGGGACGCGAAGCGTCACGGCTGGGTCCTCGGCACCGGCCGCCGTACGGTCTGGGCGGGCTCGTCCTCGCGTGACCTGCGGCTGCGTACGACCGCGGAGGTGACGAGCTGAGACACCGAACCGCCGCCGTCCTCACCGCTCCCGCCCGGCACAGGCGGCCCGCCGGTCGCCCCGCGCACCGGGGGCACCGGTGCGGCCTCCGGGACTCGGCCCCCCGGGCCCGAGCGGGTAGGCTGCCCGGCGGGCGCCCGGGGGGAGGGCGCGCGCCGGGGGACCCGCACAGCGGGAAGCCCGGACCATGCACAGCGATACGGGAGGAACCGGCGTTGCACGTCCAGGAATGGCTCGAGACGGTGCCCGCGGTCAGCATCTACGCGCTCGTGGGACTGGTCATCGGACTGGAGAGCCTGGGCATCCCGCTGCCCGGCGAGATCATCCTGGTCTCCGCGGCGCTCCTCTCCTCCCAGCACGCCGGCATCAACCCGGTCGTCCTCGGCGTCTGCGCCAGCGTGGGCGCGATCGTCGGTGACTCCATCGGCTACGCGATCGGCCGCAAGGGCGGACGCCCGCTGCTCGCCTGGCTGGGCGGGAAGTTCCCCAGGCACTTCAGCGAGGGGCACATCGCCACCGCCGAGCGGTCCTTCGAGAAGTGGGGGATGTGGGCGGTCTTCTTCGGCCGCTTCGTCGCCCTGCTCCGCATCTTCGCGGGCCCGCTCGCGGGCGTGCTGCGGATGCCGTACTGGAAGTTCCTCATCGCCAACGTGCTCGGCGGGATCCTCTGGGCGGGCGGCACGACCGCGGTCATCTACTACGTCGGTGTCGTCGCCGAGTCCTGGCTCAAGCGGTTCTCCTGGCTCGGGCTCGTGGTGGCGCTGCTCATCGGGGTCACCTCGCTGCTGATCGTCCGGCGCAAGACGAAGCAGGCGACCGCCCACGCCGAGGCCGCGGGGGCCCCGGCGGCCGGGGCCCCCGCGGTCGAGCCGGAGCCCGTTCCGGCCCCCGCCGCCGACTGACCGGACGGTCCGCTCTCAGCTCTCCTCGTGCGCGGCCCGGTGCGTCCTGGCCAGCTCCACGTAGAAGGCGCCGTTCAGCGCGATGCCCTCGCATTCCTCGGCGGTCAGCTCCCGCTTGACCTTGGCCGGCACGCCCGCGACGAGGGAGCCCGGCGGCACCCGCATCCCCTGCGGTACCAGCGCCTGCGCCGCCACCAGCGAGCCCGCGCCGATCACCGCCCCGTTCAGCACCGTGGCGCCCATCCCGATCAGGCAGTCGTCCTCGACGGTGGCTCCGTGCACCACGGCGTTGTGCCCGACCGACACGCGCTCGCCGATGGTCACGGGGAAGCCGGGGTCGACGTGGAGCGTGCAGTTGTCCTGGATGTTGCTGTCGGCGCCGACGACGATCGGGCCGCCGTCGGCGCGCAGCACGGCGCCGTACCAGAGGCTCGCGCCCGCGCCCAGCGTCACCTCGCCCAGCACCACGGACGTCGGGGCAGTGAACGCCTCCGGGTCGACCTGGGGTTCCTTGCCGCCCACTGCCGCGATCAGCGCCTGGTGCGTCATCGCACTCTCCTTGTTCCTCTTGTCCCCGATGGGCCTCGTCACCGGCACCGTAGGCGATGGGCGCGGGGCCGGGACGGCCGGGTGGGGCGAAGATCACAGGTGCCCGGCCGGGTGCCCGCACGGCACGCTGAGTACCGTGAGCGGGTGCCCACGAGCAAGAACACGTTCTCATCATGGCGGCGCCGCCTCGCGCAGCGCGCCGTCCACGCGGGCTGGGCCTGGGTGCAGCGCACCGGCGCGGTCACGGCCGCGCGGCCGGGCCGGTTCCGGTTCGGCGCGATGGGGACCGGCACGCGTCTCGCGTTCCCGCTGGGCACGGTCTTCGGCGAGCCCTGGATCCACCTCGGCGCGCACTGCATCATCGCCGAGCAGGTCACGCTGACCGCCGGTCTGATGCCCGACCTGGACCTCGGTCCCGACCCGATCCTGCGCATCGGGGACGGTGTCGTCCTCGGCCGGGGCAGCCACGTCATCGCGGACACGACGGTCACGATCGGCAGCGACTGCTACTTCGGGCCGTACGTGTACGTGACCTCCACGAACCACTCGTACGACGATCCGCACGAGCCCATCGGGAAGCAGTGGCCGCGGATGGACCCGGTGTCCATCGGGCCCGGGTGCTGGATAGGGACGGGGGCCGTGATCCTGCCGGGGGCGCGGATCGGCCGCAACGTCGTGGTCGCCGCGGGTGCGGTGGTGCGCGGGACGGTTCCCGACCACGCGGTCGTGGCCGGGGCCCCGGCGAGGGTCGTACGGCGCTGGGACGCGCGGCTCGGCTGGCAGCCGCCGCTGCGGACGCCGGCGCCGGTGCCGATCCCGGACGGGGTGACCCCGGAGCAGCTGCTCGCGCTCTCGGACCTGGGCGCCGAGGAGATCACCCGCCTCACGGAGCTGGACGCGGAGGCGATGGCCCGGGTCACGGAGCCGGGCGCGGAGGCCGAGGACGCGCGGGCGGAGTCCTGACGGTCCCGCCGTCCGGCTCCTGAGCGGACGGCCCGGTCGCCGGGCCATTCCTTGCCCCGGGGAGCGTCCTCGGCGTCGCGTCGGCCCCGGTCAGCCGGTGGCGAGCAGGACCGTGCCGATCAGGGCCAGGCCCGCGCCGGCCGCTTGGATCCCGCGGAGCCGTTCGCTGAGGAGGCCGCGGGCCGCGAGCGCCGTGACCACCGGGTAGAGCGAGGCGAGCACCGCCGCCACGGTGACCGGACCGAGCTGGGCCGCGGTCGCGTACGTACCGTTCGCCGCGACATCGGCGAGTCCGACGAAGGCGAGAGCGGGCAGCGCGCCGCGGACGACGGCTGCCCCGCCGTCCTCGGGGAGCGCCCTGGCGCCCCGCCGGACGGAGACCCAGAGGGCCGCGCCGCCCGCCGCCACATTCGTGACGCGCTGCACGAACAGGGCGAGGAAGAGGCCGGTGAGCGTCGAGGACGCCTCGGCGATCAGCGACATCACGCCGCCGAAACCGAACGCGGCGAGCAGGGTCAGCAGCACCGCCTGGCGCTGCACGGCGGCGCCCCTGAACTGCGGGCCGCCGGCCAGCACGACCCCGGCGACGGCGACCGCGATGCCCGCGAACTGCAGGACGCCCGGACGCTCGCCCAGCACCAGGCCCACACCGACCGGCACGGCGACGCCCAGGGACCCCAGCGGGGAGACGACGCCCATCGGGCCGAGCGCCAGCGCCTTGTAGAAGGCGAGCATCGCGACCGGGCCGACCAGACCCGCGGCGACCGCGAACCACAACTGCGGCCCCGCCTCCCGCCACCCGCCCGTCGCCACCACGATCACCCCGAGGACTCCCGCCGCGATGGTCTGCGAGACCACGACCACGGTCAGCGCGGGCATGCGCCGGGTCAGCAGTCCGCCGCCGAAGTCGGCCAGGCCCCACAGGAGGCTGGTGGCCAGGGCGAAGAGTGCTGTCATGGGTCGCCTCGCAGTACAGTGCAGTGAACAATCCGGTGCACCACACCGTAGTGCAGCACAATGAACTCTGTCATCCAGAATATTGGACGGAATGTGTCGGACCTCGACCTGCTGAACCAGTCCCTGGCGCGCAACGTCAAGCGCTGGCGCACCGAGCGGGGCTTCACTCTGGAGGCGCTCGCCGCCCGGGCGGGGGTCAGCCGCGGCATGCTCATCCAGATCGAGCAGGCCAGGACCAACCCCAGCATCGGCACGGTCGTCAAGATCGGTGACGCCCTCGGGGTCAGCATCACGACCCTGCTCGACTACGAGCAGGGGCCCAAGGTCCGTATCGTCCCGGCCGAGCAGGCGGTGCGGCTGTGGCACACCGACGCGGGCAGCTTCAACCGGCTGCTCGCGGGCACGGAGGCGCCGGGCCCGCTGGAGATGTGGGACTGGCGGCTGATGCCGGGCGACGGCAGCGACTCCGACCCGCATCCCGGCGGCACGGTCGAACTGATCCACGTCACGGCGGGCGAACTGACGCTCACGCTCGACGGGGTCGCCCACCGGGTCCCCACCGGCGCCAGCGTGTCCTTCGAGGCCAACGTCCCCCACACGTACGGCAACCAGGGTGACGAGCCACTGGAAATGATCATGGCCGTGTCGGTGCCGCCCGTGCACTGAGACGCCCGAGAGGGGCCGTCCGCAGGGCTGTTAGCGTGCGGGCATGCGCGCACCCATCGGAGACTTCGACACCGCCACGCCTGTACCGGACTGCCTCGACGTGCTCACGGCCCCGGTCGCCGACGCCGTGCGCCGCTGGAGCGGCAGCGTGCCCGCCGACCGGATCCTTTACGTCGACACCGAGCCGGAGTGGGCGGACACGGCCGTCTTCGTGGAGCACTACGGCAAGGACCTGCTCGACCGGTCCGCCAACTGCGTGGTCGTCGCGGGCAGGCGCGGCGGCGAGACCACGTTGGCCGCCTGTGTCGCGCTCTCGGCCACCCGCGTCGACGTCAACGGCGCGGTGCGGCGCCAACTCGGCGCGCGCAAGGCGTCGTTCGCCCCGATGGAGACCGCGACCGGGGAGACCGGCATGGAGTACGGCGGCATCACGCCCCTCGGGCTGCCGGACGCGTGGCCGGTGCTCGTGGACTCGGCGGTCGTCGACCTGCCGTACGTCCTGGTCGGAAGCGGGCGGCGGCGCGGGAAGCTGCTGGTGCCGGGGAAGGCGTTCGCCGAACTGCCCAACGCGGTGGTGCTGGAGGGGCTGGGCGTCGCCTGACCTCGCGCCGGAACCGGCGGACGCCTCGCGTCAGGGCGTGAACGCCCACCAGGGGTACGGCAGTTGTGCCGTACCCCTGTGTCGTCTGCGGTGCCGGGCGTCCGGCGGGCGCGCTCGTCAGGCGGCGGCGGGCGCGGCCTGCGCGGTCAGCTGCCGGAGGACCTCGGTCAGGCCCGTCACGACCTCGTCGTCGTCGGCCGGGTGCGTCTCGGCGAACCGGGTCACGGAGCCGGGGATGGACAGCTTGACGTCCTCCAGCACCGTGCCGCCGGCGATGCCCGCGGCCTTGCGGGCCTCGTCCTGCGCCCAGACGCCGCCGAACTGGCCGAACGCGGTGCCGACCACGGCGACCGGCTTGCCGCCGAGCGCACCGGCGCCGTACGGGCGGGACAGCCAGTCGATCGCGTTCTTCAGCACGGCCGGCATGGTGCCGTTGTACTCGGGGGAGAAGAGCAGGAAGCCGTCGGCCTGCGCGGCGGAGGCGCGCAGCCGGGCGGCGGCGGCCGGCACGTCGCCCTCGACGTCGATGTCCTCGTTGTAGAAGGGCACGTCGGCCAGCCCTTCGAACAGCTCGATCTCGACGCCCTCCGGGGCGTGCTTCACGGCGGCCTCGGCGAGCTGGCGGTTGTGCGAACCGGCGCGAAGGCTGCCGACGAGCGCCAGGATGCGGACGGACATGGGGGACTCCTCAGAGAGCGGGTCAAGGCGGTGTGCGGCGGGGGGCGGCCCGCACCGGGCCCAGGCTCCGCGGCTAAGCGGACCGGGGTCCGGTACGATTTCTATCACTGAAACGGACCAGGGTCCACTTTCCCTGGTGAGCGCTACGCTGGTGTCATGACCTCGCTCCCGCCGCCCCCGCCCCCGACCGCGCACGACGCCCAGGCCGGGCTGCTGGAGCTCACCCTGACCCCGGTGGACGAGCCGCCCCAGCTCAGGGCCGACGCCGCCCGCAACCGCTCGCGGCTGCTGGAGGTCGCGGCCCGGCTGGCGTCCGAACGCGGCGCCGCCAACCTCACGATGGAGGCCGTCGCCCTGGCCGCGCAGGTCGGCAAGGGCACCGTCTTCCGGCGGTTCGGCGACCGGACCGGACTGCTCATGGCGCTCCTGGACCACTACGAGAAGCAGGTCCAGGCCGCCTTCCTCACCGGTCCGCCGCCGCTGGGCCCCGACGCCCCGCCCCTGGAGCGCCTGCGGTCGTTCGGGGCGGCCGTCATCCGCCACGAACAGGTCCACCACGACCTCTATCTGGCCGCCCACGCGGAAGCGGGACGCCGCCACACCTCGCCCGCGTACGGCCTTCGGCTGACCCATGTCTCCCTGCTGCTGCGGCAGGTACGGGTGGGCGGCGACATCGAACTCGTCGCGCACACCCTGCTCGGCTACCTCGACCCGACACTCGTCCACCACCTGGTCACCCGGCGGGGCGTGTCGCTGGAGCGCGTCGAGGCGGGCTGGTACGACCTCGTGGACCGCTACACGGCACAGGGCTGAGTCGGCGGCCCACCCGCTGACGGCCGTACTCCCGCCCCAGCCACGGGAGTTGACGGGCGGGAGTCGATGATGGACCCATGACGACTCCCAGCAGAAGAGGCGACTTCTTCGTCCCTGCCGGCGCCGCCACCGGCCCGGACCCGCGGCAGACCGGCCCGGCGACCGGTGACGAACGGGTCCTGCTCACCGGCTTCCTCGCCGCCCAGCGCGCGACACTGGAACTCAAGTGCGCCGGACTGGACGACGACGTGTGCCGGCGCTCGGTGCCGCCGTCGACGCTGTCGCTGCTCGGGCTCGTGCGGCACCTCGCCGACGTGGAGCGCCGCTGGTTCCGGGCGGTGATGGCCGGGCAGGACGCGCCGGCCCGCTTCTCCTCGGCGGCCGACCCGGACGGTGACTTCGGCGGCGCGGTGCCCGGTCCGGCCGTGGCGGCGGAGGCATGGGCGGCGTGGCGCGCCGAAGTGGCGTTCGCCGAGGACTTCGTGACGGACGCCCCCCACCTCGACGTCGAGGGCCACGACTCCTGGCGCGGCACGGTGTCCCTGCGCTGGGTCCTCGTCCACATGATCGAGGAGTACGCCCGTCACAACGGCCACGCCGACCTGCTCCGCGAGCGGATCGACGGCGCGATCGGAATCTGAGGCGGCCGGAAGGCGTCCCGCGCGGGGCCGGCTAGCCCAGTCTGCCGATCTCGATCGCCGGGCAGCGGTCCATGACCATGTCCCGGCCCGCCGCGCGGGTGCGCTCGTAGGCCGCCTCGTCGACGACCCCGAGCTGGAACCAGACGGCGTCGGCGCCGATCGCCACCGCCTCGTCGGCGACGGGTCCCGCGAGGTCGCTGTTCACGAACACGTCCACCACGTCGACCTTGAAGGGGATGTCCGACAGGGACGCGTAGCCCTGCTCGCCGTGGACCGTCTCGGCCTTGGGGTGAACGGGGACGATCCGCTTGCCGTAGCGCTGGAGCACGGCCGCGACGCCGTACGCCGCCCGCTGCTGGTTCGGCGACAGGCCCACGATCGCCCACGTGTCGCCGAGCTCCGTGAGGATCTTGCGGATCGTTGCCGGGTCGCCGTGCACGGTCGGCCTCCTAGGGGTCCCAGTGAAGAACGTTCAGCCGGGGAACGGTCCGGGGGACGCGATGATTCCCCGACGTCGCGGAGTCCTCCGTAGCCGTGTCCCGCACGGCTTCGGGGCGACGGCAGGCGCACTCGGGGCAGCGGGCCGCGCCCCGCTGTCCGGTCGCCGCAGCCCGCCTCGGGGAAGGGTGCCGTCCCGCGCCGCGGGGCCGGCGGCGCCCCCGGCCGAGCCGCACCCCAGGTGCGCCGCCTGTCCGGAATGGCGCCCACCGCCCTGCACGCGGGCCGTCCCCCGCCTACGCTCACCCCGTGCTGCGAATCACCGATGCCCGAACCGGCGAGTCCACGGACGCCGTCGCCGCCCCCCGGGGCCTGACCCGCGTGGAGGCGCACGTGACGGGAGCCGACACCGCGGCCCTGCGCGTCCTGCTGGTGGCCGACGTACTGGCCCGGGCCCTGGAGATCGGCAAGACCCCCGTCGTCACGGTCGCCGATCCACCCCCCGAACTCCGCGCCCTCGCCCTGGAACTCGGCATCCGGCCGCCCGAGGGCCGCGCCGCGCCCGGCGGCCAGAGCGTGCACGTCATCGGGGCGGACGCCGCCGGCCGGGACCCGGTCCCCGCGGACGGCATCCACGTCGAGGTCGCCCCGGCCCGCGGCACCGCCGACCCCGGCGTGCTGCGGCTCGCCCTCCTCGCCCGGCCGCGCCGGGAGCCCGCCGACCTCGACGACGAGACGGTGGCCCTGGCCGCGGAACAGCTGGCCCGGTGGCGCAAGGCCGTCGCGACCTGGGCCACCCGTCCCTCCAAGCCCGTCCCCGAGCACGTCAAGCAGCAGCTGCGGGCCGCCTGGGAGGACGACCTGGACGTGCCCGCCGTCCTGCGGGTGCTGCACGGGGTGGAAGACGCGGAGGACATCCCGGACGGCGCCCGCTTCGAGACGTACGCCTACGCGGACCGGCTCCTCGGACTCGAACTCACCCGGGACATCGGGACATCGGGATGATCGCCCGCACCGGGGCGGGACCTCTTCGCCGGCTCGTCGTGCTGCGGCACGCCAAGTCCGCCTGGCCCGACGGCGTACCCGACCACGAACGGCCGCTCGCGCCGCGGGGCCGCCGTGACGCCCCGGCCGCGGGACGCGCGCTCACCGCGGCGGACTGCCTGCCCGACCTCGTGCTCTGCTCCACCGCCGTACGCGCCCGCCGCACCTGGGACCTCGTCGCGGCGCAGTGGGGCACGCCCCCGCCCGTGCGGCTCGATCCGCGGCTGTACGGGGCCGGCACCGGCGACCTGCTGGAGGCCGTGGGCGAGGTGCCGGACCCGGTGCGGACCCTGCTGCTCGTCGGGCACAACCCGGGACTGGAGGAGCTGGTGCTCGCCCTCGCCGCGGACGGTGTCGACGAGACGCTGGAGCAGGTGCGGACGAAGTTCCCGACCTCGGCCGTGGCGATCCTCGCCTGGCACGGCAACACCTGGCGGGACCTCGCGCCCGGCACCGCCCTGCTGACGGACATGACGGTCCCGCGCGGCGGACGACCCGACGACCGGCACTGACCCGACCGCCGGCCCGCGCCGGCGGTCCCGGGCACGGTGATCCGCGGGCAGGGGCACCGCATACGCTGGCGGAATGCAGGACGAGTACCGCACAGTGGCCCGCGCGGGCGTGCACGAGACCGAGATCAGCCGCTCGCGCTTCCTCTGCGCGCTCGCTCCCGCCGCCACCGAGCAGGAGGCCCAGGACTTCGTCGCCGGCGTCCGCAGGCGGCACGCGGACGCCACGCACAACTGCTACGCCTACGTCATCGGAGCCGACGCCGCCGTGCAGAAGGCGAGCGACGACGGCGAACCGGGCGGCACCGCGGGCGTCCCCATGCTCCAGATGCTGCTGCGCCGCGACATGCGGTACGTCGTCGCGGTCGTGACCCGCTACTACGGAGGCGTCAAGCTCGGGGCCGGCGGACTCATCAGGGCCTACGGAGGCGCCGTCGGCGAGGCGCTGGACGCGGTCGGGACGCTGACCCGCAGACGGTTCCGGCTGGCGACCGTGACCGTGGACCACCAGCGCGCCGGCAAGCTGGAGAACGAGCTGCGGTCCACCGGACGCACCGTGCGCGAGGTGGCCTACGGCGAGGCGGTCACCATCGGGATCGGCCTGCCGGACGCCGACGTGGAGGCGTTCCGGTCCTGGCTGGCAGACGTCACAGCCGGGACAGCAGGGTTCGAACTGGGCGGAGAGGCATATGGGGACGCATAACGGGCCGATACGGGAGTAGCCGTCCGTGATGTCCGACCCGCCCGTTAGTCTCGGGGATCATGAGGCTCCTGCACACTTCCGACTGGCATCTCGGCCGGGCGTTCCACCGGGTGAACATGCTCGGTGCCCAGGCCGAGTTCATCGGTCACCTCGTCACGACCGTGCGCGAGCGCGGCGTCGACGCGGTGGTCGTGTCGGGTGACGTGTACGACCGCGCGGTGCCTCCGCTCGCCGCGGTGGAGCTCTTCGACGACGCCCTGCACCGGCTCGCGGACCTGGGCGTGCCGACGGTGATGATCTCCGGGAACCACGACTCGGCGCGCCGGCTCGGCGTCGGCGCCGGGCTCATCGGACGGGCCGGCATCCATCTGCGGACCGACGCCTCGGCGTGCGGGACCCCCGTCGTCCTCGCCGACCGCCACGGCGACGTGGCCTTCTACGGGCTGCCGTATCTGGAGCCCGCCCTGGTGAAGGACGAGTTCGGGGTCGACAGGGCGGGACACGAGGCGGTGCTCGCCGCCGCCATGGACCGGGTCCGCGCCGACCTGGCCACGCGTCCCCCGGGCACCCGTTCCGTGGTCCTCGCGCACGCCTTCGTCACCGGCGGCCAGGTCAGCGACAGCGAGCGGGACATCACCGTCGGCGGGGTCGCCGCCGTGCCCGCGGGCGTCTTCGACGGCGTGGACTACGTGGCGCTCGGTCACCTGCACGGCAGTCAGACGATCACCGGGCGCGTCCGCTACTCGGGCTCCCCACTGCCGTACTCCTTCTCGGAGGCCGACCACCGCAAGAGCATGTGGCTGGTCGAGCTGGGCCCCGACGGCAGCCTCGGCGCGGAGCGCGTCGACTGCCCGGTGCCGCGTGCCCTGGCCCGGATCCGCGGCCGCCTGGACGACCTGCTGGCCGACCCCGCCCTGATCCGCCACGAGGACGCGTGGGTCGAGGCGACCCTCACCGACCCGGTGCGACCCGCCGAACCCATGGCCCGGCTGGCCGAGCGCTTCCCGCACACCCTCAGCCTCGTCTTCGACCCCGAGCGGGCGTCCGGCGAACCCGAGGTGTCCTACGCGCGGCGGCTCGCCGGCCGGGGCGAGCAGGAGATCGCCGAGGACTTCGTCGCCCATGTGCGCGGCGCCGGGCCCGACGCGCACGAGCGGTCCGTGCTGCGCGACGCCTTCGACGCGGTCCGCGCTGACGAGACGGTCCGAGAGGTCGCCCGGTGACGCGGCATCGGCTGGGCAGGACGGGGGAGCCGGTGGTGCCGGGACGAAGCGAGCGCGCACAGCCGAGTGGCGCCCGCGGCATCCGGCGAGCGCCCGCCGGCCCGGCGGTCGCGCGCGGAGCCCGGCGTGGTGCCGGTGCGGAGGTGGCTGCCGCATGAGGCTGCACCGGCTCGACATCGCCGCCTTCGGCCCCTTCGGGGGCGAGCAGCACGTCGACTTCGACGAGCTGTCCGCCGCGGGACTCTTCCTGCTGCACGGACCGACCGGCGCGGGCAAGACGTCCGTCCTCGACGCCGTCTGCTACGCGCTGTACGGGGCGGTCCCCGGTGCCCGGCAGAGCGGCCAGGGCCTGAGCCTGCGCAGCGACCACGCGGCGCCCGGCACGCGCACCTCCATCCGCCTCGAACTCACCGTGGCCGGACGCCGCCTGGAGATCACCCGGCAGCCGCCCTGGGCACGCCCGAAGAAGCGCGGCTCCGGCACGACCGTCGACAAGGCGCAGAGCTGGCTGAGGGAGTACGACGGCACGGCGGGCGCCTGGAAGGACCTCAGCCGCTCGCACCAGGAGATCGGCGAGGAGATCACCCAGCTCCTCGGGATGAGCCGCGAGCAGTTCTGCCAGGTCGTCCTGCTGCCCCAGGGCGACTTCGCGCGTTTCCTGCGGGCCGACGCCGAGGCGCGCGGCAAGCTCCTCGGACGCCTCTTCGACACCCACCGGTTCGCCGAGGTGGAGAAGCGGCTCGCCGAGCGGCGCCGGGTGGCCGAGGCCCAGGTGCGGGCCGCCGACACCGAGTTGCTCGCCGACGCGCACCGCATGCAGCAGGCGGCGGGCGACACCGCGCCCCTGCCCGACCTCGCGCCGGGCGACCTCGGACTCGCCGAGGCCGTCCTGACCTGGGCCGCGATCGCCCGGAGCACGGCCCGTGAGCGGCTCACCGTCGCCAGTTGCGCCCGGCGCACCGCGGAGTCCGCGCACGCCGCAGCCGAACGGGAACTCGACGAGGCACGCGAAGTGGCCCGGCTCCAGCGCCGGTTCGCCGAGGCACGCGAGCGTGCCGCGCGACTGGAGGAGCGCGCCGACGGCCACCGGGAGGCGCGGGCGCGGATGGAGCGGGCCCGCAAGGCCGAGGCGGTGGCCCCCGCGCTCGACCTGCGCGAGGCCGCCGAGGCCGAGCACCGGCGCGCCGCCGCGAAGGAGACCCGCGCGCGCGAGCTGCTGCCAGGGACCTTCGCCGGGGCCGGCGCGGCCGGGCTCGCCGTCGCCGCGCGCAAGGCCGCCGAGGAGCTGGGCGGCCTGGAGTCCGCGCGCCGCGCCGAGCAGCGGCTGGCCGGACTCCTCGCGGAGCGCGAGGCGCTCGACCGGCAGGAGCGCGCCGACGAGGACGTGCTCCAGGAGGCCGCGAGCTGGCTCGCGGAATGGGACACCACACGGGCGGCCCTCCAGGCGGACGTCGAGTCCGCGCAGGGGGCCGCCGCCCGCGCCGAACAGCTCGCCGTCCAGCGCGACCCGGCCCGCAGACGGCTGAACGCGGCCCGTCAGCGCGACCAGTTCGCCCGCGACACGGACGAGGCACAGGAGCAGGTGCTCGCCTCCCGGGAGCGCGCGGCGGACGCCCGCGCCCACTGGCTGGACCTCAAGGAGCAGCGGCTGAACGGCATCGCGGCCGAACTCGCCGCGAACCTGGCCGACGGCGCGCCCTGCGCCGTGTGCGGCGCCACGGAACACCCCGCGCCCGCCCGGAAGATCGACGGGCACGTCGACCGGGAGGCCGAGGAGCGGGCGCTGGCCGCCTACCAGGACGCCGACGAGCGGCGCGCGGAGGACGAACGACGGCTCGGCCTCGTACGTGAGGCGCTGGCCGCGGCCACCGCCGAGGCGGGCGACACCCCGACCGGTCGACTCGCCGAAGAGGCCGACGACGTGGAGCGGCTGTACGCCGAGGCGCGGGCCGCCGCGTCCGGGCTGCACGGCTCCCGCGAGGCGCTCGCCCAGGCCGAGCGCGAGCACGGGCGGCGGGTCGCGGCCCGGCAGGCGGCCGAGGTGCGAGCCGCTTCCCGCGTCGCCCGCCGGGACGCGCTGGACCGCGAACGCCTCACACTGGAAGAGGAGTTGGCGCACGTCCGGGGCGACGCCGACAGCGTGGCGGCGCGGTCGGCGCAGCTGGAGCGGCGGGCCGCCCGGCTCACCGACGCCGCGGACGCCGCACGCGAGGCCGAAGAGGCCGCCCAGCGGCTCAAATCGGCGGACGCGCGCCTCGCCGACGCGGCCTTCCGCGCCGGATTCGACACCCCGCTCGCCGCGTCCGCCGCCCTGCTGGACGACGCGGCCCACCGCGACCTGCAACGACGGCTCGACGCCTGGCAGTCGGAGGAGGCGGCCGTGCGCGCGGTGCTCGCCGAGGCCGACACCGCCACGGCCGCCCAACTGCCGCCCGTGGACCTGTGGTCCGTCGAGCGGGCCGCCGATTCCGCGGCCCGCAGGCTCCAGGACGCCGTCTCGGCCGGGGACGCCGCCGCCCGGTGCTGCGCCGAACTCGACCGGCTGTCCGCGCGGGCCCTGGCGGGCGTACGGCGTCTCGGCCCCCTGCGGGAGGAGTACGACCGGGTGGCGCGGCTGGCGGGACTCGCCGCGGGCACCTCCGCGGACAACGAGCGCAAGATGCGCCTGGAGTCCTACGTGCTCGCCGCCCGCCTGGAGCAGGTGGCCGCCGCGGCGACCGTGCGGCTCCAGCGGATGTCGTCCGGGCGGTACACCCTCGTCCACTCCGACGACCGCTCGGGCCGCGGCCGCAGCGGACTCGGCCTGCACGTGGTCGACGCCTGGACCGGCCGGGAGCGGGACACCGCGACACTGTCCGGCGGCGAGACCTTCTTCGCCTCGCTCGCGCTGGCGCTCGGTCTCGCGGACGTCGTCACGGACGAGGCGGGCGGGGTGCGGCTCGACACCCTCTTCATCGACGAGGGCTTCGGCAGCCTCGACGACCAGACCCTGGACGAGGTCCTCGACGTACTGGACTCCCTGCGGGAACGCGACCGCAGCGTCGGCATCGTCAGCCACGTCGGGGACCTGCGGCGGCGGATCCACGCCCAGCTGGAGATCGTGAAGGGCCGGACGGGTTCGGCCGTACGCCAGCGGGGCGCGGGCTGACCCGTCCCGGCCGTCGGCTGTCGGGCCGCCGGACTCAGCGGCCCACCGGGCGCCGGGGCAGCGGCGAGGAGTAGACGACGCTGGTCGTCACCGAACCCAGCGTGCCGATCCGGCCCGTCACCTGCTCCAGGTGGGCCATGGAGCGCGCGGCGACCTTGATGACGAAGCAGTCGTCGCCCGTGACGTGGTGCGCCTCCAGGATCTCGGGCGTCACCGCGACCAGGTCGTGGAAGGGCTTGTAGTTCCCGGTCGGATACCGGAGACGGACGAAGGCGAGGATCGGCAGTCCGAGGCTCTCCGGGGCGACGACGGCCGCGTAGCCCTGGATGACGCCCGCCTCCTCCAGCCGGCGCACCCGCTCGGTGACCGCGCTCGCGGACATGGAGACGGCACGGGCCAGCTCGGCGAAACTGGCCCGGCCTTCGCGTTGCAGGACGTCGAGGATGCGCCAGTCGGTGGCGTCCGGGGAATACGCGGTCATACCCGAGAGACAACAGGGAAATCCCCGGCCGATCAAGACCGGGGCCGTGATTCGCCACTTCAGCGAAGGGGCCGCCGGCCATAGGTTCTTGGACAGGAAGTCCCGTACGGCCCGCGCGGTGAAGGCGCCGGTACGGCGGGACCGCTAGGAAGGCCCGACCCATGACCGCGACAGCCACCGCCACCGTCACCACCGAGATCAGCGCCGCGAACCCCGTCCTGCGGATCGCCCCCGCGGCTCCGGCCGAGGCCGCGGCCTTCTTCCGCGCCGGCCTCGCCTTCCACGCCGACGTGTCCGACGTCGCCTCCGTGCTCGCGGCCGGCGGCGACCCCGGGTTCGTCGTGCTCGACTCGCGCTCCACGGCCTCCTGGGACCAGGGACACGTTCCCGGCGCCGTCCACCTGCCCACCGCGCTCATCCCGGAGCAGGCCGAGCGGCTCCTCGACCGCTCCGTGCCCGTCGTCACCTACTGCTGGGGCCCCGGCTGCAACGGCGCGACCCGCGCGGCCCTGGCGCTCGCCCAACTGGGCTTCCAGGTCAAGGAGATGCTCGGCGGATTCGAGTACTGGGTGCGCGAGGGCTTCGCGTACGAGACCTGGGAGGGCAGCGAGCGGCGCAGCGCCGACGCGCTGACCGCGCCGGTGGACGCCGAGGAGTGCGGCTGCTGAGTCCGCGGCCCGCCGCGCCAAAGAGCCTGCGACGGCGAGGCGTTGGGGCGGAACAGGGGATATCGGACGCGGCGGGGGAGCGGGAGAGCCCGGGCGGAACGCTGCCTGTAGCTTCTGCCGCATGGCGCGTTACGCGGAACCGGGTGCGGTGGAGTGGGTCGAGTCGGGCGGCGGGCCGCTCATAGCGATTCCCGAGGTGGTCCTGCCGTTCTGGTCGGGGGCCGACGGCGACGACATGTCGTCCGACTACGACCGGGCGTGCGACGTCGAGGGGTTCATCGGCCTGGTACCGGTGGGGGACACCCGGGCCCTGGTCCTCGGCGACGAACCAGCCTCCACCACGTTCCTGCCCCGGCACGGCACCTTCGTACGGTGGTGCGCCGCCGACTCCGAGGCGGAACTCCTCGCCGGCGTCCCGGCCGCGCTCGACGCGGCGGTCTGGGAACCGGAGGTGCGGTGGGACGTCCCCGGACCGGTGCTGCTGTTCGACGCGGCCTGGCCGGGCCGTGTCTCCGAGCAGACGGACCACCTGCGGGTCGACCTGGAGCCCGGCCGGTACGGCGTCCGCGCGGCCCATGTGGAACCGGGGCCCGAGACCTGGCTGGGTCTCGTGCAACTGCGCCGGCTGGCCGTCTGACCGGACGTCGGCCACCGGACCGGCGTCCGGCACCGGACCGGCGGCTCGGACCGGACCCGTGGCTGGCACCGGGCCGGCGGCTGGCACCGGACCGGCGGTCGGGGCCGGACCGGCGGGCGGCCCGGCCCCGGCCGCCGTGCGGCGGCGGACCGGCTACAGCTGGGACAGCTCGTCCACCAGGTCGTCCAGGCCCAGGGAGCCCTGGGAGAGCGCCGCCATGTGCCAGGCCTTGGCGTCGAAGGCGGCACCGTGCCGCTTCCGCGCGTTCTCCCGGCCGAGCAGCCACGCCCGCTCACCGAGCTTGTAGCCGATGGCCTGCCCCGGGATGGACAGGTAGCGGGTCAGCTCGCTCTCCACGAAGTCCGCCGGCCGGCTGCTGTGCGAGCCGAAGAACTCCTCGGCCAGCGCGGGCGTCCAGCGCTCACCCGGGTGGAACGGCGAGTCGGCCGGGATCTCCAGTTCCAGGTGCATGCCGATGTCCACGATCACCCGGGCCGCCCGCATCATCTGCGCGTCCAGGTAGCCGAGGCGCCGCTCGGCGTCGGTGAGGAAACCCAGCTCGTCCATGAGCCGCTCCGCGTACAGCGCCCAGCCCTCGCAGTTGGCGCTCACCCCGCCGACGGTGGCCTGGTAGCGGGAGAGGTCCTCGGCGACGTGGGCCCACTGCGCGAGTTGCAGGTGATGGCCGGGAACGCCCTCGTGGTACCAGGTCGACACCAGGTCGTACACCGGGAACCGGCTCTGGCCCATCGTCGGCAGCCAGGTACGGCCGGGGCGCGAGAAGTCCTCGGACGGAGCCGTGTAGTAGGGGGCCGCCGCGCCGCCGGGCGGCGCGATACGGGACTCCACCCGCCGTACCCGCTCGGCCAGTTCGAAGTGGGTGCCGTCGAGCGCGTCGATCGCCTCGTCCATCAGGGCCTGAAGCCAGTCGCGGACCTCGTCGACCCCCTCGATGTGCGTGCCGTGCTCGTCCAGGTGCGCGAGCGCCACCCACGGCGTCGCGGCACCCGGCAGGATCTTCTCCGCCTCCTGCTTCATCTCGCCGAGCAGCCGGTGGTACTCGGACCAGCCGTAGGCGTACGCCTCGTCGAGGTCGAGGTCCGTGCCGTTGTAGTACCGCGACCAGCGCGCGTACCGTTCGCGGCCCACCGTGTCCGGGGCGCCCTCGATGGTGGGCGCGTACACGTCGCGCATCCAGTCGCGCAGGGACACCAGGGCCTCGGTCGCCGTCCGGGCGGCCGAGTCGAGATCCGCGCGCAGGGCCTCGGGGCCGGGCGAGACGAAGTCCTCGAACCAGCCGCGGCCCTGCCCGTGCGGGTCCGACCACTCGGTCAGCTGGGTGATGAAGGTGGCCGTCGGACGCGGACCGCCGTAGAGCTTGCGCTCCAGGCCGAGGGCCAGGGACTCGCGGTAGCCCTCCAGCGCGGCGGGCACCGCGCGCAGCCGCTCGGCGACCGCGGCCCAGTCCTCGTCCGTCGCGGTCGGCATGAGGGAGAAGATGTCGCGCACCGAGTGCGCGGGGGAGTGCAGGTTGCTCACCACCCGCAGCCCCTCGTCGGCGTCGTGCACGGCCAGTTCGGCGGTGAGGCGCTCACGCAGCAGACGGGCGCAGCGGCGCTCGATGCCGCTGTCCGCGCCGGGCTGCCGCTCGGCCTCGTCGAGCCGCGCCAGCGTCGTCCGCGCCAGCTCCGCCAGGGCCTCCTGGCCCGCGGGCGAGGCGTCCGGCAGCCTGGTCGAACTTGCCGGGTCGCCGAGGTAGGTACCGGTGACCGGGTCGAGGGCGATGAGCTCGTCGACATAGGTGTCGGCGACCTCGCGGGGCAGCGGGCTCTTGGTGTCTGACATGCGGACAATCCTCATACGAGGACCCGGTCCGCGTCAGCCGGATTCCGCTGAGGGCGTGGACCCTTGCGCCCCGTGCGCCGAGGTGTCCCGCTGCGGTGGCAGCAGCGGCCCGCAGTCCCACTGCTGGAAGATCAGCCGCGTCTCGACCCGGGCCACCTCGCGCCGTGACGTGAACTCGTCGATCACCAGGCGCTGCAGATCCGTCATGTCCGACACCGCCACGTGCACCAGGTAGTCGTCGGGGCCGGTGAGATGGAAGACCGTACGGGACTCCGGCAGCGCCCGGATCCGGTCCACGAACGGCCCGACCAACTCCCGCCGGTGCGGCCTGACCTGCACGGACAGCAGGGCCTCCAGACCGCGCCCCAGCTTCGCCGGATCGAGCCGCAGCTGGTGCCCGAGGATGACCCCGGCGCGGCGCAGCCGGGTCACCCGGTCCAGGCAGGTCGACGGCGCGACCCCGACCTGCGTGGCAAGATCGCGGTAGGTGGTCCGTGCGTCGTTCTGCAGCAGGCGCAGCAGATGAAGATCCACCGGATCCAGTACGACGGTTTCGGCCATGGCCCGAACGTAGCACGGGGTTCGACGCCACGGGCCCGCCCGGTGTTCAGGCTGCGGCCATGGACTCCGTCACCCCGCACGCCTCTCGCGTCCCCGATCCACGTCCCGCCCCGCGCAAGCTGGCCACCGAGGCCGTCCACGCCGGGCGCGACGACCTCGCGCGGCAGGGACTGCACGCCGCGCCGATCGACCTGTCCACCACCTACCCCTCCTACGACAGCAGGGGCGAGGCCGCCCGCATCGACGCCTTCGCCGCGGACGGCGCCGAACCGGAGGGGCCGCCGGTCTACGGGCGCCTCGGCAACCCGACGGTCGCCCGCTTCGAGACCGCGCTGGCCCGGCTCGAAGGCACCGAGAGCGCGGTCGCCTTCGCCAGCGGCATGGCGGCACTCAGCGCGGTGCTGCTCGTGCGCAACGCGATGGGGCTGCGCCACGTCGTGGCGGTGCGCCCGCTGTACGGGTGCAGCGACCATCTCCTGACCGCCGGGCTGCTCGGCTCGGAGGTGACCTGGGTCGACCCGGCCGGGATCGCGGACGCCCTGCGGCCCGACACCGGGCTGGTCATGGTCGAGTCCCCGGCCAACCCGACCCTCGCCGAACTCGACCTGCGGGCCGTCGCGCACTCCTGCGGTTCGGTCCCGCTGCTCGCGGACAACACCTTCGCCACGCCCGTGCTCCAGCGGCCGGCCGAGCAGGGCGCCCGTCTCGTCCTGCACAGCGCCACCAAGTACCTGGGCGGACACGGCGACGTGATGGCCGGGGTGGTGGCCTGCGACGAGGAGTTCGCGCGGGGACTGCGCCAGGTGCGGTTCGCGACCGGCGGGGTGCTTCACCCGCTCGCCGGCTACCTGCTGCTGCGGGGCCTGTCGACCCTCCCGGTGCGGGTCCGGGCGGCCTCGGCCAACGCCGCGGAACTCGCCCGCCGGCTGGCCGCGGATCCGCGGGTCGCCCGCGTGCACTATCCGCGCATCGGCGGCGCCATGATCGCCTTCGAGGTCGTCGGCGACCCGCACGAGGTCATCGCGGGCGTCCGCCTGATCACCCCCGCCGTGAGCCTGGGCAGCGTCGACTCCCTCATCCAGCACCCCGCCTCCATCAGCCACCGCATCGTCCCCTCGGCCGACCGCCGGGACGCGGGCGTCAGCGACCGACTGCTGCGGCTGTCGGTGGGCCTGGAGGACGTGGACGACCTGTGGACCGACCTGGACACCGCACTGGGCGCGCGACCGGAGCCGCGGGCCCTGGCCCGGGAGCACGAGGCGGCCGTGCGGGGGGCGTGACCGGCGGCCCCGAGGGGAGGGGCCGGAACCGGCGGGGCCGTGGCGACGGGTGAGGGGCACCGTCGTAAGCGGACGGCGCTCGCCGTGCGGGGCGCGGGACCGGCCCGGCGGGGTGCGCGGGGACGGGCCGAGGTCGGCGGGGCCGCCACGACACGCAGGGTCTCGCTCGTCGGAGAGCGACGCTCACCGTGCGGGGCGCGGGGGCGGGGGCGGTCCGGGGGCTGCGCGGGGGCGGCCCGGGACCGGCGGGGCCGTGCCGGCGGGGGAGGGCCACCGTCCTGCGCGGGGCGACGCTCGCTTGCGGGGCGGGCGGCCGGTCCGACGGGGTGCGCCCACGGGGCCGGGGCCGACGGGGGTCACGCCGACGGGCGAGGGCCAAGGTCGTACACGGGGCGACGCTCGCCCGCGGGGCGCGCGGCCGGCCCGGCGGGGTGCGCCGGGCCGGTGCGTTCGGTACCGGGGGTGCCGGATCGTGCCGTCAGTCCCGGGTGGCCGGTCCGCCCACCTGGTCCCGCGACTGCGGTGCGGCGGCCCGGACGCCGTCCAGGCGGGCGGTGATGACGAGGGTGCCCTCCTCGATCTGGTAGTCGAGGGGGAGATCCAGAGCGCGCATCGCGGCGACCATGCCCGTGTTGGACGCCTGCGTCACGGCGTACACGCTCTCGCAGCCCGCCTCGACCGCCATGGCGACCAGCCGGCCGAGGAGTTCCCCGCCGATGCCGCGCCGCTGCCACTCGTCCTCGACGAGCAGCGCGACCTCGGTCTCGTCGCCGTCCCACAGGAGGTGGCCGAGGCCGACGATGCGGCCCGAGGCGGTCTGCACGGCGAGCGTCCGCCCGAAGCGGGGGCTGAGCAGGTGGTTGAGGTAGCGGTCGGCGTCCCCGACGGGGCCGTGGTACCGCATGCTCAGCGTGCGCGGCGAGCAGCGCTCGTGCATGGCCTTCGCGGCCTCGTGGTCGGCGGCGTCGGCCCTGCGCACGGTGATGGCGTTGCCCTCGGGCAGCGTCAGGACGTCCAGGCCGCGCGGGATCCGCGGACCGAGCCGCGCGTCCAGCTCGACCAGGGCCCGCGCCCGGGCGAACTCGGTCGGCGTGAACGGCAGATACGGCCGCTCCACCGTGATCACCCCGCCCTCGGGAGCCCGCAGCCGCATCACCGTGTCCTCCAGAGCGCCCTCGACCGGCGCCGCCTCGATCGCGCGGCCGGAACCCGGCGACCTGGCGGGCAGCGAGCGGATGGTGCAGCGGCCGAGCAACTGCCGCAGCGCCAGCGGCAGTTCCGCGGCGTCCAGGGCGGTGCGCGTGGCGAGGCCGAGGACCCGGGTCGGCGCGTCCACCAGGTCGTGGGCGTCGGCCCGCTCGATCCACGTCCCGGTGCCGCCCGCCCCGGCGACGGCGCGGGTGACTTCGGCGGCGGTCAGGGCGCCGGGGGCGCGCAGCAGGAACTCGTCCACCGTGCCCTCGGCCAGCGGATGGGTCTGCAGGCTCAGGATGTCGACCTCGTGCCCGGCCAGCGCCGTGCACAGCGCGGCCAGTGACCCGGGAGCGTCCCGCACCGTGGTCCGCATCCGCCACAGGACGGTGGGCTCGGCGGCGTCGCCGGACGCCGGGGACGCGGGCCGCCCGGCCTGCCGCGCCGTGGCGGGCGGCCGGGCCCCGGTATCGCCTGCCGGCGGTGCGTGACCGTGGCGTCGTGCCCACCAGGTGTGGAATCCGGCCGTGGCGACCAGGACGACGGCCGAGATCCCCAGCAGGGCGGGGTCGTCGGGGCCGTGCCCGATCAGGTTGGCCACGGCGTCGGCCACCGCCACGGCCGTGAACAGGGCGGCGAGCTCGACGAGGTCCCGCCGCCAGTGGTGCACGGGGCGCCCGTGCTTCGCGCGCGTCACATGAGACATGTCCGGAGTCATGCAGCCACTGTGAAGGAACGGTGTTGCGTGATCACGAACGCTTTGTGACTGATCGGTTAAGTGTCGCTCTGTCCTTTTTATTTGAATTTCTACGAGTCTCGTCACCGAGCGCGGCGCGGACGGGAGGCACTCCCGGTCACGCGGCGTTCAGCCGGACGCCAGCAGCGCGCCGGCCTCCTCCCCGTCCCTCGGTTCCTCTCCGAGGAACCGTGCCGCACGGGCGCGCAGACCCGGCGCCAACCGGTGTGCGGCTCTGGCCAGTTCGGACCGCGCGGCGGAGTCCTCCAGCCGGTCGAAGTGGCGCTCCACGAGCTTCAGCGCCCGCTCCTGCACCGCCGCGTCCTGGTGCGTGAACGCCGGCGCCACCGCGGGCAGCAGCTCCGGCACCGTGGACGGATCACGTCTGATCACCTTGTTCAGCAGGATGAGCTGGGTGCGGACCAGCTTCCGCTCGCCGCGCGGCAGCACCCCGCCGGACATCTCCGCGAGACGGCGGGCGGTCAGCTCCCCGTCGAGGGCGAGCGCGCCCAGGACCGACTGGGCGTACGAGGCCACGGCCGAGGGCGCGTCACGGACCAGGGCGATCCAGTCACCGACGCGCTCCCGCTGTTCGTCCCGGGTGAGTTTCAGCGAGACCAACAGCCGCAGGAACACCCGGTGGTCGGCCGGCGGCCCGCCCCGCAGCAGCCGGGCGACACAGGCGTCGACCATGGTCCGGCGGTCCAGCAGGCCCTCGCCGCCGAGCCGGGCCAGAGCCACCGTCCAGCTGTCGGCGCCCTCCCCGTACTGCCACTCCACCCGGGCGCCGATGCCGTCGGTCGTGAAGAGGGCGGTTGCCAGCTCCGTCAGATGCGGATCCCTGCGCAGCCGGTCCAGGACGGTGTCCCCGCGCTTCCAGACATGGCCGAGATGCTCCATCCAGCCCTGGACGTAGGCGTCCGTCGTCGGCGCGGCACACCCGGACAGCCGCACCAGGCCGGCCATCAGCGCGTACGGCACACCGGAGGCGACCGGCCGCTGGGCGAGCCGGTGCGTCACGTCGGCCAGCCACGCGGGGTCGCGGTCCCCGAGGACGTCGAGGAGGACGGCGGGTGACGCCTGCGACCAGCGCAGATCGGGCGCCGCGAGCCAGGTGGCCGCCGCGGCGGCCCCGGTCTGGCAGGCCGCTCCCGCCGCGTGCAGCGCGGGCTGGGCGCGGCGGGACTCCGCGTTCCACGGGGCCGCTCCCAGCTCCTTGCGCAGCTGTCTCAGCCCCGGGAGGCACGCCTTGCGTTCCGTATCGGTCATGCCGTCCAGCAGGCTCACGACCTCAGCCGTCCGCCCCGCCCGCACGGCCTCCAACAGCACACCCATCGCACGCCCCCGTCGATCCTCGGTCTCCCGGCCCCCACCGCGCACGACTTGGGCGCGGGCGGCGGCCCCGGCCCGGAAGCGCTCCCGGGCCGCACGGTCCGCGCCGCGCACGCGAGGGCGGAGGACGCCGCGGAACGCGCCCTGGCGGCGTCGTGCCGCCGGGCGCCGGCCCCGGCGTGCGGAGATCGCGTCATGGGAGAACCGTAGAGGCCACCACTGACAACGACCCCTGCTCCGCCGGTGGTTGTGACCGGGGAGCCGTGGTGGCGCACGGCGAACGGAGCGGCGCACCGGGGGATGACTCCGGTGCGCTGCCCATCGGTTCGAGGGTACGGGACCGTCCGGCTCAGCGACGGATCACTGCCCGACCCGGCCCGGCCGCAGCACCTTCGTGAACAGCACGGTGCCGTCCTGCTCGCGCAGCCGGACCGTCAGATCGCCGCTGCCGCCGTCGATGTCCACCTCGCCGAAGAACTGGTAGCCCCCGGCGGGCGAGACGTTCGACGCGGTCGGCGCCTTCACGAACACCCGCTCGGGGCCGAACGTGCCGTCGAGCGCGCCGGCCGGGAACGCGCCGGCGTTCAGGGGACCGGAGACGAACTCCCAGAACGGCTCGAAGTCGCTGAACGCGGCCCGCTCCGGCCGGTAGTGCTGGGCCGAGGTGTGGTGGACGTCGGCGGTCAGCCACACGGTGCCCGTGATCCGCCGGTGCTTGATGTACCGCAGCAGCTCGGCGATCTGCAGTTCGCGGCCGAGCGGCGCCCCCGGATCGCCCTGGGCCACCGCCTCGATGTTCTTCTGCCCCTCGGTGGTGTCCGGCACGACCAGCCCGAGCGGCATGTCCGAGGCGATCACCTTCCACACGGCGCGCGAGCGGGACAGTTCCCGCTTGAGCCAGCTCAGCTGCTCCTCGCCGAGGATGCCCTGCGGGTCGGTGGTCTGGGTGCCGGGGGTGTTGGCGTTGCGGTAGGTGCGCATGTCCAGCACGAAGACGTCGAGCAGCGGGCCGTGGCGCACGACGCGGTGAACCCGTCCCTCCCGGGCACCGGGCCGCAGTGTGGAGACCGGGAAGTACTCGCTGAACGCGCGGCCGGCGCGCGCCGCCAGTACGTCGACGCTCTTCTCGGTGTACCGGGTGTCCGTCGCCGCGATCACCTGGCCCGGATACCAGTTGTTGCGCACCTCGTGGTCGTCCCACTGCACGATGGACGGCACCTGGGCGTTGAAGCGGCGGAGGTTGTCGTCCAGCAGGTTGTAGCGGAAGTTGCCGCGGAACTCCGCCAGGGTCTCGGCGACCTTGGACTTCTCCTCGGTGGTGACGTTCCGCCAGGTGCTGCCGTCGGGCAGGGCGGCGGTCGCGGAGATCGGCCCGTCGGCGTAGATGTTGTCGCCGCTGCACAGGAAGAAGTCCGGGTCCAACGAGGCCATCGCGTCGTAGATCCGGTAGCCCCCGATGTCGGGGTTGATGCCCCAGCCCTGTCCGGCGATGTCGCCCGACCACAGGAAGCGCACGCCGTCGCGCCGCCGGACCGGTGCCGTGCGGAAGGTGCCCGGCACGGGCTCGCCGGTGCGCCGCGGGTCGTCGGGGTCGGCGAGCAGGACGCGGTAGTGGATCTGCTCGCCCGGCGGCAGCCCGCGCAGCCGGGTCGTGCCGGTGAAGTCCGTGCCGGGGCCGAGCAGCGGACCGTGCCATCTCCTGGCGTTGCGGAACGACTCGGTGGCCGACGTCTCGACGATCATCCGGGCCGGCCGGTCGGAACGTACCCACACCAGACCGGAGTCGGTCGTGACGTCACCGGCCTGGACACCCCAGCCCGCCTCCGGCCGTCCCGACAGGGCGAACGC
This sequence comes from Streptomyces sp. NPDC054842, assembly GCF_053611025.1. Classification (NCBI taxonomy): domain Bacteria; kingdom Bacillati; phylum Actinomycetota; class Actinomycetes; order Kitasatosporales; family Streptomycetaceae; genus Streptomyces; species Streptomyces sp. NPDC054842. Next base: position 33,782 of record NZ_JBSGZN010000057.1, read on the forward strand.
CGGTGCGGCGCCGGCCGCGGCCGGCAGAGCCAGGGCCGCCGACGCGGCCAGGGAGCCGCGCAGCACGCTGCGACGGCCGGGGAACGGCGGACGGTGTGACATGGATGCGCCTCCAGGGACGGGTTCCGGCCAGTGTGCAGTGCCACACCTACTGGTGCGCCGCAGCGCACACGGAAACCCCAAGTGAACAACTGACCGCACCCGCAAGGGAACCGGCGTGCGCCCGAGCCGACGGCGCACCGTCGAATCCCCGTCAGCCCTCGCGCACCGCCGCCGCCATGAGGCGCACCCCCTCCTCGATGCGCGCCGGGGACAGGTGCGCGTACCCGAGCACCAGCCGTACGCCCTTGTCCACCGCCGTGCCGTAGTCCGACAGCGGGCGCACCGCGACCCCCTCGGCGGCCACGAGACGCAGGAAGCGGTCCGCCGGCCCGTACCGTTCGGGCAGTTCGGCGATGGCGTGCAGTCCCGCGGCGATCCCCGAGACCCTGGTGCCGGGGAAGTGCTCGGCGAGGGCGGACACGAGCGTGTCGCGCCGCTCCCGGTACGCGCGCTGGCAGCGCCGCAGCTGCCGGTCGTAGTCACCGCGCTCCAGGAACCGCGCCATGAGGGCCTGGTCGATCACCGGATGGCCGAGATCCATGGTCCGCTTGCGTTCCACGACCTCTTCGGCGAGCGACTCGGGCACCACGAGCCAGCCGAGCCGGAGCCCGGGGGCGAGGGACTTGCTGACCGACCCGGTGTACGCGACGTGCTCCGGATCCAGTCCCTGGAGCGCGCCCACCGGGGCACGGTCGTAGCGGAAGTCCCCGTCGTAGTCGTCCTCGACCACGAGACCGTCCACCGAGCGGGCCCAGTCGAGCAGTTGGGCACGGCGCCGCGCCGAGTACGCGATCCCGGAGGGGAACTGGTGGGCGGGGGTGACGACCACCGCCCGCACTCCGGAGTCGTCCAGGGGGCCGGTCGCCAGTCCCTCACCGTCGAGCGGCAGGGCGACGGCGGTGATGCCGGCCGAGGCGTACAGGGCGCCGTGCTCGGGGCTGCCGGGGTCCTCCACGCCGACGGTGCGCACCCCGCGCGCGTGGAGCACGAATCCGAGGAGCGTCGTCGCCTGCGCCACCCCGGAGACCACCACCACCCGCTCCGGGTCCGCGACCACCCCGCGACGCCGGGAGAGCAGTTCGGCCAGGGCGGTCCGCAGCCGGGGCAGCCCGCGCGGATCGGGGTAGCCGAGCGCGTGGTGGGGCAGTTCGGCGAGCACCCCGCGCTGCGCGGCGGCCCAGGCGGCCCGCGGGAACAGCGACAGGTCCGGCGTGCCGGGCAGGAAGTCGGCGCGGGCGCCCGGGAAGCGCGGCGCCAGATCGCGCGCGGGCGGCCGGGCCGCCCGGGTCGCGCCGCCCACCCAGGTCCCGGCGCCCCGGCCGCTCCGCAGGTACCCCTCCGCCGTCAGCTGCTCGTACGCCTCCGTGACCAGCCCCCGGGACACGCCGAGATCGGCCGCCAGCTCCCGGCTCGGCGGCAGCCGGGTGTCCGGCGCGAGCCGTCCCGAGCGCACCGCCTCCCGCAGCGCGGCCTGGAGGGTGCGGCCACGCGTGCGTGCGGGTGCCGACGCGGCCGGCAGCAGCAGCTCCCAGGCGGCGGCCCACGGCGACCGCGCCCCGGCCCCGTCCTCCCGATTGGTCCCCGATGGCGTCATGGAAGTGGACCTTAAACCGGACCGGGCCGCTTCGTAGCGTCGCCACCATGAACGCCACCACCCGCGGAGCCCTGCTCGCCGCCTTCGCCTGCGTCCTCGTCGGAGGCTCCTTCACGGCCAACAGCGTGCTGGGCCACTACCCGTACGCGGGCGGGCAGTTCCTGCGCTACGCCCTGGCCTGCCTGCTGCTCCTGCCCCTCCTCGGCCGGGGCGGCACGGCGCCGCTGCGACGGCTCGCCCCACGCCAGTGGACGCGCCTCGCGCTCCTGGCGGCGGTGGGCATGGTCGGCTTCAACCTCGCCGTCATCGCGGCCGAACGCACCGCGGAACCGGCCGTACCAGGGGTGTTCGTCGGCTGCGCCCCGGTGGCCGTCGCCGTCCTGGTCCCCCTCCTGGACGGGCGCCGGCCCCAACGCCTGGTCCTGTACGGGGCGTTGCTGGTCGCGGTCGGCGCCTTCACGGTCCAGGGGTGGGGGCGTACGGACGGCGCGGGGATCGCGTGGTCCGCGTGCGCGCTCGGTGGCGAGGTCGGCTTCGCGGTCCTCGCCGTGCCCGTGCTGCGCCCCCTGGGACCCCGGCTGCTGTCCGCCACCGTCTGCGCCGTCGCCGCGGCCGAGTCGGCGGTGGCGGGGCTGCTCGCGGACGGCGGCGGGTGGCTGCGCGTACCGGACGCCACCGAGACGGCGGCCCTGCTGTGGCAGGCGGTGGTCGTCACGGTCGTCGGCTTCGTCTGCTGGTACATGGGCATGCAGCGCATCGGCGCGGAACGCGCCACGCTCTTCTCCGGGCTCATCCCCGTCGCCGCGGCCTGCACCGCGCCGCTCGTCGGCACGGGCGCGTACGGCGCCGCCCAGGGCGTCGGCAGCGCCCTCGTGGGGGCCGGTGTCGCCCTGGGCTCGGGGGCGCTGAGTGTGCGGGCCCGCCGGTCAGCGGCTGCCGTCCAGGAGGACCCGCGCCACCAGCGCCGGATCGTCGTTCATCGGGACGTGCCCGCAGCCGGGCAGCCGGACGAGGCGGGCGCGGGGGATGATCCCCTTGGCGCGGACGCCCTGGCGGCGGACCAGCAGCCGGTCCCGGGTGCCCCAGGCGACGGTGACCGGCACTCCCGGGACGTCGTCGGTGAACTGGACGGTGATGCCGGCCCGCAGCGTCTCGGGGAACCCCTCCGCGTGGGCGAGCGCGAGCGTCTCGGCGACGACGGCCTCGGGTGAACGGCGCTGCGGCCGCGCGTAGATGCTGCTCGTCAGCACCGTGCGCCCCGCGGCTGTCCGGGACAGCCGCTCCACCAGGGGCAGCGGCAGGCGGCGCGCTGCCTGCCGCATCGCGGTCAGCACCCCGAAGGCGTACCGCCGTTCGGCCTGCGTCCAGAAGCCCGCGGGCGACAGCGCCGTGACGGACCGTACGAGCTTGTCGCGACCGAGTCCGAGGGCCAGCAGACCGCCGAGGGAGTTGCCCGCCACGTGCGGGCGGTCCAGGCCCAGGGCGTCGCAGAAGGCGCTGAGCGCGGTGTTCATGGTCGCCAGGTCGTGCGTCAGTCCGTCGGGCAGCGCGGGGGACTCGCCGAACCCGGGCAGGTCCACGGCGATCACGTCCCGTTCGGCCGCCAGGATGTGCAGGACGGGGTCCCAGGCCTGCCGGTGGTGGCCTATGCCGTGCAGCAGGAGCAGCGGTTCGCCGGTGCCCACGCGCGCGTAGGACAGGGTGACCGGCCGGGGGCCGTGCGGGGAGGGGACGGTGAAGGAGACCGTGTCGGACATGGTGCTGCTCCTCACAGGGGACGCGCTGACGGGCAATGGGCAATGGGCAACGGACTGTCGGCGGGCGTCGGGCGACGCGCCGCTTCCGTAGACACCTTGTCAGCAACTGCTACCGACGGGTAGCCCCCGTGCCTCCCGACCTCGGACGCCGGACGGCGCCCGCTCGACGCCGTGCCCGGCCGGCACGCGCGCGGAGTGGCCGACGCCACACCGTCGCCCGGACATCGCCTGGACACCGCGCCGGAGGTCGTATGGGATGGACGGGTGACCACTGACACCGGCACCACCACGGACGTCTTCGAAGAGCACCGCCCCGTCCTGATGGGCGTCGCCTACCGCATGCTCGGCAGGGTCGCCGACGCCGAGGACGTGGTGCAGGAGGCGTGGCTGCGCTGGTCGGACGGCGACCGCTCGGACGTGCGCACACCGCGGGCCTACCTGGTGCGCGTCACCACCCGGCTCGCCATCGACCGGCTGCGCCAGGTGCAGTCGCGCAAGGAGGCCTACGTGGGCCCCTGGCTGCCCGAGCCGTACGTCACCGAGTTCGGGGACACCGCGCCGGACACCGCCGAGCGGGCCGTGCTCGCCGACTCCGTCTCCCTGGCCGTGCTCGTCGTCATGGAGTCCCTGTCGCCCCTGGAACGCGCCGTGTTCGTCCTGCGGGAGGCGTTCGGATACCCGTACGCGGAGATCGCCACCACTCTGGACCGCAGCGAGGCGGCGGTACGCCAGCTGGCGGGCCGGGCGCGCCGGCACGTCGAGGAACGGCGTCCCCGCTACGAGGTCGATCCGGCCGAACGCCGCGTCCTGACCGAGCGGTTCCTCGCCGCCGCGGTGGACGGCGACCTGGAGGGCCTCATGTCCCTGCTGGCCCCCGAGGTCCGGCTGGTCGGGGACAGCGGCGGGCTGTCCAAGGCGCCGCTCCGGGTCCTGCAGTCCGCGGACAAGGTGGGCCGCTTCCTGCACGCCGTCGCGGGCAAGGGCCTGCCGGACGTCTCCTTCCGCATGGTGGAGCTGAACGGCGGCGCCGCGTTCCTGGTCCTGTCCGGCGGCAAGGTCGACACCGCCTTCCAGCTGGACGTCACGGACGGCCGCGTCCAGTGCGTCTACGTCATGCGCAACCCGGAGAAGCTGCTCGCCCTGTCACCCCACTGACCTGCCCCGCCCCGGCCGTCCCCGAAGCCCCCGCCGTCCCGGCGGGGGCTTCGTGCCGTGCGCCGGTTCCCGCGCGGCCTGTCCTGCGTGAGCCCCGGACCGCGCGCTCGTGTCGCGGACGTGACCCGGCGCGAACGCCGTATGAACGCTGCGCGGCCAGCGCCCGGGCAATCCGCGAGGGATCGAGGATTGGTCTTGACCAAGGGTGGGGCCCGTCCTATGGTCGCAGGGATAGTGCAGGAACCTTTAATAAACAAGGGCGCTAAAACGCCGCCGGGCCACGGCGATTGCGGAGGACAGGGTGGGGACCACGCAGCTGGAAACGGTGCCGGAGCCTAAGTACTGGCATCTCAAGACCGTGCTCAGCGAGGCACTCGACTCCGAGTTCTCGGTGGGCGAGATCCTGCCCAACGAGCGGGACCTCGCGGCCCGGTTCGGAGTCGCCCGCGCCACGCTCCGGCAGGCCCTCGAACAGCTCGAACTGGAAGGCCGCCTGCAGCGCCGCCGCGGAGTGGGCACCACGGTCGCCCCGCCGCGCGTGGGCGTCGCCGTCGGATCCGAGCAGCACACCTGGCCGGGCGCGCCCGGTGACGCCTGGCAGCCCGCGGACTGCACGTCGGCCGTGCCGCCCGGCGCCGTCGCCGACATGCTGGAGACGGACCGCGAGCAGGCGGTGCACATCGTGCGCCGCTCACGCGTGACGCACGGGCAGCCGGTCGCCGCCGAACTGCTCTACGTCCCGGCCGCCTCGGTGCCGGAACTCAGTTCCATCGACGCGCCCTCGGGGCCCGCACGCGCGCGTGCCGTGCTGCGCGAACTCCAGCGCCTCGGCCTGGAGGGCCAGGACCGCGCGGTGGAGCTCGGCTCCGCGCGCGCGGACGACGCCAAGGAACTCGACCGCCTCCCCGGGGCGCCCGTCCTCGTCGTCACGACCCGCTTCTTCGCCGAAGGGCGCACGGTGGCGGTCTCGCTGGCCACGTACCGGGCCGACACCTGCCGGCTGACCTTCGGGGACTCCGGCGGCCTGGAGATCCACCACGACCAGGAACGCCGCGCGTCCTGATCCGCGGGCGACAGCCCACGCACATGGAGCGCACACGTCACGCCCCGGCCGACGGCCGGGGCGTGACGTCTCTCGCCGTGTTCGCCGTGTTCGGCGGCGTCAGCGACGTGCGGTGACCGTGCCGTCCACGGCGAACAACTGCTCCTCCACGTGGTCCAGGGCCAGCCGCAGCGCACCGGTGGCGACCGCCGCCTCGCCCAGCAGGGACAGCGCCACCTTCGGGGGCCGCAGGCAGTAGCGGGCCAACTCCCGCCGCAACGGCTCCAGTACACCGTCGAGCCCGGCCGCCCAGCCGCCGATGACGACCAGCTCCGGGTCGAGCGCGAGCACCAGCGCCGCCACGTCGTGGACCAGCCGCTGGATGAACCGGTCGACGGCCGCGCGGGCCCGCTGGTCGCCCTCGCGGGCGAGCGCGAAGACATCGGCGACGGCCTGCTCGTCGAGGGGGTGCAGGGGCTCGTCCGTCGTCGACAGCAGCGTTTCCGGGGTCGCCCCGCGGCCCAGCAGGTGCAGCGCCCCGATCTCCCCGGCCGCGCCGCCGTAGCCCCGGTGCAGCCGGCCGCCGATCAGCGCACCGGCGCCCGGGCTCAGCCCCGCCAGGACGAACACCAGGTCGTCGGACTCGGTCGCCGAGCCCTTCCAGTGCTCGGCGACCGCCGCCGCGTTGGCGTCGTTCTCCACCAGCACCGGGCACTTGAAGGAACGGCTCAGCCGCTCCCCGAGGCGCAGGCCCGTCCACTCCGGCAGGGCCGTGCCCAGACGTACGGTGCCGTCCGCCTCCACGATGCCGGGGCTGCCCACCCCGACCGCCCGCAGGGAGCTGCGCGCGACGCCCGCCCGGCGCAGCAGCTCGGCGACCGCGCCCCGCAGCCGTTCGAGCCGCTCGTCCGCCGGGGCGGTCTCCTCGACCTCCTTGGAGATGGCGCCAAGCACCCGGCCGTCCAGGTCGGCGAGGAGCGCGGCGACCCGGTGCGGGCCGATCTCCAGGCCCAGCAGGTGCCCCGCCTCGGCCCGGAACCGGAAGCGTCTGGCGGGCCGTCCCTGGCGCCGCGCGGCGCTGTCGTCGGCGGCCTTCTCGACCACGAGCCCGGCCTCGATCAGACCCTCGACGACGCCCTCGACCGTGGGCCGGGACAGTCCGGTCACCCGGGTGATCTCGGTGAGTGTCGCGCAGTCCGTGGCACGCAGGGCGTGCAGCACCACCGCGGAATTGATCCTTCGCAGCAGAGAGGGGTCCCCGCCGGTCAACCGCCCCAACGTCTTTCCTCCCAGCTCGCGCGCGTGTTGGCCGGATCGTACTCGGCGCGGCGGCCTCCGGCGAGTGCCGGGCACCCCCGGGTCACCGACGGCTCCGTCTCAGCCCGGTGACACGAACCCCGACTCGTACGCCGTGATGACAGCCTGGGTGCGGTCGCGGGCGCCCAGCTTGGCCAGGACGGCACTGACGTGGGACTTGACCGTCTCGGTCCCGACGATCAGCCGGCCGGCGATCTCGGCGTTCGACAGACCCCGGGCCATCAGGCGCAGCACCTCGGCCTCCCGCCCGGTCAGCGCGGCCCGCTCCAGGAGCGCCCGGGCCGCGGGATTCCCGCCGCCGTCGCCGTACTCGGCCGCCAACTGCCGCACCGACGCCGGGAACAGCAGCGACTCGCCCTCGGCGACCAGCCGCACGGCGTGCACGATCTCGGCGGGCCGGGCCCGCTTGAGCAGGAACCCGTCGGCACCGGCGCGCAGCGCCTCGTAGACGTACTCGTCGTTCTCGAACGTGGTGACCACCAGGATCTTCGGCGGGTCGGCGACGGTACGCAGCACCGCCCGGGTGGCCTCGATCCCGTCCATCAGCGGCATTCGCACGTCCATGGCGACGACGTCGGGGCGCAGTTGCCGCACCAGGGGGATCACCGCGGCGCCGTCGGCCGCCTCACCGACCACCTCGATGTCCGGCTGCGCTTGGAGGACGGCACGCAGACCCGCGCGTACGAGGGGTTCGTCGTCGACGAGCAGGACGGTGACCGGCATCCGGCCAGCCTAGGGCCTGTGGTGGATCATGCCGGCGTCCGGGACGAACCGGTGGTCACGGCTGCCCCGATCCGAGCGGCGGACCCCGGATCAGCGCAGCGGCAGCTCCACGCGCACCCGCCACTCGCCCTCGTCGGGCCCTGTCCGCGCGCGGCCGCCGAGCAGCGCCGCGCGCTCCCGTATGCCCCGCAGTCCGCTGCCCCGGCCGGGACCGGGGACGGTGGCCGTCAGCGGGTTGCGCACCTCGAGACCGAGCGTGCCGTCCGCGACCCGGACCCGGACCCGGACCGGCACTCCACCCGCGTGCCGCAGCGCGTTCGTCAAGGACTCCTGGAGGATGCGGTAGCCCTCCCGGGAGACCGGGCCGGGCACGCTGTCCAGGGGGCCCGTCACCTCGGCGTCGACCTCGGCGCCGGAGGCACGGGCGGACTCCAGGAGGCGGTCGGCCTCGGTCAGCGCGGGGCGGCTGCTCGCGGGGCGCTCCGCCTCGCGCAGCACACCCAGGACCCGCTCCAGGTCCTCCAGGGCGGCCCGGCCGGTGTCCTCGATCGCCGCCAGGGCGCGGTCCGTGAACGCCGGGTCCCGGGCCGTGCGCGCCGCCCCCGCCTGCACCACGGCCACCGTCAGGGCGTGCCCTATGGAGTCGTGCAGCTCGCGGGCGATGCGGTTGCGCTCCAGCAGCTGCTCGGTCCGCTCCTCCAGGGCCGCCAGCCGCTCGCCGGGGGAGGGGCCGAGCAGGCGGCGCGCGAGGGCGGCGACCAGCCCGCCGAGGCCGACGACCGAGGCGTACAGGGCGAGCAGGGGCAGCGGGACGAGCAGGACCCAGCCCCAGTGCGGCCGGTCCATCGACCAGAGGGGGCCGTGGACCGGCGCGTCGCCGAAGGCGGCCCGGCACAGATCGACGACGAGCACCGGCAGCCACACGCACGCCAGTGTCGTGACCGCCCCGAGGGCCATCCGCGCTTCCAGCCACAGCACCGTCCGCAGCCGGTCCCGCCACGTGAGCGAGCGGGTGACGGAGACCGCCGAGCCCCCGTCCGGCATCAGCATCAGGCGCGCCTGCACGCCCTCGCCCGCCCGCACGGCCGGCACCAGCCCCAGCGGGACCAGCAGCACGGCCGGCACCCACGGCCGGGACATGTCGATGAACAGCCACACGCTGACGAAGAGCATCGGCACCCACAGGTGCAGCAGACGCGTGTACGTCGTCGCGCTCGTCAACGGGCGCAGGAACCGGGCCATGGCGTCATCGTGCCAGGCGGCACCGACAGCGGGGCTCCCCCGGGCGGGGGAGACGCTCTCCCCGCGCGGGGGAGGGACGGCGGGCCGGGCACGGCCACGCTGGAGCCATGACCAGCATCGACGTACAGGACCTCACCAAGGAGTACGGGACCGAGCGCGCCGTGGACGGCCTGACCTTCACCGTGCGGCCCGGCCGGGTCACCGGATTCCTCGGGCCCAACGGCGCCGGGAAGTCCACCACCATGCGGCTCGTCCTGGGTCTCGACCGGCCCACGTCGGGCACCGCCACGATCGGGGGACGGGCCTACGCCTCGCTGCACGAGCCCCTGCGCCAGGTCGGCGCGCTGCTCGACGCGGGCGCCCCCCACGGATCACGCACCGCCCGCGACCACCTGCGCGCACTGGCGGCGAGCAACCGCATCCCGGAACGCCGCGTGGACGAGGTCCTGGAGGAGACGGGACTCGCCCCGGTGGCACGCCGCCGGGTGCGGACGTACTCCCTGGGCATGCGGCAACGGCTCGGCGTCGCGGCGGCGCTGCTCGGCGACCCCCGGGTGCTCCTGCTGGACGAGCCGTCCAACGGGCTCGACCCCGAAGGCATCGTCTGGATGCGGGAGTTGCTCCGCCGGCTCGCCCGGGAGGGCCGCACCGTCCTGGTCTCCAGCCATCTGATGACCGAGACGGCGTCCTTCGCCGACCACCTGATCGTCCTGGGCCGGGGGCGCCTGCTCGCCGACACGCCCGTGCGGGAGTTCATCCACGCGCGTGTGCGGCCCCGCGTCCGGGTGCGGACCTCGGACGGCACGGCGCTGAGCCGCCTGCTGGCGCGCCACGGCCACGAGGCCGTCGAGGGCGAGGACGGACGCTGGACCGTGCCGCACGCGCGCGTGGAGGACATCGGGTACCTCGTCTCGGGTGCCGGGCTCCCGATCCTCGAACTCGCGGCGGAGGAGGCCACCTTGGAACAGGCGTATCTCGAACTGACCGCGAGCGAGGCCGAGTTCACCGGCTCCCCGTCCCCCGTACCGTCCCAGGAGGTCTGACCGTGCCGTTCGCCCCCGTACTCCACGCCGAGTGGATCAAAGTCCGTACGCTGCGCTCACTCCTCGGCGCGCTGTTCGCGGTCCTGGTCCTCACCGCGTCCTTCTCCGCGCTCGCCGGGGCCGACGACTCCGACGGCACCGCATTCGACCCGCTGTACTCGGCGTTCTTCGGCGTCAGCTTCGGGCAGATCGCCGCCGTCACGTTCGGCGCGCAGGCCGTCGCCGCCGAGTTCCGGGACGGGGCGCTGCGGGTCTCGCTGGCCGCGGTGCCGGACCGGCGGCGCTGGTTCGCGGCCAAAGCGGTGGCCGTCGCCGTGCCGGCACTGGCCGTCGGCCTGGTCACCGGAGCGGTGACACTCGCCGTGGGCAAGGCGGTCCTCGGCTCCCGCTGGAGCGGGGTCACGGTCGCCGAGGCGCTGCGCGGCGTCGTCGGCTGCGGCCTCTACCTCGCTCTCATGGCGCTGCTGGCGGCCGGACTGACCGCCCTGCTCCGCAGCGGGGTGGCGACGCTGTCCATCCTGATCCCGTTCCTGCTCATCGTGTCCTTCGTGGTCGGCGACGTCTCCGGTGGCGCGGCCGACTACCTTCCCGACCGGGCGGGCCAAGTGGCGCTGCACGACACCTGGGACGGGTCCCTCGGTCCCTGGGCCGGACTGGCCGTGACCGCCGCCTGGGCGACGGCGGCCCTGTGCGCGGGAGCGTGGAGCGTCCGGCGGCGCGACGCCTGACGGCCACCGGCACACGGGCCGGTCCCTCGTGGCCCGCTGACGGACCGCCAATTGTCAGTGGGGGCCGGTTTACTGGACGGCATGACCATCGCGCGGCAACTCGCCACGATCGACCGGCTGTGCTCCGAGGAGTTCCCTCCGGAGCACGGCCGGTCGGACGTCGGCACCGGGGGACCGGGCTACCACCTGGCGGAACTGGCCACGAGCGAGGACTTCTGGGAGGACGACGGCACCCGACGGCTGGAGACGGAGGAGCAGTACGAGGCCGACCTGGACGGCCTCGCGGAGCGGCTGGCGGACCGCTGGGGCGCGCCGCAGCGGTTCTCCCTGATGAGCGTCATCGCACGGACGGAGGCGGGCGAGGAGATACCCGAGCCGTGGGGCTCGCTGAGCGCCCACGTGCCCGACCTGCACCTGTGGAGGGCGGAAGCGCACGGCCGCTGGGTCGCCCTCGGCGTCTCGCAGTGGGACAAGGAGCTGCCCTTCCAACTCCTCGCCGTGGTCACGGACACCGACCCGCCCTGACCTGCTGGCGTCCCTGCCCCGGGCCGGGGGCGCCTTCAACGCGCGCGACGCGGACCACCGGTCCCTACGAGGGTTCCCGGCCGTCCGCCTTCGCGGCCTCCCGCAGACGGGCGAACTCCTCCGCCATCGACGCCGCCGTCCAATGGGCGTTCAGACCGCTGGGGTTGGGCAGCACCCACACCCGGCTGCCCCCGATCGTCCGCTCCTGCGGCCCCACGGTCGCCTTGCGGTCGTCGAACGCGGCGCGGTACGCCGTGACCCCCACCACCGCCAGCCACCGCGGACGCAGCCGCTCCACCTTGGCGGCGAGCAGGCGTCCGCCCTCGCGGTACTCCTCGGCGGTCAGCTCGTCGGCCCGCGCCGACGCGCGCGCCACCACGTTCGTGATGCCGAGCCCGTACGACAGCAGTTCGTCCTGCTCGGACGGCTTCAGCAGCCGCGGGGTGAAACCCGACAGGTGCAGCACGGGCCAGAAGCGGTTGCCGGGCCGGGCGAAGTGGTGGCCGGTGGCGGCCGTCATCAGACCCGGGTTGATACCGCAGAACAGGACGCGGAGGCCCTCCGCGACGACATCCGGCACCAGTCGGTCGCGGGCGGCCTCCAGGTCCGCGGGAGTGAGCCTCGTCAGAGGATCGCCCCCGGGGTGTAGCCCGCGGCCTGCGGGTACCGCTTCACGATCTCCTCGATTCGGCCGACGACGACGGCGACCTGACCGGCGGCGGCACCCGTGAAGGACAGCTTGTCGGCCATCAGCGCGTCGAGCTGGGCGCGGTCCAGCGGGAGGCGCTCGTCCGCGGCGAGCTTGTCGAGCAGCTCGTTGCGCTCGGCGCCCTGCTCGCGCATGGCGAGGGCCGAGGCGACCGCGTTCTCCTTGATGGCCTCGTGCGCGACCTCGCGGCCGACACCGGCCCGCACCGCGCCCATGAGGACCTTCGTGGTCGCCAGGAAGGGCAGGTAGCGGTCCAGCTCACGGGCGACGACGGCGGGGAAGGCGCCGAACTCGTCGAGGACGGTCAGGAAGGTCTCCAGGAGCCCGTCCAGGGCGAAGAACGCGTCCGGCAGCGCGACCCGGCGCACCACCGAGCAGGACACGTCGCCCTCGTTCCACTGGTCGCCCGCCAGCTCGCCCGTCATGGACGCGTAGCCCCGCAGGATCACCATCAGGCCGTTGACGCGCTCGCAGGAGCGGGTGTTCATCTTGTGCGGCATCGCCGAGGAGCCGACCTGGCCCGGCTTGAAGCCCTCGGTGACCAGCTCGTGGCCGGCCATCAGGCGGATCGTCTTGGCCAGCGAGGAGGGCGCCGCCGCCAGCTGCACCAGCGCGGTCACGACCTCGTAGTCGAGCGAGCGGGGGTAGACCTGGCCGACCGAGGTGAACGCCTGGGAGAAGCCGAGGTGCCCGGCGATGCGCTGCTCCAGGTCGGCGAGCTTCGAGGCGTCGCCGCCGAGCAGGTCGAGCATGTCCTGCGCGGTGCCGACCGGGCCCTTGATGCCGCGCAGCGGGTAGCGGCCGAGCAGTTCCTCCACCCGGGCGTGGGCGACGAGCAGCTCGTCGGCCGCGGTCGCGAACCGCTTGCCGAGGGTGGTGGCCTGCGCGGCCACGTTGTGCGAGCGGCCGGCCATGACCAGCTCGCCGTACTCCCCGGCCAGCTTGCCCAGCCGCGCCAGGACGGCCACCGTGCGGTCGCGCACGAGCTCCAGCGAGAGGCGGATCTGGAGCTGCTCGACGTTCTCCGTGAGGTCGCGGGACGTCATGCCCTTGTGCACGTGCTCGTGCCCGGCGAGGTCGTTGAACTCCTCGATCCGCGCCTTGACGTCGTGCCGCGTGACCTTCTCGCGCTCCGCGATCGACGCCAGGTCGACCTGGTCGAGCACCCGCTCGTAGTCGGCGACGGCGGCGTCCGGCACCTCGATCCCGAGGTCCCGCTGGGCCTTCAGCACGGCGAGCCAGAGCTGACGCTCCAGCTTCACCTTCTGCTCGGGGGACCAGAGCGTGGCGAGCTCGGCGGAGGCGTAGCGTCCGGCGAGAACGTTCGGGATACGGGGCTTTGCAGGCGCGGCAGTCACGTGGACGGATTCTACTGGCGATTCGTGCAGGCCAGCGCCGCGGGGTTGTTCGTCGGAAGCCACAAGCCCGCGTCCCGGCCGGGGGAGCGCCCCGGCCCCCGGACGGCGGCCGCCCGGTCAGGACGCGTCGGCCAGCTCCGCCAGGACGTCCCCGTGGCACAGCTCGGGGGCGCACCAGCACGCCAGCGTCCTGCCCCGCAGCGCGGGGACCAGCTCCAGCAGCCCGGGCCGTTCGAGCAGGTACGCCCGGTACTTGGCCATCACCTCGGCGCGCGTGCCGTCACGCTTCTTCGTGGGGGTGTCGTAGGCGAACGGGTTGTACAACGGGTGCTGCGGGAGGTCCCAGTGGCCCATGGTCCAGCGTCGCCCGACGTACACCAGGTCGGCGGGGGCGTGTTCCAGCCGGGGGCCGAAGTCGTGGATCCGCCCCTTGAGGTTGATCACGGAGGTGCTCACCCGGACTCCCTTCGGTACGCGTCCCGCCGAACCGATCCTGCGCCACCCCGCGGGTCCACGCCACCGCCGCCGCCGCGCGCGGCCCTCGGCGGGGCGCGCCGGGATCACGCCTCCGGCTTCTCCCACGGCAGCAGGTGCGGCCGCTTGGCCGGGAGGCCGTCGCCCGAGGAGCGGCCGGTCAGCCGGCGTCCGATCCACGGCAGCAGGTGCCGGTGGGCGAACCGCACGTCCGCCGTGCGGCGCGCGACCCAGCCGGGCGGCAGGGTGGGCGGCATCGGCGCGTGCCAGTCGACGTCCTCGGGGTCGTAGCCGAGCGCCTGCCAGACCGCCTCGGTGACCCGGCGGTGACCCTCGGACGTCAGGTGGAGCCGGTCCACGTCCCACATGCGCGGGTCGGAGAGCGCGGCGGCCCCGTACAGGTCGACGACGACCGCGCCGTGCCGGGCAGCGAGGTCGTCGATGCAGGCGAACAGCTCCTCCATGCGCGGCCGGAAGCGCTCCAGCACCGGGCCGTTGCGGCCGGGGCTGCGCATGAGCACGAGCTGCTTGCAGGAGGGCGCGAGCCGCTCCACCGCCTCTTCCAGCAGTCCGCGGACCCGCCCCATGTCGCACTTGGGCCGCAGGGTGTCGTTGAGCCCGCCGACCAGCGTGATCACGTCGGCCTCCATGGCGGCGGCCAACGGCACCTGCTCCTCGACGATCTGGCCGATCAGCTTGCCGCGCACCGCCAGGTTCGCGTAGCGGAAGCCGGGGGTGTGCGCGGCCATCCGGGCCGCGAGGAGGTCGGCCCAGCCGCGGTAGGAGCCGTCGGGCTGGAGGTCCGACATGCCCTCGGTGAAGGAGTCGCCGACCGCGACAAGACTGGTGTGGGTGGGTTTCGTCTGCATGGCGAGAGCGATCGTAACGCGGCTCCATACCCGCCGGTCGGTCGCCCTCCGCCCGTAGCCGCTGGCAGGGCTGCGCCGGTCGGTCGCTCTCCGCCCGTAGCCGCTCGCAGGGTTCCGCCGGTCGGTCGCCCTCCGCCCGCGGCCGCCGGCACGGCCCCGCCCGCCGACGCCGACACGGCCGGGACGCAATCACCCGCCGACGCCGACACGGCCGGGACGCAATCACCCGCCGGCGCCGACGCGGCTCGCACGGACCCGCCCGGCGACCCCGACGCGGTTCACACGGAGCAGGCGACGCCGCGCGCCTTACCCGCTTCGGTTTGGCAGGGCCCGGTGCGCCGGCGCGGCTCGCCCGCGTCGGCCACCTCGCCGGGCCCGGAGCGCGCACGGGCATCAGCCGGGGCCCTTCGGTCCGGCGCCCCGCACCGGCCGGCCCCCGGAGCGGGCGACGGCGACCGGTCGCGGACGGTGCCGGTGCCGGCCCTCGCGCACCGGACACGTGCGCGCGCTTCGCGTCCTGGGCAGAGAAGAAGGTCCGGCGCACGCCCGAGCGG
>NZ_JBSGZN010000058.1:0-46965 GCF_053611025.1 Streptomyces sp. NPDC054842
CCGCCCGTCCGGGCGGCCTTCCCGGCGGCCGGGGGTGCGGAGGCGACCGGTGGTCCGGTACCGCCCCGCGCCGGTCGCGATCAATGGCCGCCTCATCGCAGGGGGCGGCCCGGCGTGTCCTGCCGGCCGTTCCGGCCGTGGAAACCACCGCACCGGCCCTGGACAACGCCGCCCGCCCGTTCCAGAATACTGACTACTCCATACTGTATGCACTTTGCTCCCGCCTGGCCGGCGACGCGATTCCGATCCGACCCGAGTGAGGTAACCCGCCATGCCGACATCAGCGCACCGCCCCTCGGCCACCGGCGCCGCCGTGGACCACGCGCCGGTCACCGAGCGGCTCGTGGAGTCCAACAGGGCCTATGCCGCTGGCTTCGCCGACCCCGGCATGGGTGCCCGGCCGGTGCTGGGCGTGGCCGTGGTGGCGTGCATGGACGCCCGGCTCGACCTGCACGCGGCACTCGGCCTGGAACTGGGCGACTGCCACACCATCCGCAACGCGGGCGGCGTGGTCACCGACGACGTGATCCGCTCCCTCACCATCAGCCAACGCGCCCTCGGCACCCGGGCGGTCGTCCTCATCCACCACACCGGCTGCGGCCTGGAATCGCTCACCGAGGAGTTCCGGCACGACCTGGAGATGGAGGTCGGCCAGCGTCCCGCCTGGGCGGTGGAAGCCTTCGCCGACGTCGAGCAGGACGTACGGCAGTCCATGCAGCGGGTGCGCACCTCGCCGTTCCTGCCGCACACCGACGACGTACGCGGCTTCGTCTTCGACGTGAGGACGGGCCTGCTGGGGGAGGTCGACCCACGGGTCTGACCCTCCGCCCGACCGGCCGCCGTCCGGCGGCGGACCCGCCCACCACTCCCGAGGGGGTCGCCCCGTGTCCTACCGCACCACGCTCACCCATGTCATCGGCACCGTCATCGCGCCCGGTGCCGCCCGGACCGGAGCCGAGGGGAGGTTCCCCCGCACCGCCGTGACGGAACTGGGGCGGGCCGGGCTGCTCGGACTCACCGTCTCCGCCGAGTCGGGCGGCGGCGGGCGCGGGCTGCCGGACGCCGCCGAGGTGGTGGCCGAGGTCGCGCGCGTCTGCCCGGCCACCGCCGCCGTGCTGCGCTCCCACTACGCCGCCGTCGCCGTCATCGAGGCGTACGGCAGCCCGTGGCTCCGCCGCGAGATCGCCGCCGGGCGTCACCTCGGCAGCCTCGCCCTGGCGGAGGTCGCGGACGAACAGCCCGGCGTGCAGGGCGAGTTGCCGACCGGTCGCTCCACGGCCGACCGCACGGGGGAGGTCGTCGCCCTGCGCGCGCACAAGCGGCGGGTGGTCGCGGCGGGCGAGGCCGACAGCTACGTGTGGTCGTCCCTGCCGCTGGCCGCGCCGGACGGCCTGACCCTGTGGACCGTCCCGGCCCACGCCCCCGACCTGTTCGTCCCCGCCCGGCCGGGCGGACCGGGGCCCCGCGGCAGCGCCACCTCCAGCGTGTGCGCCGATCCGGTCCTCGTCCCCGCCGACGCGATGCTCGGACCGGACGGCGGGGGACTGGACATCGTGGTCGGCACCGTCACGCCCTGGCTGCTCGAACTGCGCGCCGCCGCCGGTGCCGGGGCCGAGGGCCACACGGTGTCGGACACCCTGACCCCGGCCGTCGGCACCCTCGCGCCGTCCTGAGGGCGCGCGGTCAGTCCTGCTCCGGGCCCGCGGCGATCTGCTTGCGGTAGAAGTCGGTGGTGCGCTGGGTGTGCCTGCGCATGATCTCGCCCGCCCGGTCCGCGTCGCCCTTGGCGACGGCCTTGATGAGCTGGGCGTGCTCGTTCCAGGCCTCCTTGCCGCGGGGCCGTGCGATGGGCGTGTAGTACCAGCGCACCTTCTGCCCCACCTGGGAGATCAGGTCGGCCAGCACGGCGTTGTCGGCGACCGCGGTGAGGCAGGCGTGCAGCGCGGTGTTCGCGGCGACCAGCCGGTCGACGTCCCCGGCGGCGAGGGCGTCGACGCCCTCCTGCTGGAGTTCCTGAAGGCGCTCGACGTCCTCGGGCTTCGCGTTCTCGGCGGCGAGCCGGGCCGAGTACGTCTCCAGCACGGCGCGCACGCCCAGGAGCTGGGCCGCCTCCTCCTCGGTGGGGGAGTGGACGAAGGCGCCCTGGGAGGGGCGCAGATCGACCCAGCCGTTGGTCTGGAGCCGTTGCAGCGCCTCGCGCACCGGCTGGCGGCTGACACCCAGGTGCTCGGCCAGCTCGGCCTCGACCAGGTGCTGGCCGGGCTTGAGGGAGCCGTTGACGATCAGCTCGGTCAGGGCGTCGTAGACGGCCTGGCGCAGCGGTGCCGGGCGGGCGACGCGGCGGGACGCCGCAGCCGACAGAGCCTCGCGCATGGTTCCCCGTTCCGCCGACGGCCGGTGGGCCGGCGGCTCTGCCAGAGGTGGCCGCCCGTGCGCTCACGGTCGGCGGGCAGGGCGAGCATACAGGTTTTCGTATGCAACATGGCGGCGCCCTTGAGCGGCACTCAAGGGCGAGGTGCGGCCGCACGGGCCCAGACGTCCGAGTCGGCCTTCTTCGTCGGGCTTCTGTATACAGAAGTCTGTATGGGGTATGGTCGCCCTGTCCCGCCAGCATCGCTGGGAAGAGCGGCTCTGTTCGTCGGTCACGGACCCCGCGGATCCGCAGGAGACGGAAGGCGAAGCGATCATGACGACCAGCGGGAGTGATGTGACGGTCGAGAGCGTGGTCCGCAGACTCGTGGCCGGTCACCGGGATCAACGCGGCTCACTGCTGCCCGTACTGCACGCCGTGCAGGCCGAGTTGGGGCACGTGCCGCAGGAGGCGATCCCCGTGCTCGCACAGGAACTCAACCTCTCCCGGGCGGACGTCCACGGGGTGGTGACCTTCTACCACGACTTCCGCCGCGAGCCGGCCGGGCGCACGACGGTGCGCATCTGCCGCGCCGAGGCGTGCCAGGCCCTGGGCGCCGACCGCCTGGTGGGCTACGTCCGCGAGGCCGGGCTGGCCCTCGGGGAGACCGCCGCGGACGGTTCGGTCACCGTCGAGCAGGTCTTCTGCCTCGGCAACTGCGCGCTGGGGCCCGCAGTGGAGGTCGACGGACGGCTGCACGGCCGCGTGGACACGGCCCGGCTCGGCTCGATCCTCAAGGGGGCGGTCTCATCATGAAGGACTCATCGGGCGGCGGGACGACGGGCTCGGCGGAGACCGCCACCCCGGACCCCGTCGCGCACGGCGGCCGGCGCGCGGCCGTGACGGTCTACGTCCCCCGCGACTCGGCGGCCAGGTCCGTCGGCGCGGACGAGGTCGCCGACGCCCTCCGGCGGGCGGTCCCGGACGGCGGGCCGGACATCGACGTCGTACGCAACGGATCACGCGGCATGCTCTGGCTGGAGCCCCTCGTCGAGGTGGCGACACCGGACGGCCGGGTCGGCTACGGGCCGGTGGCCCCCGAGGACGTGGCGGACCTGCTGGCCGCCGGGCTGCTGGACGGTGCCGACCATCCGCTGCGGCTCGGTGTCGTGGACGAATTGCCCTGGCTGGCACGCCAGACGCGGGTCACCTTCGCCCGGGTCGGCGTGACCGACCCGCTGTCCACCCGGGACTACCTGGCGCACGGCGGCCTCGCCGGACTGCGCGCGGCGCTGGAACGCGCCCCCGCCGACGTCGTCGCCGAGGTGACCCGCTCCGGACTGCGCGGCCGGGGCGGCGCGGGCTTCCCGGCCGGGATCAAGTGGAAGACCGTGCTGGAGTGCGCGGACGAGCTGAAGTTCGTCTGCTGCAACGCCGACGAGGGGGACAGCGGCACCTTCGCCGACCGCATGGTCATGGAGGGCGACCCCTTCATGCTCATCGAGGGCATGACCATCGCCGCCCACGCGGTCGGCGCGAGCGAGGGCTACCTCTACATCCGTTCCGAGTATCCCGACGCCGTGGCCACGATGCGCGCCGCGATCGGCGTCGCGCGTGAGCACGGCTGGCTCGGCAGGGGCATCCTCGGCTCCGCGCTCGACTTCGACCTGCACGTCCGCGTCGGCGCCGGGGCGTACATCTGCGGCGAGGAGACCTCCATGCTGGAGAGCCTGGAGGGCAAGCGCGGCACCGTCCGCGCGAAACCGCCGATCCCGGCCATCGAGGGGCTGTTCGGCAAACCGACCGTCGTGAACAACGTGCTCACCCTCGCCACCGTGCCCGTCGTCCTCGCCGAGGGCGCCGAGGCCTACCAGGACCTCGGCGTCGAACGCTCCCGCGGCACCCAGGTCTTCCAGCTCGGCGGCAACATCGCGCACGGCGGCATCGTCGAGACGGCGTTCGGCGTCACCCTGCGCGAACTCGTCGAGGACTACGGCGGCGGCACCTTCTCCGGGCGCCCCGTGCGCACGGTGCAGGTCGGCGGACCGCTCGGCGCGTACCTGCCGACGTCGATGTTCGACCTCCCGATGGACTACGAGGCGTTCGCCGCCGCCGGTGCCATGGTCGGCCACGGCGGCATCGTGGTGTTCGACGACTCCGTCGACATGGCGGCGCAGGCGCGGTTCGCGATGGAGTTCTGCGCCGAGGAGTCCTGCGGCAAGTGCACGCCCTGCCGGGTCGGTTCGGTCCGCGGCGTCGAGGTGATCGACAAGATCGTGGCCGGGCAGCACCGGGAGGAGAACCTGGCACTGCTGGAGGACCTCTGCGACCTGATGACCGACGGCTCGCTGTGCGCGATGGGCGGACTGACGCCGATGCCCGTGCGCAGCGCCCTCACGCACTTCCCCGACGATTTCCTCGCTCGCCGCCGAGTCCTGGAGATCCGACCCACGCACACGACCGGCGTCAGGACGGAGGGCACGGCATGACACTGCTCAAGGAACCCGACTTCGGCACCCCGGAGAAGCCCGGGGCGGCCACGGTGTCGGTGGAGGTGGACGGCCTGCCCGTCACCGTCCCCGAGGGCACCTCGGTGATGCGCGCCGCGGCGCTCGCCGGCATCGACATACCCAAGCTGTGCGCCACCGACAGCCTGGAGCCCTTCGGTTCCTGCCGGCTGTGCGTGGTGGAGATCGACGGCCGGCGCGGCACCCCGGCGTCCTGCACCACGCCGGTCGCGGACGGCATGCGGGTCAGCACGCAGACGCCCAAGGTGGAGAAGCTCCGCCAGGGCGTCATGGAGCTGTACATCTCCGACCACCCGCTGGACTGCCTCACCTGCCCCGCCAACGGCGACTGCGAACTGCAGGACATGGCGGGCGTGGTCGGCCTGCGGCAGGTCAGGTACGGCTACGAGGGCGAGAACCACCTCGACGCCGAGAAGGACACCTCCAACCCCTACTTCGACTTCGACCCGGCCAAGTGCATCTCCTGCTCCCGCTGCGTGCGCGCCTGCGGCGAGGTGCAGGGCACGTTCGCGCTGACCATCGAGGGGCGCGGCTTCGAGTCCAAGGTGGCGGCGGGCGCCGGCGAGAGCTTCATGGACTCCGAGTGCGTCTCCTGCGGGGCCTGCGTCCAGGCCTGCCCGACGTCCACCCTCCAGGAGAAGTCGGTCGTCGAACTCGGCATGCCGACCAGGTCCGTCGTGACCACCTGCGCCTACTGCGGGGTCGGCTGCTCGTTCAAGGCCGAGCTGCGCGGCGACGAACTCGTGCGCATGGTCCCGCACAAGGACGGCGGCGCCAACGAGGGCCACTCCTGCGTGAAGGGGCGCTTCGCGTTCGGCTACGCCACACACCCCGACCGGGTGGTCAAACCCATGGTCCGGGAGCGCATCACCGACCCCTGGCGCGAGGTCGAGTGGGACGAGGCGATCGGCACGGTCGCCCGCAGGATGCGCGAACTCCAGGCGGCGTACGGGCCGAACTCGGTCGGCGCCATCACCTCCTCGCGGTGCACCAACGAGGAGGTCTACGTCGTCCAGAAGATGGTCCGCGCGGCCTTCGGCAACAACAACGTGGACACCTGCGCCCGCGTCTGCCACTCGCCGACGGGCTACGGGCTCAAGCAGACCTTCGGCGAGTCCGCGGGCACCCAGGACTTCCGTTCGGTGGCCCAGGCCGACGTGATCATGGTGATCGGCGCCAACCCCACGGACGGGCACCCGGTGTTCGCCTCGCGGATGAAGCGGCGCCTGCGCGACGGCGCGGAGCTGATCGTCGTCGACCCGCGCCGCATCGACCTGGTGCGCTCGCCGCACATCGAGGCGCGGCACCACCTCCAGCTGCGGCCGAGCACCAACGTCGCCGTGGTGAACGCCATGGCGCACGTGGTGGTGACCGAGGGCCTGGTCGACCGGGACTTCGTGGACCGCAGGTGCGAAGGCTTCGACGAGTGGGCCGAGTTCATCGCGCTGCCGGAGAACAGTCCGGAGGCCGTGGAGCCGGTCACCGGTGTCCCGGCCGGTGAACTGCGGGCCGCCGCACGGCTGTACGCCGAGGCACCCAACGGGGCGATCTACTACGGCCTCGGCGTCACCGAGCACAGCCAGGGCTCCACCATGGTCATGGGAATGGCCAACCTCGCGATGGCGTGCGGCAACATCGGCCGCGACGGCGTCGGCGTGAACCCGCTGCGCGGCCAGAACAACGTGCAGGGCTCGTGCGACATGGGCTCGTTCCCGCACGAACTGCCCGGCTACCGCCACGTGTCCGACGACGCCGTACGCACCGTCTTCGAGAACCTGTGGGGCGGCACGATCCTGTCCGAACCGGGCCTGCGCATCCCCAACATGTTCGACGCGGCGATCGACGGGACCTTCCGGGGCCTCTTCGTGCACGGCGAGGACATCGCCCAGTCCGACCCGAACCTCCAGCACGTCACCGCCGCGCTGCGGGCGATGGAACTGGTCGTCGTGCAGGACCTGTTCCTCAACGAGACCGCCAAGTTCGCGCACGTCTTCCTGCCCGGCGCCTCGTTCCTGGAGAAGGACGGCACGTTCACCAACGCCGAGCGCCGGATCAACCGGGTGCGCGCGGTGATGAAACCGAAGACCGGCAAGCACGAGTGGCAGATCGTCAGCGAGATCGCCACGGCGATGGGCCATCCCATGGCCTACGACCACCCCGGCCAGATCATGGACGAGATCGCCTCGGTCACGCCCACCTTCACCGGCGTCTCCTTCGAGGTGCTCGACAAGCTCGGCAGCGTGCAGTGGCCGTGCAACGAGTCGGCGCCCGAGGGCACTCCCGTCATGCACGTGGACGAGTTCGTACGCGGCAAGGGCCGGTTCGTCGTCACCTCCTTCGTCCCGACGAACGAGCGCAGCACCCGGCGCTTCCCGCTGGTCCTGACCACCGGCCGCATCCTCAGCCAGTACAACGTGGGCGCCCAGACCCGCCGGACCGCCAACGTCGCCTGGCATCCCGAGGACGTCCTGGAACTGCACCCGCACGACGCCGAGGTGCGCGGCATCGGCGACGGCGACATGGTGACCCTCGCCAGTCGCGTCGGACGCACGACGCTGCGCGCGGAGATCTCCGACCGGATGCCCACCGGCGTCGTCTACACCACGTTCCACCACCCGGTGACCGGGGCCAACGTGGTGACCACCGAGAACTCCGACTGGGCGACCAACTGCCCGGAGTACAAGGTGACCGCGGTGCAGGTGGGCCTCGCGCCCCGCGGCGCGGAGCCCGGCGTGCCGGCCGCGGCGGTGGACCGGTGACCGCGGGCGTGCCGCCGGAGCGCCGGATGGCCAACGACATCGCGGCGAACCTCCGGCACCTGCCGGGGGAGGAGGCCGCGAAGGCGGTCGCCGGGCACATCGACCGGTTCTGGGACCCGCGCATGCGCGCCCGGCTCCACGCGTGCGTCGACGCCGGGGCCGACGGTCTCGACCCCCTCGTGGTCGAGGCGGCCGGGCTCCTGCGGCCCTGACGGGAGGCCCCCGGCCCGCGGTGCGCGAGGGCCGGGGGCCGGGGCTCGCGCTGGGTAGGCTGGGCCGGCCCCGGGGGAGAGGAGTCGCGCATGCTGTTCCGCCAGCTGGAGTACTTCGTGGCGGTGGCCAGGGAGAGGCACTTCGCCAGGGCGGCGGAGGCCTGCTACGTGTCGCAGCCCGCGCTCTCGGCGGCGATAGCCAAGCTGGAGCGGGAACTCAACGTCACGCTGATCAACCGCGGCCACAACTACCAGGGCCTCACTCCGGAGGGCGAGCGGCTCGTCGTGTGGGCCAAGCGGATCCTCGCCGAACAGGACGCGTTCAAGGCCGAGGTGGCCGCCGTCCAGTCCGGCATCACCGGGACGCTGCGGCTGGGCACCGACCCCACCGCCTCCACCACCCTCGCGCTCCCCGTCGCCGCGTTCTGCGCCGCGCACCCGCTGGCCAAGGTGCAGGTCCGCTCCCGGCTGTCGACCAAGGAGCTGCACCGCCAGCTGCGCGACTACGAACTGGACGTGGCCATCGCCCAGTTCGACCCCGGCGACCAGGAGGGCCTCCAGGTCGTCCCCCTGTACGAGGAGAAGTACACGCTGCTGGTCTCCGGCGACCAGCTGACGTCCCACGCCTCGGTGATGACGTGGGCGGAGGCGGCGCAGCTGCCACTGGCGCTGCTCACCCCCGACATGCGCATCCGGCAGGTCATCGACGGGGTCTTCGCGGCCCAGGGGTTCGTGGTGACCCCGCAGGTCGAGACGGACTCCATCGCCTCCCTCTACGCG
This sequence comes from Streptomyces sp. NPDC054842, assembly GCF_053611025.1. Lineage (NCBI taxonomy): Bacteria > Bacillati > Actinomycetota > Actinomycetes > Kitasatosporales > Streptomycetaceae > Streptomyces > Streptomyces sp. NPDC054842. Next base: position 8,630 of record NZ_JBSGZN010000058.1, read on the forward strand.
CACGTGGGCGTCGGCGACTGGGCGAGCATCGTGCCCCACACATGGCTGCGGGCGATGCCGGTGGTCGGCAGGACGAGAGCCCTGCGGCTGGTCGAACCGGCCGCGGGCGCCCAGGTCTCGGTGGCCATCCACGCGGCGACCCCCGGATCGGTCGCCGCCCGCGCCTTCGTGAACGCGGCGACGGGCCTGTCGCTGGACGACTTCTTCGACCAGCCGCTGCCGCCCGGGCACCCCGTCCGGTGACGGCCCGGCCTCACCTCCCGTACCGGGCCGCCACCGCCCCCCGGTCCAGGGCGCCCTTCGCGGTGTGCGGCAGCCCCGAGACCACGTGCAGCCGCTCCGGCACCTCGAAGGCCGCCAGCCGGCCGCGCGCGTACTCCAGGACGTGGTCGGACTCCAGGCACTCGCCCTCGCGCACGACCACGGCGGCGCCCACCCGCTGCCCGTACGTCGCGTCGGGCACGGCGAACACGGCCGCCTCCACGACCCCCGGGCATCCGGCGAGGACGTCCTCCACGTACTCGGGGGAGACCTTCTCGCCCCCGCGCACGATGAGGTTCTTGATGCGCCCGGTCAGGGTCAGGCAGCCGTCCTCGTCCAGCAGGCCCAGGTCGCCCGTGCGGAACCAGCCGTCCGTGAAGCACCGCGCGGTCTCCGCCGGGTCGCCGAGGTAGCCGCGGGCGACGGTGGGTCCCCGCACCCACACCTCGCCCTCGGTGCCGGCCCGGCGGCTCCGTCCGTCGGGGGCGACGACCCGGACGTCCACGCCGGTGGGCCGGCCCACCGAGCCCTGCCGCAACGACCCGTGCTGGGGCAGCGGTTCGCTCGTCGCCTGGTGCGTGGACTCCGTCATCCCGTACGCGGACAGCAGCGGCGCCCCGAGCGTCCGCTCCAGCGCCCGCTGCGTGGCCGCGTTCAGGGGCGCGCTGCAACTGCGGACGAACCGCATGGGCGGCGCCTGCGGGACCGGGGCCCCGTCCGCGGAACGCTCCAGCAGGATCTCGTGGACGGTCGGGACCGCCGTGAACCAGGTGGCGCCCGCCGCCCGTACGTCGTCCCAGAACGTCCGCGCCGAGAACCGGCCCCGCTCGGGCAGCAGCACGCAGCCCCCGGCGGCCAGCGACGACACGAGCGCGGCGAACAGCCCGTGCCCGTGGAAGAACGGCATGACCGCGACCGTCGCGTCGGCCGGGCCCAGCGCGTACGCCGCGCAGATGGTGCGCACCGAAGCCGCCACGTTCGCGTGGGTCAGCGGGACCATCCTGGCCCGGTCGGTGGTGCCCGCGGTGAACAGGACCAGGGCGTCCCCCTCGGCCAGCTCGTGCGCCGCGCCCCCGGCGTGCGGCAGCGGGCGCGCACCGGTGTCGAGCGCGACCGTCGCCGTCCCGCCCCGGGCGACGTCCACCCGCAGCGGCCAGCGCGCGACCCCGGCCGGCGCCACCGCGGGCGTGCCCGCCGGCGGCGGTCCCACCAGGGCGGCCCGCGCCCCGAGCGCCTCCAGACGGGCGGACAGCCGCGGTCCGGGCAGCGCGGGGTCGACCGGCGCGGCCACGAGACCGGCCCGCGCGGCGCCCAGCAGCGCGACGACGAACTCCGCCGTGTTGGCGCAGACCAGGCCGACCGCGTCGCCGCGCCGCAGCTCCGTGCCGCCCAGCCGCGCCGCCACCTCGTCGGCGAGGGCGGCGAGGGTGCGGTACGACAGACGCACCCGCTCCCCGGTGACGACAAGCGCCCCGGCGTGCGGGCGCTCGCGCACGTGCCGGTCGAGGAGGTCGGTGAGCCCGGTGACGGCCGGCGGCCGGTACCGGTCGGCGCCCCGCTCGGAAGCCGCTGCCGGAACGGCCATGACCCCATCTCCCCGCGCTCGGTGAAGCAGTCCTCTGCGAGCCTGCGGCGGTGCGCGGCGCGCGTCCAATACCCACTGGCGAACGGCCGATAGCGGGCGTCTATCAAGGGAGTCGCGGGCCCCGGCCCGGCCGCGCCGCCTGCCGTCGATAGACGCTGTTTATCGGCTGGTCGCCGATGGGTCTTGGACGCGGGCGCGCGCGCTCACGAAGGTGAGAGGAGTAGCCGCACCGGCAGGACCTGCCCAAGGAGGACCTCCGATCATGACCGCCCCCTCGTCCATGGAGACCGCGGCAGCAGCCGACGTTCCGACCGAGCTCACCGACGGGTACCACCTGGTCGTCGACGCGCTCAGGATGAACGACGTCGACACCGTCTACGGGGTGGTCGGCATCCCGATCACCGACCTGGCCCGCCTCGCCCAGGCCCAGGGCATCCGCTACATCGGCTTCCGCCACGAGAGCAACGCGGGACACGCGGCGGCGGCGGCCGGCTTCCTCACCAAGAAGCCCGGGGTGGCGCTGACGGTGTCCGCGCCGGGCTTCCTCAACGGCCTGGTGGCGCTGGCCAACGCCACCACCAACTGCTTCCCGATGGTGCAGATCTCCGGCTCCAGCGAACGGCACCTGGTGGACCTGAGGCAGGGCGACTACGAGGAGATGGACCAGCTCGCCGCCGCGCAGCCGTTCGTCAAGGCCGCGTACCGGATCAGCCGGGTGGAGGACATCGGCCGCGGGATCGCGCGTGCCCTGCGCACCGCGATATCGGGCCGCCCCGGCGGCGTCTACCTGGACATCCCGGCCGCGGTGCTGGGTTCCGTCATGGACGCGGAGGCGGGCGCGAAAACGCTGAGCCGGCTCGTCGACCCCGCCCCCCGCCAACTGCCCGCGCCCGAGGCGGTGGACCGCGCGATCGAGCTGCTGGCCGGCGCCGAGCGGCCGCTGATCGTGCTCGGCAAGGGCGCCGCGTACGCCCGGGCGGACGACCGGATCCGCGAGTTCGTCGAGTCCACGGGCGTGCCCTACGTGCCGATGTCGATGGCCAAGGGACTGCTGCCCGACGACCACCCGCAGTCGGCGGCCACCGCCCGTTCGCTGGCGCTGAAGAAGGCCGACGTCGTGATGCTCGTCGGCGCCCGCCTCAACTGGCTGCTCGCCCACGGCGAGGCACCGCAGTGGAACCCGGACGCCCGGTTCATCCAGGTGGACATCGAACCCCGGGAGATGGACAGCAACCAGCCCATCGCCGCCCCGCTCGTCGGCGACATCGAGTCGGTCTTCGACGCGCTCGCCGAACGCACCAAGCCCGGCCGGATCGCGGCCCCGGCGGCCTGGCGGGAGGAGCTGGCGGCCCGCTCGGCGCAGAACGTCGCCAAGATGGCGAAGCGCCTGGCGGCCGACCCCAGCCCGATGCAGTTCATGGGCGCGCTGAAGGCGGTCCGCGACGTCCTCCACGAGCGGCCGGAGACCTACCTCGTCAACGAGGGCGCCAACGCGCTGGACATCGCGCGCAACGTCATCGACATGCACGTACCGCGCCACCGCCTCGACAGCGGCACCTGGGGCGTCATGGGCATCGGCATGGGCTACGCGATCGCCGCCGCCGTCGAGAGCGGCGCGCCGGTCGTCGCCGTGGAGGGCGACAGCGCCTTCGGCTTCAGCGGCATGGAGCTGGAGACCGTCTGCCGCTACGGACTGCCGGTCGTGACGGTCGTCATGAACAACGGCGGCGTCTACCGCGGCGACGACGTGAACCCCCGCGGCGACGCCCCCTCGCCCACGACCCTGATGGCCGCCGCACGCCACGACCTGATGATCGAGGCGTTCGGCGGCAAGGGGTACCGCGCCACCACGCCCGCCGAGGTCACCGCGGCCCTCACCGAGGCGCTGGCCTCGGGCGGCCCGGCCCTCATCGACTGCGTCATCGACCCCTCGGCCGGCACCGAGAGCGGACACATCTCGCACCTCAACCCGAAGGGCATCACCGTCGGCACCATCATGCCGCCGAAGAAGTGAGCGCCCAGGACCCCTCGCAGCCCTTCCCGCACCGCACGCCCTCGCACGAGACCTCCACGAGAAGGAAGCCACGATGAGTGAAAAGCCGCTCGCCGGAATCAAGGTGATCGACTTCACCGGGGTCCAGGCCGGTCCCGCATGCACCCAGATGCTCGCCTGGTTCGGCGCCGACGTCATCAAGGTCGAACGCATCGACGGCGGCGATGTGACGCGCCGTCAGCTGCGCGACATCCCCGACCTGGACGCCCTCTACTTCACGATGCTGAACAGCAACAAGCGCTCGCTGGCCATCAACACCAAGTCCCCCGAGGGCAAGGAGGTCATGGAGAAGCTGATCCGCGAGGCGGACGTCCTGGTGGAGAACTTCGCGCCGGGCGCCATGGACCGCATGGGGCTCGGCTGGGACCGCATCCACGAGCTGAACCCGCGGCTCGTCTTCGGCTCCGTCAAGGGCTTCAACGACGACTCGAAGTGGAACGACCTCAAGGTCTACGAGAACGTCGCCCAGGCCGCCGGCGGCGCCGCGTCCACCACCGGCTTCTGGGACGGGCCGCCCACCATCAGCGGCTCGGCCCTCGGTGACAGCAACAGCGGTATGCACCTGATGATCGGGCTGCTGACCGCGATCATCCAGCGCAACGCGACGGGCCTCGGCCAGAAGGTCTCCGTGTCCATGCAGGACGCCGTCCTCAACCTGACCCGGGTCAAGCTGCGCGACCAGCAGCGCCTGGAGAAGGTCGGCCACCTGGAGGAGTACCCGCAGTACCCGAACGGCGAGTTCGGCGACGCGGTGCCGCGCGGCGGCAACGCCGGCGGCGGCGGTCAGCCGGGCTGGATCCTCAAGTGCAAGGGCTGGGAGACCGATCCCAACGCCTACATCTACTTCACGGTCCAGGAGCAGAACTGGGCGCGCACCTGCGAGGCCGTCGGCAGGCCCGAGTGGGCGCAGGACCCGGAGTACAGCACCGCCCTGGCGCGCCAGCCGCACATCATGGACATCTTCGCCGAGATCGAGAAGTGGCTGGCCGACAAGACCAAGTACGAGGCGGTCGACATCCTGCGTACGTTCGAGGTGCCCTGCGCCCCCGTGCTCAGCATGAAGGAGCTCGCCGAGGACCCCGACATGCGCAAGAGCGGCACGATCGTCGAGGTCGAGCAGAAGGAGCGCGGCACCTACCTGACGGTGGGCAGCCCGATCAAGTTCTCCGACTTCACACCGGAGATCCTCGGGGCGCCGCTCCTCGGCGAGCACACCGACGAGGTGCTGGCGGACCTCGGCTACGACGCGGACGACATCCGCAAGCTGCACGACAGCCGGGTCGTCGCCTGACCCGTACCGCTCCGGGTGCCCCGCGCGTAGGCCGTGCGCGCGGGGCACCGGCGTGCGCGCAACCGCCGGTGGGCGCACACGACCCGGCCGGCGTCTCCCGTGAGGAGTACGCCGGCCGTCGGTCCGGGTCCGCGCCCTCAGACCGGGGCGCTGTCCGCCGCCCGCTCCTGGCGCCGGCGCGTCGCCTCCCGCTCGCGGGCGCGCCGCGCGGTGACGTCCCGGATCACGGCGCCCACGTGGCCGGGGCCGCCGCCGGGATCGGCCAGCAGCACCACGCTGAACTCGATGGACAGGGTCGCGCCGTCCGCGTCCACGGCGGGCACCGACAGCAGGTCGCTCTCGCCGTACCTGGTGGCGCCGTTCGCCATCGCCGTGTGGAAGCCGTCCCAGTGCCGCCGCCGGTGCCGCTCGGGGATGATGACGTCCAGGCTGCGGCCCGCGACGTCGGCCGCGGGGAAGCCGAAGATGCGCTCCGCGCCCCGGTTCCAGTACCGGATCAGTCCTTCATGGTCGATGATCACTATGCCGTCGGGTGCGTGGGCCGCCATGCCCAGCACCACCTCGGGACTCAGCTCTTCCATGGTTCCTCCGCGCAGGGGCTCTCCGGACTGAGGTCGTATACAGAATACAGTCTTCTGGCGTACGGGGAAGGTGTGCGGAGGGGACCTAGACAGGGGGAGGGACGCCTCAGCCCGCGGGGTCCGGCGCTCCCGGGTGTTCCGGCGCCGTGCCGTAGGGCAGGCCGTCGAGGGGACGGTCCGTCAGGAACCGGAGCAGCAAGTCGGCGTACTCCGCCTCCCGTTCGAGGTGCACCATGTGGTCGGCGTCCCGCACGAGGAGGAAGGTCGAGCCGGTGATCGAGGCGGCCACGGCGCGGTTCTCCTCGGGTGTGCTGGTGTGGTCGTGCTCGCCGGTGAACACCAGGGCCGGTACCGAGTCGATGCGCTCGCTCGGGATGGGGTCCGCCGCGACGAGCCGCTCGTGGCAGACGGCGTGACGCCGCGCCTCGGCGGGGGTGATCGCCGCGAACTGGCGCCGCAGGAGCCGCGCCACGGCCGGCGCCTGCGCCACCCGGTCGGCGCGGGCCGGGTTGAGCAGCCCCGCGACCGCCCGGTCCGCCGCGGCCTCCGCCTCGGCGTCGTCCCGTCCCAGGACGGCCCCGACGCCCCGCATGTCCTCGCACAGCGCCCGCAGCCGGGGGTTCATCCCGCGCGCCGCGCCGACCAGCACCAGGCGTGCGACGCGGTCGGGCGCGCGGAGCGCCGCGCGGTAGGCGATGGGCGCGCCGTAGGAGGCGCCGAGGAGGTTGACCCGGTCGTGGCCGAGGCGGTCCGCGAGGTGCAGCGCGGCGTCGGCGAGGACGTCGAAGCCCTCGTCGGCGGGCAGGTCGTCCGCCGTGCCGGTGCCGGGCAGGTCGACCAGCACCAGCGAGGTGTGCCCGGTGAGCCTGCGCTCCAGCCGCGGCCAGGCGTACATGTCCTGGAGCGCGCCGCCGAGCAGCACCAGGGGCTCGGTGACCGGCGCCGTGTCGGAGGTGACGACGCGGCAGGTGTAGCGCAGGCCGCGCCAGTCCAGCCGTACGACCTCCTCGCGCGTGTGTTCCGGGGGGATCCACGGCGGTGCGGTCCAGGGGGCGGTGGTGGTGGAGGGCATCACGAATTCTCCGCGACCCGCCCCGAGATGAGGTCCGCCAGGGCGCCGACGGTGGGGACCCGGGCGAGTTCCTTCTCCGGGATGACCAGACCCATCCGGTCCTCCAGATGCATGGACAGCACGGTGACCGCCATGGAGTCGATGCCCGCGCCGGCCAGCGTCGCGTCCGGGGTGATCGGGGCGGCGGGCAGACCCGCCTGCGTGGTCAGGATGCTCTTGAGTTCTTCCAGCAACGTGTGCGTCTCCTTGTGTACCGAGCGGACGGACCTTCACAGCTCCGCGGTGATCCCCGCGGGCCAGACCAGCGTCGTGGCGGCCCAGGCCAGACCGCTGCCGAAGGCGACCAGGAGCACGCGGTGCCCCGGCTTCAGCTGTCCCTCGTCCGCGGCGTGGGCGAGCAGCAGCGGCACCGAGGCGGCCGCGGTGTTGCCGACCCGGTCGATGTTGGACGGGGTGCGCTCGGCGGGGATGCCGAGCGCGTCGGCGACGCAGGCGCTGATGCGTCCGTTGGCCTGGTGGACGATGAGCCGGTCCACCTCGTCGAGGGTCCAGCCGGCCGCCGCCACCGCGTCCCGGGCGGCCTGGCTCATCCGGCGCACGGCGTGCCGGAAGACCTCGTTCCCGCGCATGTGAACGAAGAAGTCGGCCGGGGCGGCGGAGTGACGCCGGTGCCGCTCGCGGGCGCCGCCGGCCGGGATCACGATGGCGTCGCCGAGCGAACCGTCGCTGCCCCAGACGAACGTTCCGAGGGCGCCTTCGCCGCCGGGGGTGCCGGCCTCCAGGACCACGGCTCCCGCCCCGTCGCCGAACAGGGGCGCGGTGGCGCGGTCCTCGGGGTCGATGATGGCCGACATCGTCTCGGCGCCGACGACGAGGACCCGGCGGGCGGTGCCGGCCGCGATCAGCCCGGAGGCGACGGCCGCGGCGTGCACGAACCCGGCGCAGCCGGCGGTGATGTCGAAGGCGACCGCGCCGGACAGCCCCAGCCGGTGCGCCACGGCGGGCGCGGTGGCCGGGCAGTGGTGGTCGGGGGTGGTGGTGGCGAGGACCACGGCGTCGACGGTGTCCGCCCCGGCCGACCGCATCGCCCGGCGCCCGGCCTCCACCGCCAGGTCGCCGGTGGACACGGCCTCGTCCGCGCGACGGCGCTCGTGGATGCCGATCCGCTCCCGGATCCACTCGTCGCTGCTGTCCAGCCGCGTGCACAGCTCCTCGTTGGTGACCCGGCGGGGCGGCAGCCAGGAGCCCACGCCGGTCAGGACCGCGGCGGCGCCAGGACCGGGGGGAGACGGTGTAGTTGGGGCACTCATATACGCAACGTACATGAGCCGCAACGGAAAGTGGTCAACGTGCTGTTCGCGGGGCCGCGCACCCGGTGCGGGGGCGGGGGCGCGCGACCGGCGGCCCGGCCGGGTCACCGGCGTCCGGCGCCGGTCGCGCAACTGCCGGGCGGTGTGCGGCCGTTGCGGTGACCGGGGTGCTCGGGGCGCGGGCGGCCCCCGGCGGCTCCGGCGCCCGTGGGCCGGTCTCGTCCGCCCCCTCCGAACCGCGCGACCCCGGCGGATCAGCGAGGGGTGCGGACGCCGTCGAGGGCGACGGCGAGGACGCGGTCGCGCTGGGCGTCGTCGAGGAAGTTGGTCGCGGTGATCCCGGCGACCATCCGCAGCAGGTCGTCGAAGTCGATGTCCGTGCGGGCCTCGCCGGCCTGCTGGGCGCGGGTGAAGAGCGGGCCGCCCGCCTGGTACATGGAGTCGCGGCAGGCGAGGGAGACGTCCGACTCGCTGCTGAGGGCCTCGCGGACGGCCCGCTTGGTCACGGTGTAGTCCACGAAGCGGCGCAGCCAGGCGGCCAGCGCCTCCCAGGGCTCCAGCGCGGCGACCTCCAGTGCCGTCCGGCACAGCTCGTTCACCTCGTCGGCGTAGACACTTTCGAAGAGGTGGCGGCGGGTCGGGAAGTTCCGGTACAGCGTGCCGATGCCGACGCCCGCGCGGCGGGCGATGTCCTCCAGCGAGGCCTCCGCGCCGTTCTCGGCGAACGCCTCGCGTGCGGCGGCCAGCAGGGCGTCGTAGTTGCGGGCGGCGTCCTTGCGGTGTGGACGCTGCGACGCGACGATCTCGCCGACCGGGAACCGCTGTGCCGTCACTGCTGCCTCCAGGCCGGGACGAGGTTGAAGCGGAGGGGTGCCTCCGCTACAGTGGAGGCGTACCTCCACTTTAACAGCCGGGGTGGGTTCCCCGTCGCTGCGTACGGCCGTACGCACCGCCGGCCCCGCTCGTACGACGGCCCGTCGACAGCCGCGTACCGGGCGCACCGCCCCGCTTCCCGACTCCCGCGCGACCCCGCGGCCGCACCTCCCGTAACGCGGCGTGGCCGCACCCCCGGCGCCCCGTGCGACCGCCCCTCGCGGTCCCCGGCGCCGCTCTCCGGGCTGCCCGCAGCCCGTCCCGTCCGTACGACCGCGGCCGCTTGTTTCCCGGCCGCACCCTGTTCGGAGAGGCTCCTTCATGCCCCGCAAGTCCACCCGCCTCACCTTCGCCGTCCTCGCGACCGGTGCGGGCGTCTTCTCCATGCTCCAGTCGCTGATCGCGCCGGCCCTGCCGACCGTCCAGCACGCCCTGCACACCTCGCAGTCCACCGCGACCTGGGTGATGACGGCCTATCTGCTGTCCGCCTCGGTCTTCACCCCGATCCTCGGCCGCGTCGGCGACCTCGTCGGCCGCAAACGCACCCTCGTCGCCGTCCTCGTGACCGTCACCGCCGGCTGTCTGCTGGCCGCCCTCGCCCCGACCATCGGCGTCCTGATCGTCGCCCGCGTCGTCCAGGGCATCGGGGGCGCGCTGTTCCCGCTGTCCTTCGGCATCATCCGGGACGAGTTCGCCGCCGCCGAGGTGAGCCCCGCCATCAGCAACCTGTCGGCCGTGATCGCCGCGGGCGGCGGCGTGGGCATCGTGGCCGCGGGCCCCATCGTCACCGCGCTCGACTACCGCTGGCTGTTCTGGCTGCCCGTCGGCGTCGTCGCGGTCACCACCCTGATCGCCCTGCGCTACGTCCCCGAGTCGCCCGGCCGGGCCGAGGGACGCGTCAACTGGCTCGGCGCCGCCCTGCTGTCCGGATGGCTGGTCGCCCTGCTGCTGCCGCTCAGCCAGGCGACCCGCTGGGGCTGGGGATCGGCCCGCGTCGTCGGTCTCCTCGCCGCCGCCGTCCTGCTCTTCGCCCTGTGGCTCCTCGCCGAGGCCCGCTCGCGCAGCCCGCTGATCGACCTGCGCGTCATGCGGCTGCCGGCCGTGTGGACCACCAACACCGCCGCCCTGCTGTTCGGCGCGGGCATGTACGCGATCTGGTCCTTCCTGCCCGCCTTCGTGCAGACCCCCCGCTCCGCGGGCTACGGCTTCGGTGCGAGCGTCACCACGGCCGGACTGCTCATGCTGCCGATGCTGGTCGCCATGTTCTGCTCCGGCGTGCTCAGCGGACGCCTGGAGCCCGTGCTCGGGGCGAAGAAACTGCTGGTCGCCGGGGCCGCGCTCGGCGCGGTGGCCTGCGCCTTCCTCGCCCTGTGGCACGACCGGCCGTGGCAGGCCGCGTTCGCCGCGGGCGTGTTCGGCCTCGGCATCGGACTGGCCTTCGCCTCCATGGCCAACCTCGTCGTCGGCAGCGTCCCGGCCGCCCAGACCGGCGCCGCGACCGGCATGAACGCCAACATCAGGACCATCGGCGGATCGATCGGCGCCGCCGTCACCAGCGTGCTGGTGACCGGCCGGCTCCAGCCCTCGGGCCTTCCCTACGCCTCCGGCTACACGCACGCGTTCGCCCTGCTCGCCCTGCTCTGCCTCGCCGCGGCCCTCGCCGCGCTGCTCGTCCCGGCCCGGCGCGCCCGCCGCGTCACCGGCACGCCCCGGGGCGACGCCCCGGCGGCCACCGGGGCGGCCCCGGCACCGGCCGTGCGCGGCTGACCAGGCGCCCCGCACGACGGCGTCCGCCGCCGAAACCCTCTCGGGGGTCCCGGCGGCGGACGCCGTGGTACGTGCGGGAGCCGAGCTCAGACGGACGTCCCGGTCGGGACACCCTCCCCGGCCCGGCTGTGGGCGTGCAGTTCGTACACGCTGAAGGCGCGCCGGATGACCGGCTGCGCCACGTTGCGCACCCGGACCCCGCCGGTGGTCATCCCGTGCTCGGTGCCGGCGTGCGCGTGCCCGTGCACGGCGAGGTCCGCGCCGGCCGTGTCGACGGCCTCGGCCAGCAGGTAGCTGCCGAGGAAGGGGTAGATCTCCAGCGGCTCGCCCGCCAGCGTGTCCGGCACGGGGGAGAAGTGCGTCAGCGCGATCCGCACGTCGCAGTCCTCCCGGGCCAGCGACTCCAGCGAGGTCCGCAGGCCGTCCGCGCAGCGGCGGGTGTACCGGACGAACTCCTTCATCAGCGGCTCGCCGAACTCCCCGGCGTTGCGGCCGACGAAGCCGCCGCCGAACCCCTTGGTACCGGCGACGCCGACGCGCCCGGAGGCGGTGTCCACGACGCTCGCGTCGCCCTCCAGAACCTGGACGCCCGCGTCCTTGAGAATCGCGGTGACCTCGTCCGGCCGCTCGTCGTGGTGGTCGTGGTTGCCGAGGACGGCCACCACGGGCACGCCGAGACCCCGGACCTCGTCGGCCACCACCCGCGCCTCGTCGGGTGTGCCGTGCCGGGTGAGGTCACCGGCGAGCAGCAGGATGTCCGCGCACTCGGGCAGGGTGTCGAAGGCCGGCCGGAGCAGGCCCCGACTGTCGGGCCCCATGTGGATGTCCCCGACGGCTGCGACCCGGATCATGCCAGTTCCTCCGTGTGGTCGGGGGCGGTGGTCTCGGCCACCACGATGTCGCAGTGCACCGTCAGACCCGCCAGCTCGTCCTGGGCGATCCGCAGGATCTCGCCCCGGCAGTGCGCCGAGGGGACGGTGCCCGTGAGCATGACCGCCCCGGAGCGCACCTCGGCCCGTACGCCCAGTTCACCCAGGTCGTCGGCCGCCAGCCGGTCGCGCAGGTGCGCGACCCGGTACTCGACGTTCTGCCCGGCGGCGCCGCCCGGCGCCGCGGGGTCCGCTGTGTGCTCGCTCATCGTCCCTCCTTCTGCGGTGCGATGACTTCCATGCGTTCCAGCAGATAGAGGAAGGCGTCCGGCATCGGCGCGCTCCCGCAGGTCTCGCGCACCTGCTCCCAGTCGACCTTCTCGCGCAGCGCCCGCGCGATGGGCAGCACCGCGCCGAAGTTGCAGTGGTGCTCGGAGAAGGCGGCCAGCAGACTCCGCATCAGGTCGGTCGGTGCCAGTACCGGCATCTGCACCGAGTCGACCGACAGCATGTCGGCCCGGCCCAGCAGATCGCTGTCCACCGGCTGGTGCGCCAGCTCGAAGATCAGGTCGATGTCCTGCCCGAGGCACTTGGCCTTCAGCAGCCAGTCCTCCGGGGGCGCGTAGACCTCCAGACCGGACGCGCGCAGCGTGTCCGCGACCGGCCCGGCGTCCTCGGGCCTGATGCAGAAGTCCGCGTCGTGCTGGAGATTGCCCGTACCGCCGTGCGCGTACACGGCGACACTGCCGGCCAGGGCGAACTCGTACTCGTTCCGCTTCAGGATCGCGCCGACCTGCTTGGCCGCCTCCAGAATCGCCTGGTTGCGGTCGCGGGGCAGGTCCAGTTCGTGCGGGTCGAGCAGCCGGCCGGCCTCCTCGGGGCGCACCGCCGCCAGTCGCAGTTCAGGAGAGATCTGCCGCTGGTCGAGAGCGGCGTCGTCCGCGTTCCGCGTCATTGCTGCTCCGTTTCCGTGTCCCGGGACCGGTTCGGACACTTGGGTACCCCTCCCGGTACCCGGCTCGTCCGTTTCGACACGGCGGCCTCCCGCGGGCCCCGGGCGCCCCCGTACCGCGCGCACGGGGTCACCGTCCGGCCACCGGGTCGGACCGCCGCGGCGCCTCCGCCGTCCTGACCCAGCCGTCGCTGCGCGGGTCGTGCCGCACGAGACCCAGCCGGGCGAATTCCTCCAGCCACCCCCGCATCGGCCAGTGGCCCCAGCGCCGGTTGAACAGGGCGCCGTTGCGCAGGATGTCGTCCAGGTGCTCGACGGGAGGACGGCTCACCGCGTGGTGCTGGTGGTAGGCCGGGGCGCCGCCGAGCCACGCGATGCCGACGCCCGCCTCGGCGGCCAGCAGCGCGAAGTCCGTGTCCTCGCCGCCGTACCCGGTGTACTCCTCGCAGAAGCCGCCGATGCGCTCCCAGGCCGTCGCCGTCACGGCGAAGGAGAGCGACCAGAAGAGGGCCGGGTCCGCCTCGTGGACGACCTCGTCCGGGCCGGGCACCGGGCGGGCGGGGTGCGGCTCGGCCAGGGAGTGCAGGTCGCCGAGCCGGTAGCCGCCGGGCGGCGGCGGGGGGAGGTAGCTGACGGTGCCGCACAGGATGCTGCCGTCGCGGGCGGCCTCGGCGTAGCGGGCGACGGTCTCCGGGCCGGGCACGCAGTCCACGTCGAGGAAGACGAGGCAGTCGGCGCCCCGCTCCAGCGCCCGCCGGGCGCCGGCGTTGCGAGCCGCGGCGAGCGGCAGCCCCCGCGCGCCCGGCGGCCGCTCCACCGCGACGGGGTCACCGGGCGGTTCCCCGCGGGCCACCAGCCGTCCCGCGGCGGGGTCGTCCATGGTGACCACGACGTAGTGGTCCGGGCGCCGGCTGCCGGCGGCCAGCGCCCGCTGCTGGAGCAGCAGGTGCTCGTGCCGCCCGGACACCGGGGTGATCACGGCTACGCGACCCACGACGCCTCCTCCAGGACCGGACCGGCCAGCCGGTCCAGGAAGGAGGCGGCGCGCCGGGCGCCGTCCCCGTACGACCAGCGGGCCCAGCCGTCGCCGCCGAGCCGGACCGCCTCGGACAGGACGCCCGGCCACTGCGGGCCGGCGGGCCAGTCCGGCCGGACGAGCGCGACACCGCCCTCGGCCAGCGCGCGGCCGGAGGCCCGCTGCTCGCCGAAGGGCCGGTCCTGCGGGATCACCACGGCCGGCCGGCGCGCCGCCGCGCACTCGGCCAGCGCGTTCTGGCCGGCGTGGGTGACGACGACGTCCGCCGCGCAGAGCAGGGGCCAGGGGTCCGCGGACCAGCCGGCGCTTCCGCCGAGGACGGTCCACTCCCAGCCCGGTGTCGAGCGCCGGGCCTCCGCCAGCCGGGCCTGGTCGACGTCGTCGCCGCCGGCGCCCAGCATGACCAGCACCCGGCGCCGCCCGTCGGAGCGGGGCGCCCCGGTGAGCCGGGGCCGGCCGTCCTCGCGGGAGAAGGCCCCGGCGTACAGGGTCTTGGCGTACCAGTGCCCGGGCCAGCCCGGTTCGGGGAGCTCGGCCGGCCAGGGGGCGAGCAGTCCGCGGGCCAGGTCGTACGCGAGCCGGTGGGCGGGGTCCAGGCGCTCGCCGCGCATCGCCGCGACGACGACGGGCACGCCCATGAGCCTGCCGAGCCCGGCGATCTCCACGGACACGTCGCTGACCAGCAGCGAGGGCCGCTCGCGGGTGATCCATTCGGCGACCAGGCCCATCCGGCGGCGGTAGCCGTCGTGGCCCACGGGCGCCCAGTGCAGCCGGCCGTTGGCCTCGACGTCACGCAGCGTGCCGCCGGTGTCGAGCGGCAACCGCACCCAGGGCCCCCGCCAGTCCGCCGGACGGGGCAGGCTGGACAGCCCCGTCACCGGCTGCGCGGTGTGCCGGGCGACGCAGACGGCCCGGTGCAGATGACCGCGCCCCTGGTGGTGGACGTAGTAGCCGATCATGCCGCCCTCAGCTCCTCGTACAGCTGCTCGTACCGGTCGGTCATGGCCTCCAGCGAGCAGTGCCGCACGGCGCGTTCCCGGCAGGCCGCCCGGTCGAGCGCCAGAGTCTCCCCGATCGCCCCGGCCAGCGCCGACGTGTCGGGCCAGGGCACGAGCCGGCCGCAGTCGGGGGTCAGGATCTCCTTCAGCGCGCCCCGGTCGAAACCGCACACCGGGGTGCCGCAGGCCAGGGCCTCCGCCACCACCAGTCCGTACGGCTCGTCCCAGCAGGGCGTGGCCAGGACCGCCCCGGCCCGGCCGACCAAGGCCGCCAGCTCGTCCCGCGTGAGGTGCCCCTCGTAGGAGACGCCGTCGCCCAGACGGGGGGCGATACGGCGGTCGAAGTAGTCGCGGTCCGGCGTCGGGCCGGCCAGCCGCAGCGGCAGCCCGGCCTCGCGCGCCGCCTCGATCGCCAGGTGCGGGCCCTTCTCGGGCACCAGCCGCCCGAACCACACCAGGTCCGTGCCGCCGGGCCCCGGACGCCAGCGCTCGGTGTCGACGCCGTTGTGGATGACGTGCGCGGACGGGACGAGGGGCGCCCAGGACCGTGCCGTGTGGTCGCTCACCGCCGTGAAGTGCCCGCGGTACCCGGGGCTCGTCTGGACGGCCGACTCCAGCCACGGCGTGGGCGGGGTGTGCAGCGTGGTCACCACCGGGGTGCGCAGCGCCGGCGCCATGGCCACGGGCAGGTAGTGGAGGCTGTTGTTGTGGATGACGTCGTAGGGGGAGCCGCCGTCCTGGCACAGATCGACCATCAGCCGCAGATAGGCGTGGTGCTCGGCGAGCGACGAGGGGTCCGTCATGGACAGGTCCGCCCGCGCGGCGTCGCTGAACACGGCGCGGTGGACCGGCAGTTCGTGGACGCCGAGGGCCGGGTCCGAGCCCGCTCCGGCGAACAGGGTGACATGGTGCCCGCGCCGGCCGAGCTCCCGGGCCAGCGCCCACGTGTGGGCCTCCAGACCGCCGGCGAACGGCTCGCGGATGGGGTAGCGCGCGGAGGCGATCAGCGCGACCTTCAGGCGCGCGCTCATCGCAGCAGGTCCTCGTAGAGCGCCCGGTGCGCGGCGGCCACGGCACGCCGTTCCGCCCGGCGGGCGGCGGGATCGGCCCGGGGAGCGGGACGCCCGCGGTACGCGGCCTCCACCGCGGCGCGCAGGGAGGCGGCGTCGGGCCCCTCGTCCGTCATGCGGTACGTGTGGCACGGGCGCTGCTCCGCGTAGTGGCCGCAGTCGGAGACCGCGACGGCCGTCCCCAGGTCGTGGCAGGCTTCCAGCCATCCCGAGTGCGTGCCGAACGCGTAGGGCAGCACCGACAGGTCAAGCGAGCGCAGATAGCGGTACAGCTCCGCGTCGTCGAAGTAGTCGTGGACGTGCAGGTCGACGCGGCCCGCGTCGGCCAGGGAACGCAGGGCGGCCAGGGTCTCGGGCGCGTAGGCGTGGGCGCCGGGGTCGGCGGTCTCCGTGTGGATGTCGACCCGCAGTCTCGCCCCGGGCAGGTCCGGCAGCAGGTCGGCGAGCGCGCGGATCACTGGCAGCGGGCGCATGTTCGGGCGGATGCTCTTGGCGTGCACGCCGATCACGAAGCCGGGGTGCGAGGGGCGAGGCGCCGACAGTTCCGGCTCCTCGACCACGTGGGGGTGGGGGATCACCCGGGCGGTGCGCCCCCAGTGCCGTTCGATCTGGTCGGCGGCGCCCTGGGTGAGCGTGATCAGCCGGTCGGCCGCCGGGATCAGGACGTCCAGCGCGGCCCGGTGCGGACGCGGGTCGGGCTGGTGCGGGTTGCGCAGGTCGTGCACCGTCTGCACGAACGGCTTGCCGTGCCGGCGCAGCGCCGCCACCAGCGCCCGCAACCGGTCCGGCGACTGCGCGTCGAAGCCGAAGTGCAGGTGGTAGACGTCGAAGTCCTCGTGGTGCGCCTCGGCCCAGGCCGGGTCGAGCATGACGGGCGGCCACCAGCGCTGGGAGGTGCTCGGGGCGCCGTTGGGGCGCGGGTCCGTCAGCAGATCCACCACACCGTTCCCGTCGGGCGACAGGAGGTGCGCCACGTACACGTGCCCGGCCGGTACGGACGCGACGCGGACCCGGCGCTCCCGCCGCACCGTCCGCAGCGTCGCCGGCGTGGGATCCACGAGGGTCTTCACTGGTTGCCTCCCTGTGGGTCGGCCGCTACGGAGCGGCACGTGTGAGTGGCACCGGAGTACCCCGACCCACAAAAGGGATGTATGTGACCTGAGACAAGTACGCGACCAGTGAGGGATCAGTGACGGACGTGACCGGCCCCACGGCCGGCCGTGCGCCCTGCCGCCGCCGGGTGAGCGGATGGCGAGCTACAGGAGGCTGGCGTACGCCAGGAAGAAGGCGGCGCACAGCACGGCGAGGATCAGGATGACGGCCAGCGGCGCCTTCGCCCAGCCGGTGGTCGGATTGTGCGTCTCCCGCGGACCCGCTCCCGGCATGCTGCTCTCGGCGGGCGGCGTCTCGCCCGGTGGCACGTCGCCGCCGGGTCCGAGACCTGTGGTGGTGCGCGGATCGGGATCTGGATTCGAACGTGCGTCACTCATGGGCATCGAGTCCCCCTCCGGGCGCACCCCTCACATGAAAGAGCCGCCCGTTTCGCGTGGGCGGGTCCGTCCGCTCCGTTGACGCGGCCCGGCCCGGCAGTTAGCTTGCGGCGAGTTTCCTGCGGGGGGAGAGACATGAAGCGACCGGTCCTGGCCGCCGTCACGGCGCTCTGCGCCACGGCGCTCGCGCTGTCGGGCTGCGACGACGGCGAAGGGGGCACCGACGACCGCGCCGACCGGAAACCGGCGACGGCGACGGCGACCACGGGCAAGGACGCGGCCGACGACTTCGGGTGCCTGACGGGCAAACAGCTCAAGAGATCGGTGACCTTCGAGGACACCGAGGGCAACGAGGTCGGCGGCTACGCCGCGGGCGGCGGTGCCACCGGAGTCGTCCTCTCCCACCAGTCGGACGACAACGTCTGCTCCTGGGTCCCGGCCGCGGACGAGCTGGCCGGGGACGGGTACCGGGTGCTCGCCGTCGACAGCAGCGGGTCCGAGGTGCCCGAACTGGTGGCCGCCGCCGCCCGGCTGCGGCACGAGGGGGCGAAGAAGATCATCCTGATGGGCGCCTCCAAGGGCGGCACCGCCTCGCTCGTCGCCGCCGCGGAGATCAAGCCCGAGGTCGCCGCGGTCGTCTCCCTCTCCGGACCCGGCTTCTACCACGCTCTCGACGCGACCGAGGCGGTGCCCCGGCTGACCATGCCCCTCTACCTGGTGGCGGCGCGCGGCGACGGGCAGTTCGCCGAGGACGCCGAGGAGCTGCACGGGCTGGCGAAGAAGTCCCGGGGCGGGGAACTCCGGCTGGTGTCGGGGGCCGCCCACGGGAACGGCATCCTCACCCAGCAGCCGGACGTGTGGAAGCGGGTCAAGACCTTCCTCGCCCGGCAGCGCTGACCTCGGCCGCACGGACCGGAGACGGCATCGGGGCGCCGTACGCGGCACCGCGGGCCCGGCCCGCCGCCGTCCGCCACAGCCACGCGACGTCCCGCCCGAAGGACCAGCTCAGCAGGGCCAGCGCCAGCAGAACCAGTGCGAACGTCAGCGAGCGGCCCAGCACACCCGCCGCCGCGACCAGCAGCACGACACCCTGGAGCGCCGCCACCGTCTTGCGCGCCATGCTCGGCGGCAGCGCCCCGTTCAGCCACGGCAGCACCCGGGCCGCCGCCACGAACACGTACCGCATCGTGCCGATCAGCAGCACCCACGGCCCCAGCGACATGGCGACGTACACGCTCAGCACCAGGATCAGGAACGCGTCGACCTCCATGTCGAAGCGCGCGCCCAGCGCGGACGAGGTGCCCGTGCGGCGGGCCACCTTGCCGTCCACGCCGTCCAGGATCAGCGCCACCGCCGTCAGACCGACGAACAGCGTCAGCGGCGGCGAACTCTCGAAGGAGTCGGCGACCAGCGCGGTGACACCACCGACCAGGATCGCCCGGCCGAGGGTGACACGGTTCGCCGGCCCGAAGGGCAGGGGCTGCGAACGGCGCAGGGCCCGGTTCAGGACGGCCCAGGTGGCGATCCCGAAGGCCAGCCCCGTGAGCCAGCCCGCGGGCCCCAGCCCGATCGCCGCCCCCAGGAGCGCGAGGAGCAGCAGCTGCGCGCCCGCTCCCACCGCCGTCTCCTGCTGCGCGAGCCTTGCGTCGTACGTGTTGTTCAGGGCCACCGCTCACCCTCCGGCCGAGTGACAGATTCGATCAACGCCGCGTACGTTGTCCGCGACTTCTCATAGCTGCGTACGTGGGGAGTCGGCCGATCGTTCAGGAGGACGCCCATGCAACCCACGGCCCGCGCCTTCTGGCTCAGGTCCCCGGGACACGGCGAGATCAGGGAGTCGGCCCTGTCCGCGCCCACCGGCGAGGAGGTCCTCGTGCGGTCGCTGTACTCCGGCGTCAGCCGGGGCACGGAGACCCTCGTCTTCCGCGGCGGGGTGCCGGAGAGCCAGTACGGCGCCATGCGGGCGCCGTTCCAGGAAGGCGACTTCCCCGGCCCCGTGAAATACGGCTACCTGAGTGTCGGAGAGGTGGAGGAGGGTCCGGCCGGTCTGCTCGGCAGGACCGTCTTCTGCCTCGCCCCACACCAGACCCGCTACGTCGTCCCCGCGAGCTCCGTCACCGTCGTCCCGGACGACGTCCCGCCCGGCAGGGCGATCCTGGCCGGGACCGTCGAGACCGCCGTGAACGCCCTCTGGGACGCGGCGCCGCTCATCGGCGACCGCGTCGCCGTGGTCGGCGCCGGCATGGTCGGCTCCTCCGTCGCGGCGCTGCTCGCGCGGTTCCCCGGTGTACGCCTCCAGCTCGTCGACGCGAACCCGGCGCGCGCGGAGGTCGCCCGCGCGATCGGGGCCGACTTCGCCCTGCCCGAGGACGCGGCGGGCGACCTCGACCTCGTCGTCCACGCCAGCGCCACCGACGCCGGCCTGGCCCGGTCGCTCGAACTCGCCGCCACCGAGGGCACCGTGCTCGAACTGAGCTGGTACGGCGACCGCCGCGTCGCCGTGCCGCTCGGCGAGGCATTCCACTCCCGCCGGCTCGTCCTGCGCAGCAGCCAGGTGGGGTCCGTCTCCCCGGCCCGGCGCGGCAGCCGCGGTTACGCCGACCGGCTCGCCCTCGCCCTCGAACTCCTGGCCGATCCCGCCTTCGACGCGCTGATCACCGGCGAGTGCGCCTTCGAGGAGCTGCCCGACGTCCTGCCCCGGCTCGCCTCCGGCGAGATCCCGGGGCTGTGCCACCGAGTCCGCTACCCAGCCGGCTGATTCCCCGCACGGCCGCCTGACCTCAGGGGAAACCCCGCGAGGGCCCCGGAAAGAAGGAGAACGGGCGGCTGAACAACGCGAACGGGTCAGCCGTACTACACGGCATGGCCCCCGGCAGGGGATCAGACGCACCGCACCTGGAGGGTCGTCCGTTGTTCAGTATCACCGTCCGCGATCACCTCATGATCGCCCACAGCTTCCAGGGCGAGGTCTTCGGACCCGCCCAGCGCCTGCACGGTGCGACGTTCCTCGTGGACGCCACCTTCCGGCGTGCCGAGCTGGACGACGACAACATCGTCGTCGACATCGGACTGGCCACACAGGAGCTCGGCGCCGTGGTGAGCGAGCTGAACTACCGCAACCTCGACAACGAGCCCGTCTTCGCCGGCACCAACACCTCGACGGAGTTCCTGGCCAAGGTGATCGCCGACCGCCTCGCCGACCGCGTGCACGCCGGAGCGCTCGGCGAAGGCGCCCGCGGCCTCGCCGGCATCACCGTCACGCTGCACGAGTCGCACATCGCCTGGGCGAGTTACGAGCGTGGCCTGTGACCGACGTGACCCTGGAACAGGCCGCCGAAGGCCGCCTGGACTACGTGCCCGTGCAGCACGCGGCCCTCAAGAACGCCGAGATCATCCCCATGTCCCTCAGCCTCGTGCACTTCGTCATGCCCGGCGGCGTCGACGACCCCACCGCGCCGAGCGGCGGCAACGCCTACGACCGGCGGGTCTGTCTCGACCTGCCCGGCTTCGGCTGGCAGGTCCGCCGGCACGCCGTCGCGGGCGCCTGGCCCCGGCCGGAACCCGCGGCCCGTGCCGAACTGGCCCGCACCCTCGCGGAGTTGCCCGACGGCTCCGTCGTCCTGCTGGACGGCCTCGTCGCCTGCGGCGTCCCCGAGGTGGTCGTGCCCGAGGCCGCCCGACTGCGGCTGGCGGTCCTCGTGCATCTGCCGCTCGGCGACGAACGGGGCCTCGCCCCCGCCGTCGCCGCGGAGCTGGACGCGCTGGAACGCACCACCCTGCGCGCCGTGTCCGCGGTCGTGGCCACCAGCGACTGGGCCGTCCGCCGGCTCGTCGCCCACCACGGACTCGCCCCCGAGCGCGTCCACGCCGCCGTCCCCGGTGCCGACATCGCCCCCCTCGCCGCGGGCACCGACGGCGTCTCCCAACTGCTGTGCGTCGCCGCGGTGACCCCCCGCAAGGGCCAGCACCGGCTGGTCGAGGCCCTCGCGACCGTCACCGACCTGCCCTGGAACTGCGTCTGCGTCGGCCCCCTCGGCCACGACCCGGAGTACGTCACCCGGCTCCGCGCCCTCATCGCCGGGTTCGGACTGGAGGACCGGCTGCGCCTCGCGGGACCCCAGGCCGGCGCGGAACTCGACGCGAGCTACGCCGCCGCCGACCTCATGGTCCTCACCTCCTACGCCGAGACCTACGGCATGGCGGTGACCGAGGCCCTCGCCCGCGGAATCCCCGTGCTGGCGACGGACGTCGGCGGAGTCCCGGAAGCGGTGGGCCGCGCCCCGGACGGCGGGGTGCCCGGCATCCTCGTACCGCCCGAGGACCCCGCCGCCCTGGCCGCCGAACTGCGCGGCTGGTTCGGCGAGGCCGACGTGCGCCGCCGGCTGAAGTCGGCCGCACGGGGACGCCGGGCCGCCCTCGGCGGCTGGGCGGCGACCGCACGGAGCCTCGCGGGCGTCCTCGGACACCTCGGGCAGGAACCCCGGAGGGCCGCATGAACGTGACGAGCCCGTCAGGGTCACCGGAACGGACACGGGCGGCCGACGCCACCGGCCCCGCGAGCGAGGAAGCCGTCGAGGTGCCCCGATTCGCCCCTCGCTGGCTGGAGTTGCGCGAGGGCGCCGACGCCAACGCCCGGGCGCACGCCCTGCTCGAACCCCTGCGGACACACCTCGCCGGCCTGCCGCCCCGAGGCAACGGCCTGGTCGTCCACGACCTCGGCTGCGGAACCGGCTCCATGGGCCGCTGGCTCGCGCCGCTGCTCGACGGTCCCCAGCACTGGGTCCTCTACGACCGCGACCCCTACCTCCTGCACTTCGCCGGCGTGCGGGCGCCCCGCGCCTCCGCCGACGGCGGCCCGGTCACCGTGACCACGCAGCGCGGGGACATCGGACGGCTGACCGCGGACGGGCTGGCCGGCGCCTCGCTGGTGACGGCGTCCGCCCTGCTGGACGTGCTCACCCGTGACGAGGTCGAGGTGCTCGCCGCGGCCTGCGCCGACGCGGGCTGCCCGGCGCTGCTCACGCTCTCCGTCGCCGGCCGTGTCCGGCTCACCCCGGCCGACCCGCTGGACGACGAGATCGCGGACGCCTTCAACGAACACCAGCGGCGCGGCGGACTCCTCGGACCCGACGCCGTCACCGCGGCCCGCGAGATCTTCACCCGGCACGGGGCGACGGTGCGCGTGCAACCGAGCCCCTGGCGGCTCGGCGCCGCGCACGCCGCGCTGACCGCCGAGTGGCTGCGCGGCTGGGTGGCGGCGGCCGTCGAACAGCGGCCCGGGCTGGCCGACGCCGCCGAAGAGTTTCTGCGCCGCCGTCTCGCCGCCTGCGAGGCCGGCGAGCTGCGCGTGGAGGTCCAGCACACCGACCTCCTGGCCCTGCCGGAACCGGCGGGCGGCCACTCATGAACGCCCGGGGGGCACGGACGGAAGCGGGCACGGGGGCGCCGGGCACGGCGTCGGCGCTGCGGCCGTCGGCGGACGCGGCTGGCTCCGTCGGCGTGGCGGATGAGGCGTCGGCGCTCCGGCCGTCGGCGGGCGCGTCCGGCTCCGTCGGCGTGGTGGATGCGGCCGCGACGCTCCGGCCACCGACGGACGCGCCTGGCTCGGTCGGTCGGCCGGACACGGACGCGACATTCCGGTCGTCGGCGGGTGCTGCCTGCTCGCTCGGTCCGGTGGACTCCGACGCCCCTTCGACCGGGGCCGGGCATCGGCCCGCGGTCGGCCGGCTCGTGAGGGCGCGGCGACAGGACCGCTCGGCAGGTGCGGGCGTGCCCGACGCCGGGGCCGGTCCGGACGCGCGGGCGCCGCGGGGCCGGACCGGTGCGCCGGCCGGCCGCCCGCGGGTCGGTCTCCGGGTCCTGCGGGCCCACCTCGGCACGGTCGCCGGAACCGCCATCCTCGCCGTGCTGCTGTGGCGGCTCGGCACCGGAGTCTTCCTGGACGGCCTGCGGCGCGTCGACGGGCCGGCGCTCCTCCTGGGGCTCGGACTCGGCCTGCTCACCACGGTGTTCAGCGCCTGGCGCTGGCGCCTGGTCGCCCGCGGCCTGGGCATCGGGCTTCCGCTCGGCGCGGCCGTCGCGGACTACTACCGGGCTCTGTTCCTGAACGCGGCACTGCCCGGCGGCGTCCTCGGCGACGTCCACCGCGCGGTACGGCACGGGCAGAGCGCCGGCGACGTCGGCCGCGGCGTCCGCGCGGTGGTCCTCGAACGGACGGCGGGCCAGGCGGTCCTGGTCGTCTTCGGCGCGGCGGTCCTGCTCACCCGGCCCTCGCCGGTGCTGGAGCAGGCCCGGCACGTCACCGGGCTGCTCGTGCCGGCCGCGCTCGGCGCCGTGGCGGTGCTGGCCGCCGTCCGGATGGGCCGGCCCCCCGGCTCCTCGCCCCGGCGTCGCGCGGTACGCGCCGCCCTCGCCGAGGCACGGCAGGCACTCCTCGGCCGCGGCAGCCGGCTCGGCGTCCTGGTGTCCTCGGCGGTGGTGCTGGCCGGCCATCTCGCCATGTTCCTGCTCGCCGCCCGGGTCGCCGGATCGGCCGCGTCGGCCGCCGAGTTGCTGCCCCTCGCGCTGCTGGCGCTGCTCGCCATGGGCCTGCCGCTGAACATCGGCGGCTGGGGTCCCAGGGAGGGCGTCACCGCCTGGGCCTTCGGCGCGGCGGGACTGGGGGCGAGCACCGGACTGACCGTCGCCGTCGTGTACGGCGTGCTGAGTTTCGTGGCGGCCCTGCCGGGCGTCCTCGTGCTGGTCGTCCGCTGGTACGCCGGGGTCCGGCGCACCGACGGGCACTCCGCCCCCACGCGGACGGTCGCCGAGGTCCCCGCCGGGCCGCTCGCGGAGCCGTCCGCCTTTGTGCCGCGTCCGTCCCCGGCGGTCAACGGGACGAGCACCGGCCCGGAGTCGGCTCCGCCGCTCGCCGGGATGAGCGCCCACCCGGTGGGTGAGCCGGTCACCGCCGGGGCGCGCGCCGTCCGGGAATCCGGCCCGTGGCGCCTCGCGAGCGCTGTCCCGCCCGGCGTCGGGGACGTGGGGCCCGGTGGGACGGCGGTCCGCCCCGTCCCGGTCACCGGACCGGCGCGGCCCGTCCCGGCGTACGAGGGGCCCCTCCCACCGCGTACGCCGGTGGCCGCCCCCGGCACCGCCGTCCGCGCCGCCGCCCCGGTGGCCGCGCCCGGTGCCGGGCAGCTCCGCAGCCACCCCGTGTCTCCCGCGCCCTTCCCCCGCTCACCTCCCGCCCGGCCGAAGCCGGCGGCGCGTCACGGCCGGCGACGGCCGTCGGCCGCGTCCCCGGGGAGCACCGCGTCCGAGGTGAGCAGGGAGAAATACGCGTCGAAGGAAGCGGCCAGCTCCGCCAGCAGCGCCTTTCCCTTTTCGGCGGACGCCAGTGAGGGCCGCCCGACGACACCGGACTCGGTATAGGCCGACATCCCGACGGTGAGGAGATGCCGCCGGTCGTCGGCGAGGAAATCGGTGGTCTCGTAACCGGGCCGTACCGACTCGGGATGAGTGTGCAGAAGGATGGAGGTCTCTATTTCCCCGGCGTGCATATCGCTGAGCAGGGAGGTCCGGACACCGGCCGCGACGCGCGCCGCCTCCCAGTCCTCGGCGGCGGGGAAAAGCGCCATACGCGTCCCGCTGCCCACGGATTCCTGAACGACGTTGCCCAGCACGTAATTTCCGCCGTGGCCGTTGACCAGGACCAGGACGTCGACCCCGGACCGGCGCAGGGATTGGGCGATGTCCCGTACCACCGCGTGCAGGGTGACGGAGGAGATGCTGACGGTCCCCGGCCAGCCGGCGTGCTCGTGGGAGCAGGAGATGGTCACCGGAGGGAGGAGATGGACGGGATGGGCGGCGGCTATCTCACGGGCGATCGCGCAGGCCACCAACGTGTCGGTCGCGAGCGGCAGATGGGCGCCGTGCTGCTCGAAGCTCCCGACCGGCAGGACGGCGACCTGCCGGCGCACACCGTCCCGGCGAATGCGTACGTCTTCCGAAGTGTCCGACGTGAACAAGGAGTTGGGCGCGGGTTCCGGAATATCCCGACCCGGGAAAGACTGATTCCCGGCGGGCGGCGCGGAAATGCCCGTCGGTACCGTCCCGGCCTCCGTCGGCTCGATGCCCGAAGTGCTCATGTTGTCCCGGCCTTTCGTCTCGTACCGCCCGCGCTCGCGCTCGGCAGATAGGAAACAGATCATGACAGAGAACGTCGGCGTGCTCGGCGGAAATGCCCACTCCACGGGTGTCACCCGAGTCGTGACCGCGCCCTTGCCCACGGTGTACGGGGATTTCCAGGCGGTCGGTTATCTGGACCACCACCGCGGCGAGGAACAGATGGTCCTGGTGTACGGGGACATCGGGGAGGAGCAGGTCCTCACCCGGCTGCATTCCGAGTGCCTCACCGGGGACGCGTTCGGCTCCACCCACTGCGAATGCGGTCCCCAACTCGTCACGGCGCTGCGGGAGATCGTCGCGGAGGGCCGCGGGGTCCTCGTCTACCTGCGGGGCCACGAGGGCCGGGGGATAGGTCTGCTCGGCAAGCTGCGGGCGATGAAGCTCCAGGCGGAGGGGCTGGACACCGTCGAGGCCAATCTCGCCCTCGGCCTTCCGGTGGACGCCCGCGACTACCGGGTGGCGGCGGACATGCTGCACGACCTGGGTGTGCGGTCGGTGCGGCTGCTGTCGAACAACCCGCGCAAGCGCGAGGCCCTGCTGCGGCACGGCATCAAGGTCACCGAGCAGGTCCCGCTGCTGATCCCGCCCTGTGAGGAGAACCTCGCCTACCTGCTCACCAAGCGCGAGCGCCTCGACCACTACCTGCCCCATCTCGACGGTGCCCGGCAGGAGGCCGTCTTCTGCGGTTCGGCGAAGGCGGGCGCCGCCGAGGAGTGACGGCGGGCGCCCCGCACCGCCCCGTACGGGTCCCGCACCCCGACCCGTACCGCGTCCCGCACCCCGGCTTCGTGTCCCGGACGGGGAGGGCGTCCTCAGTCGACGACCGCCTCGTGCACCAGGCGCCTGACGTCTGGGAAGACCGTGTGCGACCCGGAGGGACGCAGCTGGGTCATGAACTGCGCGGTCAGGTCTCGGCCCGGGTCGACCAGGAACGTCGTACTGGCCACGCCGTTCCAGCCGTACGTGCCCGGGCCCGCGGGGGCCGCGGTGACGGCGGGGTCGATGACGACCGAGACACCGAGGCCGAAGCCGAGGCCCGCGTTGCCGGGCTCGTCGTGGCCGGGGCTGCCGTGGGTGCGGATGTCGACGCCGCCCGGGAGGTGGTTGGAGGTCATCAGGTCCACGGTCGCCGGAGTCAGCAGCCGGACGCCGTCGAGTTCGCCGCGCCGGCGCAGGAACTCCATGAAGCGGTGGTAGTCGTGAGCGGTGGCCACCAGGCCGCCGCTGCCGGACAGCAGCCGCGGCCGGCCGTGCACGGGCAGCCCCGGGATCGGCGTGATGCCGCCCTCGCCGTCCTCCCCGTACAGCTCGGCGAGCCGTCCGGACTGCTCCTTGTCCACGTGGAACCCGGTGTCGGTCATCCCGAGCGGGCCGAAGACCCGCTCGGCGAGGAACACGTCGAGGGGCTGCCCCGAGACCACCTCGACCAGGTGGCCGAGGACGTTCGTCGCGACGGAGTAGTTCCACCGGGTGCCCGGCTCGAACTGCAGCGGCAGGCTCGCGTAGACGTCGCAGGTCGCGGCGAGGTCCGTGCCCTCGACCACCGACGTCTGCACTCCGGCCGCCCGGTAGAGCGCGTCGACGGGGTGCGTGCGGTAGAAGCCGAAGGTCAGCCCGGCGGTGTGCGTCATGAGATGCCGGACCAGCGGGGGCCGGGCGGCCGGACGGGTCCTGACCTCGGCGCCCTCGCCCGCCACGTGGACCCGCGGGTCGGCGAAGGCGGGGAGGTGGCGGCCGACCGGGTCGTCCAGACCTATGCGTCCCTCCTCCAGCAGCATCAGCGCGGCCACCGAGGTGACGGGCTTGGTCATCGAGTAGATCCGCCACAGCGTGTCGGTGGTGACCGGCAGGCCCGCCGCGACGTCGCGGTGGCCGTACGCCGTCAGGTGCGCGACGCGGCCGTGCCGGGACACGGAGACCAGGTACCCGGGCAGCCGGCCCGTGTCGACGAGGTGGGCGAAGTGCTCGTCCAGCCGGACGAGCGCCTTGGGATCGAGTCCGGCCTCGCCGGGCTCGACCTCCTGCTGCAGGGCTCCCATGGCACTCCTCCGGGCTGCGGCTCGTGGACTGACTCACCTTGATGGTCCTGTACCCAGAGATCACCGGGTCCTACGGGCCTTTCCCCGCCTGTGGTTCCGGTCGGGCCTCCGGGGCGGCCGGCGGCGCTGTCGCGGGGGTCGCGGCGGGCCGTCCCGGCAGGGCGCGGGCGAGCGGGAGTCCCAGGGCGGAGACCGCGGCGAGGACGGTCAGCGCGAGGCCCATCTCGACGCCGGCGTGCGTCATCAGCGTGGTCGCCACGGCCACCCCGACCGTGGGTCCGACGTTCATCGCCGTCTGCTGGAGCCCGCCCGCGACCCCCGCCGACGCCGCGGACGCCTGGCGCACGACGACGGCCGTCGCCGTGACCATCACCGTTCCGAAGCCGGCGCCGAGCAGCAGGAAGCCGAAGCCGATCTCCGGGGCCGCCGCACCCGGCCCGAGCCGGGACAGCGCGAAGACCCCGGCGGTGAGGAGCGCCGTCCCGGCGACGCATGTCCGCCGGGCCCCGACACGCCGCATCAGGACCGCGGCGGCGGGTGCGCCAAGGATCATCATCACGGGCCCGGGAAGGGCCCGCAGGCTGCTCTGCAGCGGGTCGAGCCCGAGGACGTCCTGGAGGAAGTACGTCCCGGCGAAGAGGGCCCCGACCATCGCCGCCGACGCGGTGACCAGGATGCCGAGCGCCGCGCCGATGGTCGCCGAACCGACGATCTCGGCCGGCAGCAGCGGGCCTTCGGTGCGCCGTTCGTGGCGGACGAACACGGCTGCCAGGACCAGGACCGCGAGCAGGCCGAGGGCGGTGCCCGTCGCGCCGCTCCCCGTCGACGCGCCGACCAGGGTGTGCACGAGGAGGGCGAGCGCGGCGGCGAGCAGGCAGGCACCGGGCACGTCGAGCGGAGTGGGGTCCGTCCCCGTGCCAGGGGCGCCGTCTTCCGTGGCCCCGGGGGCGGAAAGGGCCCGCGTCCGGGCGGGGTCACGCACGACGAGGGCCAGCACGCCGAGTACGAGGGCCGGCGCGACGTTGAGGAAGAAGACCGCCCGCCAGCCCAGGTGGGTGACCAGCACCCCGCCGACGAGGGGGCCTGCCGCCGCGGCCACGCCGATGGCGCTGGTGCGCAGCGCCACGGGCATGCCGAGCCGGTCCGGCGGGAACGCCGCCCGCAGCATCCCGAGCGTGGCCGGCTGGAGCAGCGCGCCGAAGACGCCCTGGGCCACGCGGAGCCCGATCACCCAGCCGATGCCCGACGAGAGACCGATCCCGGCCGATGTCGCGCCGAAGCCCAGCACGCCGGTGGCGAAGACCCGCTGGTGGCCGTAGCGGTCGCCGAGCCGTCCGGAGAACACCAGCAGCGCGGCCACCGCGATGAGATAGCCGGTGCTGGTCCACTGGACCTGGGCGAAGGAGGCGCCGAGGTCCCGGCGGAGCGTGGGCTGCGCGATGGTCAGCACGGTGCCGTCCAGGGCGACGATCGCCGCGCCGGCGACACTGCTCGTGAGGACGAGCAGGCGGTGCGGCGTCACCGGGTCCCCGTCCCGAGATGCGCGTCCAGTGCGGCCCGCAGCAGCGGGGTGAAGTCGTCGCCGCCGGTGGCAAGTTGGAGACTGCCCCAGCTCCACAGCTGGGCGATGCCGTGCAGGTTGGCCCACAACGCGCCCGCCACGAGCGGTGCGTCGGCCTCCGGGCACGCCTCCCCGACCAGGTCCGCCCACACGCCGAACAGCGGCAGACTCGTCTCGCGCAGCCCCAACGAGTCGCTCCGCAGGATGTCGTGACGGAACATCAGCTCGTACATGCCCGGGTTGGCGAAGGCGAAGTCCAGGTAGACGCGTCCGAGTGCCATCAGGCGGGGGCGCGGATCCGTCCCGCCGTCGCCGAGTGCCTGGGCCGCGCGGGCGCCGAGGTCCTCGAAGCCGCGGCGCGCGATCGCCGACAGGAGGGCGAGGTGCGTCGGGAAGTGGCGCCGCGGGGCGCCGTGCGAGACGCCCGCGCGCCGGGCGATCTCCCGCAGGGACAGGGCCTGCGCCCCCTCGGTGGTGACCAGGTCGACCCCGACCTGGATCAGACGGGCCCGCAGCCCCGGTTCCGGCTC
Source organism: Streptomyces sp. NPDC054842 (assembly GCF_053611025.1). Lineage (NCBI taxonomy): Bacteria > Bacillati > Actinomycetota > Actinomycetes > Kitasatosporales > Streptomycetaceae > Streptomyces > Streptomyces sp. NPDC054842. The sequence continues at coordinate 38,137 of NZ_JBSGZN010000058.1, forward strand.
ATGCATGGACACTGTCTACCAGGGTGAGTAGACAGTGTCTACGCCTGCGGTCGAATTCAGTGGACACTGTCTACTCATTCGGGTCGGTCACAGTGGGGGCCGCCCCGTGACCGGTCGGCGGACGCCGTACGGTGCCGAACCGCCTGGAGTGGCGCCCCGCCGGACCGGCCCCCGCCCGCACGGAATGCCCCGCCCGCGGTGCGGCGTTGACCGGGTATGACCCACGAAGCGCACGACGACGCGAACGACGTGACGAGCACGGGCCGGGCCGAGGCGGGCGAGCGGCCCGACGACGCGCAGGACGCCCTGCTCGCTCTCCTCGGCGAGCACGACGGAGGCGTGCTGGTCACCCTCAAGCGCGACGGCCGGCCCCAGCTGTCCAACGTGAACCACGCCTACGATCCGCGGGAGCGGACCGTCCGGGTCTCGCTCACCGACGACCGTGCCAAGACCCGCAACCTGCGCAGGGACCCGCGGGCCTCGTACCACGTCACCAGCGACGACCGGTGGGCGTACACGGTGGCCGAGGGCACGGCGGACCTCACGCCTGTGGCGCGGGACCCGCACGACGAGACCGTCGAGGAACTGATCCGGCTCTACCGGGACGTCCGCGGCGAGCACCCGGACTGGGACGACTACCGCGCCGCCATGGTCCGCGACCGCCGCCTCGTCCTACGGCTGCGCGTGCAGCGCGCGTACGGCATCCCGCGGGGCCGCTGACCCGGAGCCGGACGAGGCGTCCGGGCCCTCGGCGGAACGCCCGCCGGTGTCGGTCCGGGCCTCGATCGCGCGCAGGACGGCGACCATGTCCGCGCCCCCGTGCCCGAGCGCCACGGCCTCGCCGAACAGGGCGTGGCAGACGTCGAGGAGGGGCGAGGCGAGCCCTGCCCGGCGGGCGGCCCCGGCGATCAGCCGGTTGTTCTTCAGGACGTCCTGGACGGCCGCCTGGACCGTGAAGTCCCCGGTCAGCAGCTTGGGCGCCTTCATCCGCGAGACCCCGCTCGCCATCGGACCGGCGTCGAGCACGTCGAGGAACAACTGCCGGTCCAGGCCCTGCCGTTCGGCGAAGTGGAACGCCTCCCCGAGACCGGTCACGAGCGTGATCAGGAACAGGTTCACCGACAGTTTCATCAGCAGCGCGTTCGGCACGGGACCGCAGTCGAACGTCTCGTGGCACATCGGGGCGAGGAGCGGGCGTACGGCCGCCGCGGTCGCGTCGTCCCCGGCCAGCATCGCCACGAGCCGCCCTTCCTGGGCAGGCACCCGGGAGCCCGACACGGGCGCCTCCGCGTAACGGCCGCCCGCCGCCCGCACCTCGGCTCCGAGCTCCCGCGAGTACTCCGGCGACGTCGTGCCCATGTGCACGAGGGTGCGCCCCTCGACGCCCGCCGCGAAGGCAGAGGTGCCGCGGCCGAGGACCTCGTCGGTGGCCGTCTCGTCGGCCAGCATCAGGAACGTCACCTCCGCGCGGGCGAGGACCTCGGCGGGAGTGTCGGCGACCTCGGCACCGGCGGCGCGCAGGGGCTCCGCCCTGGCGGCGGTGCGGTTCCACACGATCAGGGGCGTGCCGGTCCGGGCCAGATTCAGGGCCATCGGCTGACCCATGACCCCGAGGCCGAGGAATCCCACCCGCACGAGGCACCGCCGTCTCTGGCCGGCCCCGTGGCCCACCGCTCGCTGGCTATGACAGCTGTCATAGTAGCCAGCTTCATGACAGCTGTCATAGTGGGTGCGGACGTTCATGGCGGGGTTGCCCGGCGGCCCGCGCCGAGGGTGTCCACGGGTGCCCGGTCCGGCCGGGCGAGGGTGACGCGGGGCGACGGGAGGTCGGACATGAAGGATTCCGGGCGGGGGCCGCGCGAGCGGATGGTGTTCAGCGCGGCCCAGCTCATCCGCCGCCAGGGCGTCACCGCGACCGGCATGCGGGAGGTCGCCGAACACGCGGGCGCGCCGCGCGGTTCACTCCAGCACTACTTCCCCGGCGGCAAGGAGCAGCTGGTCAACGAGGCGGTGGGCTGGGCGGGCCGCTACGCCGGCCGGCGCGTCGCCCGGTTCCTCGCGGAACTGGACGAACCGAGGCCGAGCGGGCTGTTCGCCGCGATGGTGCGGCAGTGGACCGACGAGTACGGCTCGCTCGGTTTCGCGTCCGGCTGCCCGGTGGCCGCCGCGACGGCGGACTGCGCGGACTCCACCGAGTCCACCCGCACTGCCGTTGCCGCCGCGTTCGCGTCCTGGACCGGGCCGGTGGCGGGGGCGTTGACGGACCTGGGTGTACCGGCCGACCGGGCCGAGCCCCTAGCGACGCTCATGATCAGCGCGCTGGAGGGCGCGTTGCTGATCGCCAGGGCCGAACAGGACGTACGCGCCCTCACGACCGTGACCCGTGAGCTGGGCCCCTTGCTGGACGCGAGTGTCGACCGCGGGGCGTGAGCCCTGTCAAGTGGCTTCCGTAGCAGTGAGGTTGGCCGGGCGGCGCCGTGATGCCTTACCCGGTCGGGCCCGGGACGCCATGGTGACGAGCGCCGGCCCCCGCCGTCACGGCGAGGCTGCCCGGCCCGAGCGCGCTCCGCGCACACCGGCCGTCCCTGAATCCGGCCGGTGTGCGCGAGGTCGAACTCTACGTCGCCGGGCGCGCGGTGTCCGCCCGTAACGGTGCCTTGATCGCTCCGGTGTGACGGATCCGGGGCCCGCGGGACCGGCCCGGCGCGGGCTCGCGCCGGGCGACGCGGACGAGGACCGGGGGCGCCAAAGGAGCCGGGTGATCTCAACCACCTTACTCAGAGCGGGAGTTGAGGACGAGCGTTGTGCCCGAGCCCTCGACCGCCGTATGCCGTTGGTGCCGGAGACCCCAACTGCCGTACGCCGTTGGTGCCCGAGCCCCCGACTGCCGTATGCCGTTGAGGGCCTGGAGACATCCCGGGGGAGAAGGGGCGGTTGGCCGCGTACGGCGTGGTGGCCCCGGGGACGGTCAGGCGGGGACGGAGTCGTGCCGCGAGGCCGCGCGGGGCGTCCGCACGCCGAGGTCCTCGGTCGGCACCCGGTGCGTCTCGCGGGCGGTGACGGCGGCGATGACCGGCGGGACGCACAGGGCCGCCGTGAACAGGGCCACGGCGAACCAGCCGTCGCCGTCCGGGCCGGCGATCCGCGCGGCGAACGTGACGGCGAACCCGGCCACGGCGAAGCCGATCTGGGTGCCGATGGCCATGCCGGACAGCCGCACCCGGGTGGAGAACATCTCGCCGTAGAAGGCGGGCCAGACGCCGTTCGCCGCGCTGTAGACGACGCCGAAGGCGACGATGCCCAGCACGAGCACCAGAGGGTACGAGCCCGTCGAGATCGCCCACAGGTAGCCGAACATGGCGACCGCGCTGCCGACGGCCCCGACGAGGAAGACCGGACGCCGGCCGATACGGTCGGAGAGCCTGGCCCACAGGGGGATGGCGCCGAGAGCGACGACGTTGGCGAGCGCGCCCACCCACAGCATCCCGGAGCGGGACATGCCGACCGCGTCGCTGGTCGCGTACGCCAGCGCCCACACCGTGAAGATCGTGCTGACGGAGGCGATGACGGCGCCCGCGACGACCCGGAGCACGTCCGCGCGGTGGTCGCGCAGCAGCACGGCCAGCGGCAGCCGCACCACGCCCTCGGTGGCGGCCTGCTGGGTGAAGGCCGGGGTCTCCTGGAGCGTGCGGCGGATGACGAAGCCGGCGATGGCGACCGCCACGCTCAGCCAGAACGGGACGCGCCAGCCCCACGACAGGAGCTGGTCCTCGGGGAGCGCGGCGATCGGCAGGAAGACCAGGGTCGCCAGGAGCTGCCCGCCCTGGGTGCCGCTGAGCGTGAAGCTGGTGAAGAAGCCGCGCCGGTCCGCCGGCGCGTGTTCCAGGGACATGGAGTTGGCGCTGGCCTGCTCGCCGGCCGCGGAGATGCCCTGGAGCACCCGGCACAGCACGAGCAGGACGGGCGCGAGGTCGCCGACCTGGTCCCGGGTCGGCAGACAGCCGATGAGGAACGTGGACAGTCCCATCAGCATCAGCGTGAAGACCATGATGCGCTTGCGGCCGACGCGGTCGCCGAAGTGCCCGAGGAAGAGCGCGCCGACCGGCCGCGCGGCGTAGGCGACGCCGAACGTGGCCAGCGAGAGCAGCGTCGCGGTGGCGGGGTCCGACTCGTCGAAGAAGACCTTGGGGAAGATCAGCGCGGCGGCGCTGCCGTAGATGAAGAAGTCGTAGTACTCCAGGGCGCTGCCGATCCAGGCGGCCATGGCGGCCTTACGGGGCTGGCCGGGAGGGGCGTCGAGCGGTGTGGGTGGGGCAGACACGGCGTGCTCCTTCGAGGGAACTCCGGGGACGGGAGTGGCGGAGGGGGAGGAGCCGGATCCCTGGGGTGTGCGGGTCGGCTGTGCCGGATGCGCGTCCGGCTAATTAACCCACTGGATAGTTAGTAGCGGATTGGCTACGGATGTTGCGCCCGCGTTTCCGTCCTGTCAAGAGGTCGCGTCGAGGGATCTCCGGCCGTCTGCCGGCCGTCCGCTGCCGCCGCGCGGATTGCGTTCCCCTGGGCGCCCCGGGGTGAAAGCGCAGGTCAGGCGCCCTGTCGGTAGCGGTGGGTGGCCGGATTCCGGTGTGCTCAGTCCGCGGAACGGTCGGCCGTCAGATACGCGATGACCATGTCGCCGAGCATCGTGCGGTAGTGCTCCCGCCGGTCGGCAGCCACCAGGTCGCGGCCGAACAGGGCGCCGAAGGTGTGCCGGTTGGCGACCCGGAAGAAGCAGAAGGCGCTGATCATCGCGTGCAGGTCCACGGCGTCGACGTCGGCCGTGAACAGGCCCGAACTGCGGCCCGCCTCCAGGATGCGGCGGATCACGTCCAGAGCGGGCGAGCCGATTCTGCCCAGTTCCTCGGACGAGGCGATGTGCTCCGCGCCGTGGATGTTCTCGATGCTCACCAGGCGGATGAAGTCGGGGTGCCTCTCGTGGTGGTCGAACGTGACCTCGGCGAGGCGGCGGATCGCCGCGACCGGGTCCAAGTGCTCGACGTCCAGCTCCTGTTCGGCCTGGCGGATCACCGAGTACGCCCGCTCCAGAACGGCCGTGAAGAGCTGCTCCTTGCCACCGAAGTAGTAGTAGATCATCCGCTTCGTGGTGCGGGTGCGGGCGGCGATCTCGTCCACGCGGGCGCCCGTGTAGCCGGCGCGCGCGAACTCCTGGGTGGCCACGTCGAGGATCTCGGCCCTGGTGCGCGCGGCGTCGCGAATGCGGCCGTTGGGTCGTGCCGGTTCTTCGACGCTGGTCATCGGGTTCCTTCGGGCGGGGGCCAGTGCTCGCGATTGTAGAAGCAGGCCCCCGCCCCGGAAGTGCCGGTCTCGCGAGGGGCCGGGCCGCGAGGGGGGCGCCGACCGGTGCCCCGGGCGTGCCCGCCGTCGGGGTCCGGCGCCGCACACGGAGGCGGGCGGGGGGTTCCGGCGACCAGGAGATCCTGCTATGACTAACGTACTAGTTCGTACATTAGGCTGTGGCATCGCTCAGGAGGTCGCCGTGACCAAGGACTCGTATCTCGTCGGCCTCGTCGGTTCCGGCGTCGGACCCTCCCTCAGTCCCGGGCTGCACGAGAGGGAGGCCGACCGGCAGGGGCTGCGGTACCTGTACCGGCTCATCGACATCGACCGGCTCGACGGGGGACCGGAGGCGGTGGGCGACCTCGTGCGAGGCGCCCGCGCCCTCGGCTTCGACGGGCTCAACATCACCCATCCCTGCAAGCAGCTCGTCATCCCCCACCTCGACGCGCTGTCCCCGCAGGCCGAGGCGCTCGGCGCGGTGAACACCGTCGTCTTCGAGGACGGCCGCGCGGTCGGGCACAACACGGACGTGACCGGATTCGCCGCCTCGTTCGCCCGCGGACTGCCCGACGCCCCGCTGGAACACGTCGTGCAGCTCGGGGCCGGAGGCGCGGGCGCGGCCGTCGCCCACGCCCTGCTCACCCTGGGCGCGGGGCACGTGAGCGTCGTCGACGCGCTCCCCGACCGTGCCGCCGGGCTCGCCGCCGGGCTCGACGGCCACTTCGGCGCCGGACGCGCGGGCGCCGCCACGCCGGACGCGCTGCCCGCACTGCTCTCCCGGGCCGACGGGGTCGTGCACGCCACCCCCACCGGGATGGCCGCACACCCGGGCCTTCCCCTGCCGGCCGAGCTGCTCCGTCCCGAACTGTGGGTCGCCGAAGTGGTCTACCGCCCTCTGGACACCGAACTGCTGCGCGCCGCCCGCGCCCTCGGCTGCGCGACCCTCGACGGCGGTGGCATGGCCGTCTTCCAGGCGGCGGACGCGTTCCGGCTGTTCACCGGACGAGAACCCGACACCGTCCGCATGCTGGCCGACATCGCCGAACTGGCGGACGCGGCGGGGGCGCGGCGCTGACCTCACGGGCGGGGCCCGGTGCCGTCGCCCCGGCGGCGACCCCGGGCAGGGCCCCTGCCGCGGGTCCGCACCACCGCCCGGGGGCCTGGCGGGCTGGCCCCCCGCTCAGGGCGACGGCTTCGCCGATGCGGCACCGCCGTGACCCCGCGGCGGCCTGTGAACCGGCCCGCACCGCACCACGCCCCGGCCCCCTTCCGCCGCACCGCAAGCACCGCCCCGGCCCCCTGCCGGGCTGGCCCCCGCTCAGGGCGACGGCTTCGCCGATGCCGCACCGCCCTGACAGCTCGGCGAGCCGTGAACCGCCCGCCCCACGCCCCGGCCGGACCGCCGCATCGCACTTCCCCGCTCCGGCCCCTACCGCCGCATCGCACCTCCGCCCCGGCCCCTATTACCGCCTAACCCCGCAACCGCCCCGGCCCCCTGCCGCCGGACCGCATCACCCGCCCCGAAGGAGCAGCCCGTGCGTACGTCCATCGCCACCGTCTCGCTCAGCGGATCCCTGACCGAGAAGCTCACGGCCGCGGCCCGGGCGGGCTTCGACGGCGTGGAGATCTTCGAGAACGACCTGCTCGCGAGCCCGCTGACCCCCGAGGAGATCCGCGCCCGCACGGCCGACCTCGGTCTGAGCATCGACCTCTACCAGCCGATGCGCGACATCGAGGCGGTCCCGGCGGACGAGTTCGAACGCAATCTGCGCCGGGCCCGGCACAAGTTCGCGCTCATGGAACGGCTGGGCGCCGACACCGTCCTGGTGTGCTCCAGCGTCTCCCCGCTGGCCGTCGACGACGACGCGCTCGCCGCCGGACAGCTGAGCGCTCTCGCCGACGTGGCGCGGGAGTTCGGCATCCGCGTCGCCTACGAGGCACTCGCCTGGGGGCGGCACGTGCACACCTACGACCACGCCTGGCGCATCGTCGAGACGGCCGGCCACCCCGCCCTCGGCACCTGCCTGGACAGCTTCCACATCCTCGCCCGCGGGTCCGACCCGAAGGGCATCGAGGACATCCCCGGCGAGAAGATCTTCTTCCTCCAGCTGGCCGACGCCCCGCTGATGGCCATGGACGTCCTGCAGTGGAGCCGCCACTACCGCTGCTTCCCCGGCCAGGGCGGCTTCGACCTCGCCGGACTGCTGGGCCACGTGATGCGCGCCGGGTACCGGGGTCCGCTCTCCCTGGAGGTGTTCAACGACGTCTTCCGCCAGGCGGAGGCCGGACCGACCGCCGTCGACGCCCAGCGCTCCCTGCTCGTCCTCCAGGAGGCCGCCGGTCTCGCCGCGCCGCCGGCCCCCGCCGTGCCCACCGGCGTCGCCTTCGCCGAACTCGTCACCCCCGACGCCGAACCCGTCTCCGCCGTCCTGGGCGCCCTCGGCTTCACCCGCACCGCCCGGCATCGCAGCAAGCCTGTCGACCTCTGGGAGCAGGGCGAGGCCCGTGTCCTGGTCAACACGGGACCGCACGTCCGCCGCGACGGCACCGCTCTCGCCGCCGTCGGCCTGGAGTCACCCGACCCGGCGGGAGCCGCCCGTCGCGCCGAGGCCCTCCTCGCACCCGTGCTGCCCCGCCGCCGCGCCCCCGGGGACGCGCCGCTCGACGCCGTGTCCGCTCCCGACGGCACCGAACTCTTCTTCTGCGCCACGGACCGCCCCGAACTCCCCAGCTGGACCCAGGACTTCGCACGTACGGACGAGCAGCCGGACCTTCTCGGTGCGACCGGTGGGCCAGGGGCTCTCGGCGCGACCGGTGCGCCCAGGGCGTCCAGTGCTCCCCAGCAGTCCGTGCCGGGACCCGTCCAACGCATCGACCACCTGGCGCTCACCCAGCCCTGGCACCAGTTCGACGAGGCCGCCCTCTTCCACCGCAGCGTGCTCGGGCTCGCCGCGCAGGAGAGCGTCGACGTGGCGGACCCCTACGGCCTGCACCGCAGCCGCGCCGTCGCCGACGCCGACGGCAGTGTCCGGATCGCCCTCGGAGTGGGCCCCGGCCCCGCCGACGACGGCGCCCGCTCCCAGCACATCGCGCTGGCCACGGCGGACGTGGTGGCCGCCGCCCGCCGCTTCCGTGCCGCGGGCGGGCGCCTGCTGCCGATCCCGGCGAACTACTACGACGACCTGGCGGCCCGGTACGCGTTCCCGGACGCCGAGCTGGCGGCGTACCGCGAACTCGGCATCCTCTACGACCGCGACGCGGAGGGGGAATTCCGCCACTGCTACACCGAGACCGTCGGCCGCGTCTTCTTCGAACTCGTCCAGCGTGACGACGGCTACCGCGGCTACGGAGCGGTGAACGCCCCGGTGCGGCTCGCGGCGCAGCACGCCTCACGCCCCCTCCGCTGACGAGGACGCCGGCGAGGACACCGGAAGCCGGGGCGGGGACGCCGCGCCCGGCACCGCGAAGGCCCGGGCCACCGCGTGTGAGCGG
>NZ_JBSGZN010000059.1:0-43476 GCF_053611025.1 Streptomyces sp. NPDC054842
CCGGCGCGGGCCCGGGCGCCGGGCCGGGGCCGGGGCGGGGGCCGCCCCTCGCGCCCGGGCCCGGGGGGCGGGCTGCGGGGCCTGGGACACCACCACGGCCCGGCGCACGCCCGAGCGGGGCGTGCGCCGGACCTCGGCGGTGTTCAGGTCCGGGTCCTCACACCGGCTGGCCGAACAGTTCGCGCAGGACGTCCTCCATGGTCACGAGCCCCGAGAGACGGCCGTCCTCGCCGAGGACCGCCGCCAGGTGCGTACGGCTCCGGCGCATGGCCGTCAGGACGTCGTCCAGCGGGGTGTTCTCCCGGACCCGGGCGATCGGGCGCATGTCCCGCACGGAGAACGGCAGGTCGCGCGGCATCGCGTCCAGCGCGTCCTTGACGTGCAGGTACGCCACGATCCGGCGGCTGTCGTCCACCACCGGGAAGCGGGAGAACCCGCTCTCGGCGGACAGCCGCTCCAACTGCTCGGGCGTGACTCCGACGCTCGCGTAGACGACGCTCTCCAGCGGGAGCACGACGTCGCGCACCGGCCGCCTGCCGAGCTCCAGGGCGTCGCGCAGCCGCTCCCGGGCACGCTCGTCGATGAGGCCGGCCTCCCCGGAGTCCGCGACCAGACGGGCCAGTTCGTCGTCCGAGAAGGTGGCCGTGACCTCGCCCTTGGCCTCCACACGGAGCAGCTTCAGCAGCCCGTTCGCGAAGGCGTTCACGGAGAAGATCACCGGGCGCAGTCCCCGAGCCAGCGCGACCAGCGGCGGGCCCAGGAACAGGGCGGTCCTGACCGGCTCGGCCAGCGCGACGTTCTTGGGGACCATCTCGCCGAGCAGCATGTGCAGATATGTCGCCAGCGTCAGCGCGATCACGAACGAGACCGCGTGGCCCGCGCCCTCGGAGACCCCCACCGCGTGGAACGCCGGTTCCAGCAGGTGCGCGATGGCGGGCTCGGCGACCACGCCGAGCACCAGAGTGCACAGGGTGATGCCCAGCTGCGCCGCCGCGAGCAGCGCGGACACGTGCTCCAGACCCCACAGCACACTGCGCGCACGGCGGTCGCCGTCCTCGGCGTGCGGCTCGATCTGGCTGCGGCGCACGGAGATCAGGGCGAACTCGGCGCCGACGAAGAAGGCGTTCACGACGAGCGTGGCCAGACCGATCAGCAGTTGGACGGCGGTCATCGTGCCTCCTCCTTGTCTCCGGCGCGGTGCTCGCCGTCCGGCGCGTGCAGCAGGACCCGGGCGGCCCGGCGGCCCCCGGCGTCCGTCACCTCGAGCAGCCAGCCGGCCACCTCGACGGTGTCGCCGACGGCCGGGATGCGCCCGATCTCGGCGGCGACGAGTCCGGCCAGCGTCTCGTACGGCCCGTCCGGGACCCGCAGGCCGACCCGTTCGAGCTGGTCGGTGCGGGCCGATCCGTCGGCCGAGTACAGCGTGCGGCCCTCGCCGTCCTCGCCCGCCGGGGCCAGGTCGGGCGTCTCGTGCGGGTCGTGCTCGTCCCGCACCTCGCCGACGACCTCCTCGACGATGTCCTCCAGCGTCGCGACGCCGGCCGTGCCGCCGTACTCGTCGATGACCACGGCCATCGTGCGCTTGCCGGCCAGCCGGTCCAGCAGCCGGTCGACGGTCAGGGACTCCGGCACGAAGAGCGGCTCACGTGTGATCTGGGCGATCGAGGTGCGGGCCCGCACGTCGGCGGCCACCGTCAGCACGTCCTTGATGTGCACGACCCCGACCACCGAGTCGAGGTTCCCGCGGTAGACCGGGAACCGGGACAGGCCGGTGGCCCGCGTCGCGTTCGCCACGTCCTCGCAGGTCGCCTGGACGTCGAGCGCGATGACCTGCACGCGCGGCGTCATCACGTTCTCCGCGGAGAGGTCGGCCAGGTTCAGCGTGCGGACGAAGAGCTCGGCGGTGTCCGGTTCGAGCGCGCCCGCCTTGGCGGAGTGGCGGGCCAGCGCCACGAGTTCCTTGGGGCCGCGCGCGGACGCCAGCTCCTCGGCCGGCTCGATGCCGAAACGGCGCACCAGGCGGTTCGCGGTGTTGTTCAGGTGGGTGATGAACGGGCGGAACGCGGCGCTGAACCAGCGCTGCGGGGTCGCCACCCGTTTGGCGACGGCGAGCGGTGAGGAGATCGCCCAGTTCTTGGGCACCAGCTCGCCGACGACCATCAGGAAGACGGTCGACAGGGCCGTGCCCAGCACCAGCGCGATCGAGTGCGAGGCCCCGCTCGGTACGCCCATGGCCTCCAGCGGGCCGGCGATCAGCTTGGCGATGGACGGTTCGGCGAGCATGCCGACGACCAGGTTGGTCACCGTGATGCCGAGCTGCGCGCCGGACAGCTGGAACGTCAGGTTGCGCGCGGCCTTGAGGGCACCGGAGGCGCCCCGCTCGCCGCGCTCGACGGCGCGTTCCAGCTCGCCGCGCTCGACCGTGGTCAGGGAGAACTCCGCCGCGACGAAGGCGCCACAGGCCACGGAGAGCAGGATCGCCACCAGGAGAAGGAGCACTTCGGTCATCGGGTCACCTCCGTCCCATGATCGGCCAGGGGCGGCGGGATCGCGCGATGTCGGAGACCGGGGGGACGGCAGTGCCGCGTACCGGGAGGTTCGCCCATGGGCGGACGCTCACACCTTTCCATGCGGGGGGACGGCTGATGGGTCAATGGTAAAGGACAGGCAAAGTGGATCAGTCCGTGAGGGGCTTGACCCACCTGCGCCAGTGTTCCTCGGCCGTGTACCCCGCGGCGCGCCAGGCATGATGCGCGGTCTCGTTCCGCTCCAGCACCATCGCGTCCCCGCGGCGCCCGCCGAGCCGTACGAACCGCTCCTCGGCCGCCGCCAGGAGCGCCGAGCCGATGCCCAGACGCCGGCGCCGCGGGTGCACCGCCAGCCGGTACAGATGGCAGCGCCAGCCGTCGAAGCCCGCGATCACCGTGCCCACCAGCTCCCCGTCGCGTTCCGCGAGGAGCAGCGCCCCGGGATCACGGAGCACCAGCCGCTCCACGCCGTCCCGGTCGTCGCTGATGCTCGTGCCCTCGGCCGCCGTCTTCCAGAAGGCGAGCACGGCGTCCAGGTCCCCGGCCGTAGCGGCCCGTATCCGCAGATCGGTCATGCCGCGATCCCACCACGGGTCTCCGCGCGTGACACGGGAATTCCGCGATACGGACGGGCCGCGGGTACGGGGCCGGTACGCAGCGGGGCCGGGCCCCGGACCCAGCCCGTGCGGGCCCGGGCCGACGTCCGTGTCACTCGTGCGGGCCCGGGCCGACGTCCGTGTCACTCGTGCGGGCCCGGGGCCACGTCCGCGTCACTCGTGCGCGATGGCCGCCAGCACGTTCATCCGCGAGGCCCGCAGCGCCGGCAGCAGCGCCGCGACGATGCCCACGACCGCCGAACCGACCACCACCGCGACGATGGTGCCCCACGGGACCGCCAGCGCCGTCATGCCCTGAAGGGCGAGCACCTGCTGCACGCACAGCCCCCAGACCAGCCCGAGCGCCAGACCGAGGACCGCCCCGAAGACGGCGATCACCACCGACTCCAGGCGGATCATCCGGCGCAGCTGACGGCGGGCCAGCCCGATCGCGCGCAGCAGCCCGATCTCGCGGGTGCGCTCCACCACCGACAGGGCGAGGGTGTTGACCACGCCGAGCACCGCGATGACGATCGCGAGCCCGAGCAGCGCGTACACGAGGTAGAGCAGCACGGCGATCTGGTCGTGGATGAGCTTCTTGTAGTCGGCCAGATCGCGCACCTGCACCTGCGGATACGGGTCGAGCGCCCGCTCCAGGCCCGCGCGCAGCCCGTCCGCGTCGGTGCCGGCCCGCGCGTTCACGTACAGGGCGGAGTCCTGCCCGTCGGGCACGTACGTCTCGATCGTCCCGAAGCCGAAGTACAGGCCGCCCCGCACGCCGAAGCCCTCGGCGGACTCCTGCGCGGTGAGGGCGGCCACCTCCAGCCGGGTCGTGCGCCCGCCCGGGAACTCGACGGGGATCGTGCCGCCGATCCGGACGCCGTGGTCGGCGGCGAAGTCGGCGTCCATGCCGATGTGCCCGTCCGCCAGCGCCGCCGCCGTGTCGCCCCGGGCGTAGGTGATGTGGGCGACCTCGTCCAGCCGCGGCTCGTAGGCGGCGGCCGTGGTCTCGACGCGCTCGCCGTCCGGCAGCCGGACCGCCACCGGGGTGAACCGCTGCCGTACGACGAGCCCGGCGCCGTCGGTGGCCCGGACCTTGTCGGTGATCTCCTGGGGGAACGGCAGGAAGTTGCTGTTCTGCACCACGAAGTCGGCACCCAGCGTCTTGTCGATCTGCTGGTCGAAGGACTTGCTCATGGACGCGCTCGCCACCGACATCCCGCCGACCAGGGCGAGGCCCACCATCAGCGCGGCGGCGGTGGCCCCCGTACGCCGCGGGTTGCGCAGGGCGTTGCGCTGGCTCATCCGGCCGACGGAGCCGAACAGGGCCGGGAAGGCGCCCCCCAGTACCCGGATCACGGGCCGCACCAGCAGCGGGCCGGCGATCACGGTGGCGACGAGGGTGAGGACCACCCCGAGCCCCAGCAGCGACGCGGCCGACGAGGTCTTCGTCGCCGTCACGCAGCCCACGAGGGCGGCGGCGCCGGCCACGCCGACGGCCGAGCCCACGATCGCGCGCGTCCGCAACGGCCGTCCCACCCCCGCGATCTCCGCGTCCGCGAGTGCCGCCATCGGCGAGACGTGCGCCGCACGCCGGGCCGGGAGGTACGCCGCCAGGAAGGTGACGCCCACCCCGACGACGTACGCGGACACGGGAGTCGCCCAGCCGATCACCATCTCGGTGGACTTCAGGTTCATCCCGAAGGCGCCCATGAGCTCGATCAGTCCGGCCGCCAGGCCGATGCCCGCGGCGAGACCGAGCGTCGAACCGACCAGGCCGAGCAGCGTCGCCTCGGTCAGCACGGAGCGGCGCACCTGGCGCCGGTCGGCTCCCAGGGCCCGCAACAGGCCCAGTTCGCGTGTGCGTTGGGCGATGAGCATCGAGAAGGTGTTGACGATGAGGAAGACACCGACGAGCACCGCGATCCCGGCGAAGCCGAGCATCACGTACTTGATCACGTCGAGGAAGCCGCCGAGTTCCTCGGCCGCCGACTCCGCCTCCTCGTCGGCGGTCTGCAACTCGTACTTCTCCGTGCCGAGTTCGTCGGCGATGCGCCGCTTGAGCGCGTCGTCGCTCACCCCCGGCTCCGCCGTCACGGAGACGCTGGTGACCACTCCGGCGCGGCCGAGCAGCTTGGACGGCGCGGTCGGTGTGTCGAGGTAGACCAGTGCGGCACCGGGGTTGGTGGTGGTGAAGGTGGCGATCCCGACCACCCGCACCTCGAACGACCCGGGCCCGGCGAGCACCGTGAGCGGGTCGCCGATCCTCACGTGCTTGTTCTTCGCCGTGTCCGCGTCGAGAAGGGCCTGCCCGGGTCCCCGGGGCGCGTGCCCCGAGGTCAGCTTCACCGGGCTGCGGTCGGTGACGAACCAGTCGGTGGCGATGGTCGGCGCGCCGGTGGTCGGCCCGACCGACTCGTTCTCGCGGTCGACGACGGTGATGTTCTCGACCGAGACGTCACCGTGCGTGGTGGCCACCCCGTCGATCCCGGCCACCCGGTCGGCGAGCGAGGCCGGCACGGTGGCGGTCGCCCCGGACGGGATCTGCCCCGTCAGGTCGTCCCGGGGGGACACGGTCACGTCGGCCGACGTCGAGGCGAAGAGCCGGTCGAAGGTGCGGGTGACGGTGTCCGAGAAGATCAGGCTGCCCGCGACGAACGCGACGGACAGGACGACGGCCAGTGCCGAGAGCAGCAGCCGTCCCTTGTGCGCGAGGAAGCTCCGCAGTGTCGCCTTGAGCACGACCGCCTCAGTCCTTGTCGAGGGTGACGTCGCCGGAACCGCCGTCGGAGCGCCGCTCTCCGGGGGCGGACGGGGCGTCCGGGTTCCGTTGCGCCACCACGGGCGGGGCGCCGTCGCCCGCCGCGTCGGTGAAGGCGGAGCGGGCGGAGTCGAAGCGCTTCATGCGCTCCAGGACGGCCTCCGCGGTCGGCCGCGCCATCTCGTCCACGATCCGCCCGTCCTCCAGGAAGAGCACCAGGTCGGAGTGGGCGGCGGCGCCGGGGTCGTGCGTGACCATCACGACGGTCTGGCCCAGCTCGTCCACCGCCTCGCGCAGGAAGCCCAGCACCTCGAGACCGGCGCGCGAGTCGAGATTGCCGGTCGGCTCGTCCGCGAAGATCAGCTCGGGACGGGAGGCGAGGGCGCGGGCGCAGGCCACGCGCTGCTGCTGGCCGCCGGACAGCTGGGCGGGCCGGTGCTTGAGGCGGTCGCGCAGGCCGAGCGTGTCGATCACCCGGTCCAGCCACTGCCGGTCGGGTTTCTGGCCGGCGATGTCCATGGGCAGCGTGATGTTCTCGGCGGCGTTCAGCGTCGGGATCAGGTTGAACGACTGGAACATGAAGCCGATGCGGTCCCGTCGCAGCCGGGTCAGCTCGCGCTCCTTGAGCCCGGTGATCTCGGTGTCGCCGAGCCACACCTGCCCGGCCGAGACGGTGTCGAGCCCCGCCAGGCAGTGCATGAGCGTGGACTTCCCGGAACCCGAGGGGCCCATGACGGCGGTGAACCGGCCGCGCTCGATGTCCACGTCCACCGAGTCGAGCGCGAGCACGGTCGTCTCACCGGAGCCGTAGGCCTTGGTCAGACCACGGGCGCGGGCCGCGTTCCCGTCGGCCTCCGCCCGGCCCGAGGCGTGCTCCGTTGCGGGTGTGGACAAGGCCGCCTCCCAGACGTCCGACGTGCCGGCTCCATGTCGGGCAGAGCGTAGTGTGACCGGGGGCACACCCGGTATCCCCCCGAGGTGCCGGTCGCTCTCCGCCCCAGGTCGGGTCCCCGACACCGATGTAAGGGGCACTTTCCACCCCCGGGCCGAGCGCCGGGCCCCCTTGCCGCTGCTAGCACTTCGGCGCTAGCTTCGAGGTATGGCGAAGACCCAGCTGAACGTGCGGGTGGACGAGGGCACCGCCCGTGCCGCCCGCGAGCGTGCCCTGGAGCGTGGCATGAGCGTCAACCGGTACATCGAGGAGCTGGTCAGGCAGGACACCGGGGAGGCCGGCCACACGTTCGTGGACGCCGCCGCCGACTTCATGAAGCAGTACGAGACCGTCTTCGCCGAGGAGTTCGGCGCGGAGCGTGAGGGCAAGCGCGAAGGTCGTCGTTGATCCGTTGAGCCATCTCAGAATCGATCTCGCCTGGCTCCTCATGATCGCCGAACAGAAGACGCCCGGAGACCCCCAGGTCACGGACTGGGGCGCGCTCGTCGCCGCCGTCAGCAGGCACGAGGCGGAGATATTCGGCACCCCTGTCTACGACACTCCGCACGCCCGCGCCGCGGCGCTGCTGCAACTCCTGCTGCACGTCCCGGCGTTGGAGCGCTCGAACGCGCTGTTCGCGTCCGCCGTGGCCTACGCCTACCTCGTCGCCAGCGGCGTCAAGGTCGTCATCTCGCCCGAGCAGGTCCGCGATCTCGCCCGGCTGGTGAAGAGCGGCGAGGCCTCGGTCCAGGACATCGCGCACGAACTGCGCCAGTGGAGCCTCTGAGCCGCCCCGCGCCCGGCCTCCGGACCGCTGCGGGGGAAGTGGGTGACCGCGGCGCCTTTCCCGGCGTCAGGAATCCGCCGTACGGCGGCCCGGTGCGGAGCCCCCGTCACGCGGCCCGGCGGCCGGGTCCCGGGACGGACGGCAGCCGTCCCGGAACCCGGACGATCCCGGGGCTACGGAGCCTCGGCGGCCGTGAACGCGGCCGCGTCCCACGTCCCGTGCAGCGCCGGCGACAGCCAACCCGGCGCCGCCGCACGGAAGTCCGCGGGGGCCAGCGAACCCGCGCCGGCCGCGACCGCCCCGAGCAGGGGAGCCCCGGACACCACGGGCAGGTCCGCGAGGTTGCAACGGCACGCCAGATCGGGGGAGTCGGGCCAGCTGCCGATCACGACGCCCGCCAGACCGATCCCGCGCTCGCGCAGCGCGTGGGCGGTCAGTTCGGTCGTGTTCAGGGTGCCGAGACCGGCCGAGGCGACGACCAGCACCGGCGCGTCCAGCAGCCGCGCCGCGTCCGCCAACGTGCCGCCCGCCTCGTCGAAGCGGACCAGCAGACCGCCCGCGCCCTCGACCAGGACGAGGTCGTGCCCGGTGGCCAGCTCGGCCGCGGCCTCCGCCACCTGGGAGGGCCGCACCGGCGCGAGACCGGCCCGGCGCGCGGCCGTGCCGGGTGCCAACGGCTCGGGGAAGCGGGCGAGTTCGAGCGTCGTCACACCGCCCGCGAGCCGTGCCGCCTCGTCGGCGTCGCCGCGCTCGCCGGGCGCCACGCCCGTCTGGGCGGGCTTGAGCACCGCCACCGACCGGCCGGCCGCGACCGCCGCGGCGGCGACGGCGGCGGTCGTGACCGTCTTGCCGACCTCCGTGCCCGTCCCCGTGATCACCAGTACCGATGTGTCCCGCATGTCATCCCTCCCGCGCCGCCGCGCACACCGCGCGGGCGACACGTGCCACGTCCGCGTCGCCGGTGACGTACGGCGGCATCGTGTAGACGAGGTCGCGGAACGGCCGCAGCCACACGCCCTCGCGGACGGCCGCCCGGGTCGCCGCCTCCATGTCGACGGCGTGGTCGAGCTGCACCACGCCGATCGCGCCGAGCACCCGCACGTCCCGCACACCCGGCAGGTCCGCCGCGGGCGCGAGCCCGTCCCGCAGGCCGGTCTCGATGCGCTTGACCTCGGTCTGCCAGTCCTGGCCGAGCAGCAGGTCGATCGAGGCGCACGCCACGGCCGCCGCCAGCGGGTTGCCCATGAACGTGGGCCCGTGGGCCAGCACCGGGACCTCACCGCGCGAGATGCCGTCGGCGACGCGCGCCGTGCACAGTGTCGCCGCCATCGTCACGTATCCGCCGGTCAGCGCCTTGCCGACGCACATCACGTCCGGCGTCACCCCGGCCTGCTCCGCCGCGAACAGCGTGCCCGTACGGCCGAACGCGGTCGCGATCTCGTCGAAGACCAGCAGCACGTCGTGGGCGTCGCACGCCTCGCGCAGCACCCGCAGGTACGCGGGGGAGTGGAAGCGCATCCCGCCCGCGCCCTGCACCACCGGTTCCACGATCACCGCGGCCAGCTCGTCCGCGTGCCGCCCGATCAGCTCACGCAGGTGGTCGGCGTACGACTCCTCGTACCCGGCCGGGGGCGCGTCCGCGAAGACCTGGCGCTGGAGGACGCCCTGCCACAGCTCGTGCATCCCGCCCTCGGGGTCGCACACGGACATCGGCTGCCAGGTGTCGCCGTGGTAGCCGCCGCGCCAGGTCAGCAGCCGCTGCTTGCCGGGACGGCCCAGCGAACGCCAGTGCTGGAGGCACATCTTGACGGCGACCTCGACCGAGACCGAACCGGAGTCGGCGAGGAAGACGTGCTCCAGGCCTTCCGGAGACATGTCGACAAGACGCTTCGCCAGCCGCACGGCGGGCTCGTGGGTGAGCCCGCCGAACATGACGTGGCTCATCCGGTCCAGCTGACCGCGCACCGCGTCGTTCAGCACGGGATGGTTGTAGCCGTGGATCGCCGACCACCAGGACGACATCCCGTCGATCAGCTCGCCCGAACCGTCGGCCAGCCGCAGCCGCACGCCGCTCGCCGACTCCACCACGAGCGGCTCCTGACGGCCCGGCATCGGACCGTAGGGGTGCCAGACGTGGCGCCGGTCCAGGTCGAGCAGTTCGGGCACGGACAGCTCAGGCATTGGGCGCGAGGTCCGTTCCGGCGCCCCGTCGGCGTACCGCGACGAGGTCGGTCCGCGCCTCGCTCGCCTGCGGCGCGGCGGCGGAACCGCAGACACCGCCGCCCTCGTGCGACCCGCAGCCCGCCTCGGCGTGCGAGCCGCAGCCCTCGCCCTCGTGCGAACCGCAGCCCGCGCTCTCCCGGGAACCGCACCCGCCGGCCGCCGCGCGGTGCTCGGGCAGCGTGACCTCGCCCGCTCCCTCCACCTCGAACCCGGCGTCCGCGATCATCTCCAGGTCGGCCCTGCCCGCCTGGCCCTCACTGGTGAGGTAGTCACCGAGGAAGATCGAGTTGGCCAGGTGCAGCGCGAGCGGCTGCATCGTCCGCAGGTGGACCTCGCGCCCGCCGGCGATCCGGACCTCGACGTCGGGGCAGACGAAGCGGACCATCGCCAGGATGCGCAGGCAGCGCTGCGGACTCAGGTTCCACTCCTTGGCGAGCGGAGTCCCCTCGAACGGGATCAGGAAGTTCACCGGAACGGAGTCGGGGTCCAGCTCACGGAGCGCGTAGACGACGTCGACCAGGTCCTCGTCGCTCTCGCCCATGCCGGCGATCAGGCCGGAGCACGCGGACAGTCCCGCCGCGTGCGCCTTGTGCACCGTGTCCACCCGGTCGGCGTACGTGTGCGTGGTCGTGATGTCCCCGTACGTCCCCTCGGACGTGTTCAGGTTGTGGTTGTAGGCGTCCGCGCCCGCCTCGCGCAGCCGTTCGGCCTGTCCGTCGGAGAGCAGGCCCAGGCAGGCGCAGACCTCGACGCTCTCGTTCTGGTCCTTGATCGCCTTGATCGTGTCGGAGACCCGGTCCACGTCACGGTCCGTGGGACCGCGCCCGCTCGCCACCAGGCACACGCGCTTGGCGCCGCCCGCCAGGCCCGCCGCCGCGGCCTGCGAGGCCTCGTCGGGCTTGAGCCAGGTGTACTTCAGGATCTCGGCCTTCGACCCGAGCCGCTGCGAGCAGTACGAGCAGTCCTCGGGGCAGAGGCCGGACTTGAGGTTGACCAGGTAGTTGAGTTTCACCCTTCGGCCGAACCAGTGCCGGCGCACCTTGCTCGCCGCCGCCACCACGTCGAGCAGCTCGTCGTCGGACGTGGCCAGCACGGCCAGAGCTTCGTCCCGGGTCGGCAGTTCGCGCCGAAGCCCCTTGTCCACCAGCGTGTTCAGCAGGTCCATGAGGTCCGATCCTGGCCTATGCGACCGCCCGGGGCCAAGGAGAGTTTGCACAACAGAGACCGTTCGAGGTGTGGGTATTGCCACATCCTGGGCGGCGGGCCGGGCGGCTAGGGTCTGTGCACTGTCCACAAAACGACCTCATCAGGGCCCGGAGGCGCCAGCATGGCCGCATCGCCGTTCGCGTGGATCGACGAGCAGGCGGACCACCGCCGCCGGGCGGGCCTCGTCCGCACGCTGCGCCCGCGCCCCGCCGACTCGCCGCTCCTCGACCTCGCGAGCAACGACTACCTCGGCCTCGCCCGGCATCCGGAGATCACGGAGGCGGCGGCGGAGGCCGCGCGGCGCTGGGGCGGCGGCGCCACCGGCTCCCGGCTGGTCACCGGCACGACGGAGCTGCACGGCGAACTGGAGCGGGAGCTGGCCGACTTCTGCGGCTTCGAGTCCGCGCTCGTCTTCTCCTCCGGCTACGCCGCCAACCTCGCGGCCGTCACGGCCCTCGCGCCGCACGGCTCGCTGATCGTCTCCGACGCGGGCAACCACGCCTCGCTGATCGACGGCTGCCGGCTGGCCCGCGGCACCACACAGGTCGTCGCGCACGGTGACCCGGACGCGGTCCGCAAGGCGCTCGGTACCCACGAGGGGCCGGCCGTCGTGGTGTCGGACACCGTCTTCTCGGTGGACGGGGACGCGGCGCCGCTGGCCGGACTCGCCGCCGCCTGCCGGGAGCACGGCGCGGGACTCGTCGTCGACGACGCGCACGGCCTCGGCGTGCTCGGCGAGGGCGGGCGGGGCGCCGCGCAGGCGACCGGTCTCGCGGGCGCGCCCGACGTCGTCGTCACCGTCACGCTGTCCAAGTCCCTGGGCAGCCAGGGCGGCGCGGTCCTCGGCCCGGCGGCGGTCGTCGACCATCTGGTCAACGCGGCCCGGACCTTCATCTTCGACACCGGGCTAGCACCGGCCGCGGCGGGCGCCGCGCTGGCGGCGCTGCGGCTGCTGCGCCGCGAGCCGGAACGGGCGGCACGCGCCCGGCGGGTGGCGAGCACGCTGCACACCCGGCTGACGGCCGAGGGCCTGGAGGCGGTCCGGCCGGACGCCGCGGTGGTGTCGGTGCGCGCGCCGTCGCCGGAGCGGGCGGTGGCGTGGGCGGCCGGCTGCCGGGAGGCGGGTCTCGCCGTGGGCTGCTTCCGGCCGCCGTCCGTGCCCGACGGTGTCTCGCGCCTGCGGCTCACCGCACGCGCGGACCTGACTGGGGAACAGATCGAGCACGCCGTACGGGTGATCAGCCGGACGCGGTGAACGCCGCGGGGATCAGCCTCGTACGGCGTCTGCCGCCGCGGGGCTCAGCCCAGGGAGGCGATGAACCCCTGCCAGGCGGCCGGGGGGAAGAGCAGGGCGGGTCCGGCGGTGTTCTTCGAGTCGCGGACGGCGATCAGCCCGGCCCAGGGGCCCGGTAGCCGTCGCGCGGCCTCCACGCAGTTGTTCATTCCGGTGCTGCGGCTGCTGCGCTGCCAGCGCACGCCGTGCAGACAGGTGCTGGAAGGTACGGACCGAGGCGGTGCCGACATGGTGGCTCCTCACGCGCCGTCACGTATCGCGGCGATGTAATCCACGGACTCCTCGGGCGAAAGGGCGTGGATCCGAAGGGTGTTGAAGGCCTCCGTATAGGCCTGGAGGTCTTCTTTCCGTTCGAGGTGGAGGCTACTCGTCATGTGGTCAAGAACAACCACATCCAGATCAGAAGTGTTCGGAAAAGAGAAGATTACGAAAGGCCCGGTGATTCCGATGTGGGCTCCGGATGCGAAGGGAAGGACCTGGAGTCGCACGTGAGGAAGGCGTGCCGCCTCCAGCAGCCGTTCCAGTTGCCGTTCCATCACCGCAGGTCCGCCGACCGCCCGCCGCAGCACCGCCTCGTCGAGCACGGCGCTCAGTTCGAGCGGCGGACGCGAGCACAGCACGTCCTGGCGGGCCAGCCGCACCTCCACCAGCGTGTTCAGCTTGCCGTCCTCCAGCCCCTCCACGGCCGCCCGGGTGACCGCACGGGCGTACTCGGGCGTCTGCAACAGGCCCGGTACGACGGACGTCTCCAGCGTGCGCATGGTGCTTGCCTGCGACTCCAGACTGATGAAGTCCCGGTACGCGGGCGGGAGTACACCGCGGTAGGCGTGCCACCAGTGATCGCGCCCGCCGCCCTCGGAGCCCGCCAGCCCGACGAGCAGCTCCCGCACACCGGGGTTCTGGACGCCGTAGGCGTCGAGGAGCCGGCGCACGTCCGGCGGCTTCGCCCCGCTGGTGCCGGTCTCGATCCGGCTCACCTTCGACTGGTGCCAGCCGACCAGCCGCGCCGCCTCGCCGCTCGTGAGCCCCGCCCGGGCGCGCAGCGCGCGCAGTTCCGCGCCCAGCTTGCGGCGCCGCACCGCCGGACCGTGTCGCATGGCCGTCTCCTTCCGCCCGGTGAGGGGCGTTCACGGCGACGGTAGAGGATGAGCCCGGGACCCGGCCAAAGGGGTTCGCTCGCCGCAGAGTTCACCGCTTCGAGCGACAGATATATGCATATCTTGGTGGATGCCGCCCGTGAGGGGTGCGGTGATGGCAGTCTGGCGCGAAGCACCAGTCCGGGACCGTAACTCGAACCATCCGCTCCGTGTCGGACTACGGGTCCCGTGGGAAAGGGACGACGTCGCCATGGCAGATCACCAGGAAGCATCCGTCACTCTGCCGAGCGATCCCGCTTCGGTCGCCGCGGCCCGAAACTACGTCACCGGCGTGCTCGCCGAGTGGGGCCTGCCCGGTGACTCCGACGTCGCCGAGACCGTACGCCTGATCGTGTCCGAACTCGCCACCAACGCCGTCCAGCACACCCTCGGGCAGTCCCCGACCTTCACCGTCGACGTCGTGCTCGATCGCGACGAGCAGCTGCGCATCGGCGTCACCGACAGCCACCCGCGCTTCCCGAAGCGGCTCCCCGCCGCCGTCCAGCAGGACAACGGCCGCGGCCTGGTGATCATCCGCTGGCTCACCGCCGAGTGCGGCGGCAGGATGAGCGTGCGGCCCACCCGGGAGGGCGGCAAGACGGTCGCGATCGAGCTGCCCTGGTCGAGTCCGGCCCAGCCGGTCACGGCGGCACAGGAACCCTGACGCGGCACCCGGCACCCGACCCTACGGCCGCGCCCTCCCCGTCCGAGGGGGGGTCCCGGCGGCCGTGCCGCGTACGGCCCGCCCGAGGGCGCTGAGGGCCACAGGGCCGCCAAGGGCAGTCACCACGCTCCACAACCGCGCCCGGCGGCCCACGCCGGAGCGCTCAAGCCCCCAGCGCCTCACAGAGCCCTCAGCGCGTCTCAGGGTCGCCAGCGCCCCCCGGGGCCGTCAGTGAGCCCCAGGGCCGCCAGGGCGTCCCGGAGCCGTCAAGTGCGCCGAGTCGGCCCGTCATCCCGCCCCCGCGACCCCACCGGCGCCCCCTTCGCCCGGAGGGAGCGCCGTACGAGCCGGGGCAGGACGCCCCACAGCGCCGTGCAGACGATCAGCGTCCCGGCCGCGGCGGCGATCCCCGCCCCCCGGCCCAGCGTGACGTCCACGACGAGCAGCACGGAGCCGGTGAAGGCCAGCATCAGGACGCACAGCCCGGTCGAGGCCAGGGTGGAGGAGACCCGCACGATGGTGGCCTTGGCGTTCTGCTGGAAGAGCGAGCGGTGCAGGGCGGCAGGCGCCACGAAGAGGGCGGCGGCCAGCACGGCGAGCAGCAGCGTGGTGACGTACGTGGCGCGCTGCACCGTGTCGAGGGACGGGAACCGCTGGGTGAACGCCAGGGTCAGCAGGAAGGCGAAGAGGATCTGCACGCCGGTCTGGACGACGCGCAGTTCCTGGAGCAGTTCGGCGAAGTTGCGGTCCGCGCGCTCCAGGGGAGTCTCGTTGCGCGCGGAGTGAGGATGTCGGTCGGCCATGGACGGACGAGTATCCGTTTCCGGCCTTGGTCACGCCCTCAAGGGGCGACGGCGACCGCCGCCGCCCCTGTGGACGGGTCAGCCGACCCGGCCGTACCAGACGCTCTTCGTCCAGATCTTCGTGAGCCTCACGACGTCTCCGGTCTTCGGCGAGTGCCAGATGCGTCCCTTCCCGGCGTAGATGCCGACGTGGTAGACGTTCCGGCCCGAGTGGAAGAACACGAGGTCCCCGGCCTTGCGGCGTGCGGCGGAGACGTGATTGGTCTTGTTGTACTGCGCCGCGGCCGTACGAGGCAGCTTCTTGCCCGCCTTCTTGTACGAGTAGAGCGTGAGCCCCGAGCAGTCGAATCGGCGCGGCCCCGTCGCGCCGTACTTGTATGGGGCACCTTTCTTGGAGGCCGCGATCTGGAGTGCCTTCGTCGCCGGCGTGGCCGCGGCGGCGTCGGATGCGACCCCGGGGACCACGAGGCTGCCGCCGACGGCGGCGATGGTGAGGGCCGAGGCCGTACCGGCCCGGGTCCACAGCGACGGGACACGATTGAGCGCAGTCATGCGCAACCCTTCGTCAGCCGCCTGTGAAGGATGACCTGTCGGATTCGGGCTGGCGAAGTAGCCCGGCCGCGGTGTGCGGCTTCACCCCAAGGACCACGCGGATTGCTCCGGCGGCCCGTCGTGCTGGGTCCTCCACTCCTGCCGATCCACTCCTGTCGACCGGTCGTCCTGGCGGCGGCAGGACTCGGCGTCCGCCCGGACCGCCCCGCCGCTTTGGCGGGGGCTTGTCGTCGGAGGGATCTTCACTCATGGATGTCGGAAAATCCGAACGGAACCGGGGATTTGTGGGGTTACTCACCACTCACCCGTTCGGGTGGACACCCCCCATTTCGAACGGGCGTTGGGGGTGACGACCATGCGCGCACCTGCGGCGGAACGCCTCATTCCGCTGTTGGTGTACGCGCGTTGCGCAAGTCGTGCGGGCTGGAAAAAGGGGGCGCGTCTACGCCGTTGGGGGGTACGCCTTTCGGTGCGTTTGCGTCCCGGGCCGGACGCCGCGCGGGAGCGGCGCCGACCGGCCCGGGATGGGGGTGCGTCAGATGTCCGCCGGGGGCGGGAGGGTGACCCTGGCGGCCCGCCGCTCACCGTCCAGGACCCGCAGGGCCTGCGCCAGGGTCGGCGCGTGGACTTCGCTCTCGCCCCGCTGGTGCATCAGAGTGAGCGCGTCCCGCAGCGCGGCGGCTTTCGCGACCAGGGCCTGGGCGGCTCGCAGCCCGCGATAGGTGTCCCCGGGGCGGGCCGGATTGATCCGGCCCAGCAGGTCGACGACGTCCAGGTAACGGTCGATCAGCTCCGCCTCGGCGCGGGTCAGCGCGGGCAGGGGAGGCAGCTCGGGCGGCAGCATCCGCGCCTCACCTCCCGCCGGTCGAGGGGCGCGCGGACCGGTGCCGGGGCACGACCCGGTCGACCAGCCCGAACGCCACCGCCGCCGGGGCGTCCAGGACCGTGTCCCGCTCGATGTCGGCGGCGATCTGCTCCCGGCTCCGCCCGGTGTGCCGGGAGAGCATCTCCTCCAGGCGGTCGCGGGTGCGGGCCGTCTCCGCCGCGTGGACGAGCAGATCGCTCGTGCGTCCCCGCACTGGCTCGGCGGCCGACGGCCGGCGGATGAGGACGCGCGCGCCCGGCAGCGCGGAGCGCTTGCCCGGGGTGCCCCCGGCGAGCAGCACGGCGGCGGCCGATTCGGCCCGGCCCAGGCAGACGGTCTCCACGTCGCAGGTCACGTGCCGCATGGTGTCGTAGATCGCCGTCATCGCGGTGAACGAGCCGCCGGGGCAGTTGATGTAGAGGGAGATGTCCCGGTCCGGCGCCTGGTGTTCGAGGTGTACGAGCTGAGCCGTCACGGCGTTCGCCGACGTGTCGTCGATCGGCGTCCCGAGGAACACGATCCGTTCGCCTAGCAGCTTCGTGTGGAGATCCGGCGTCGGTAGGCCCCCGTCGGGGCGTTCCGTGAACTCGGGCCGGCGGGCGGACGGTTCGTTCATGGCTCGCGCCTCCTCTGAAGAACTCCTGTAAAAAATGTACAGTGCGTACAGAAGAGGGCCGAGGTTCCTGGCTGACAGCGAAAAAGGGAGCCGGGCGCCCGCCGGCCGCGTAGAGGGGCGGATCGCGCACCCGGAGGGGCCCGGAACCCCGGTCTAAGCTGGGGAACATGGCCTACGAGATTCCGGTGACGCAAGCCAGGGCTGAACTCGCCGATCTGATCAACCGCGTGGTGTACGGCGACGAGCACGTCGTCGTGACGCGGCACGGGAAGCCCCTGGTCGCCCTCGTCTCGGCCGCCGACCTGGAGCGGCTGGAGAAGCTCCGGGCCACCGAGGACGAGCAGGTGGTCAGTGCGGTCTCCAACGTCCGCGAGATCAACCCGGCGCCGCGCGAGCGGCACCGCTTCGGCATCGCCGCCGAGCACCGCGGCCCGACGACCTGACGGCACTCCCCGACGCCTCGACCGGCTCCCTGTCCGTCGCCGGCCGTGTGGCCGCCCGGCGGGTGAGCGGCTCGGGTCCGCCCCTCGGCGACGGTCACCGCTCCGTATACGGTCCGGTCCTCGACGGCGCTCCGGGCGGCGGCCTCGTCGGGCAGGCCCTCGGACGGGTGCTGGGCGCGAGGCCGGCACCCGTCCGCGACGGCGCCCTCGCCCTCCCGCGTCAGGTGGTCAGGTGGGGACCGGGACGCCGTGCAACGAGGAGCCGGTGACGGTCGATGCCGTATCCACGACAGGGTCAGGGCCGTCCGGGTGAAAGTCGTCGAGGCGTACCGGGCTGCGGACATGCGGCCGGCCGCGTCCCCGCCGGGAGCGTCGCCCGGACGCTGATCGCCCCGGCGCGAAGGTCCGTCGCGCGGCGGGCGCCGTTCGGCGCGACCTCCGCCGGAGGTGTGCGGGAGGGGCTGACGGGGCTGTCGGGTATGGGGGAGCCCAGCGGGCGGTCATGACGGGATCAAGGGCTGGTTAACGTAGTTGAAACTCCGCCGGACTAGCCTGCCGATCCACGCCACCAGGGGTTTCCGTATCCGGATCGAGCATGATCCGCGCAATTTGTCTGCGTGTTACACCTATCCCGTCGCGGTGGCTGCGGCAACCGGGCCCCGCACGGTCCGGAGCGAGACTGTGAGGTGGGACGCCGTGCAACTGACCCCGCACGAGCAAGAGAGGCTGCTGATCCACGTGGCCGCCGACGTCGCCGAGAAGCGCCGGGCCCGCGGGCTGAGACTGAACCACCCGGAGGCCGTCGCCCTCATCACGTCGCACATCCTCGAAGGCGCGCGCGACGGCCGCACGGTCGCCGAACTCATGTCCTCGGGGCGCAGGCTGCTGGCCCGCGACGACGTCATGGAGGGCATCCCCGAGATGATCCACGACGTACAGGTGGAGGCCACCTTCCCGGACGGCACCAAGCTCGTCACCGTCCACGACCCGATCGTCTGACGGGGGAGCGGCCCGATGATCCCCGGAGAGATCCTTTTCGCCGACGGACCCGTCGCCTTCAACGAAGGCCGCGAGGTCACCCGGCTGACCGTCCTCAACGCCGCCGACCGCCCCGTGCAGGTCGGCTCCCACTACCACTTCGCCGAGGCCAATCCCGGCCTGGACTTCGACCGCGCCGCCGCGCGCGGCAAGCGGCTCGACGTCCCCGCCGGCACCGCCGTGCGGTTCGAGCCCGGGATTCCCGTCGAGGTCGAACTCGTCCCGCTCGCCGGCGCCCGTGTGGTGCCCGGACTGCGCGGTGAGACCGGAGGTGCCCTGGATGCCTGAGATCTCACGGGCCGCGTACGCCGACCTGTTCGGCCCCACCACCGGCGACCGCATCCGGCTCGCGGACACCGATCTCCTCGTCGAGATCGAGGAGGACCGCTCCGGCGGTCCCGGACGCGCCGGGGACGAGGCGGTGTTCGGCGGTGGAAAGGTCATCCGCGAGTCCATGGGCCAGTCCCGCGCCACCCGCGCGGACGGCACCCCGGACACCGTCATCACCGGCGTCGTGATCATCGACCACTGGGGTGTCGTCAAGGCCGACGTCGGCATCCGCGACGGCCGGATCACGGGCATCGCCAAGGCCGGCAACCCCGACACCATGGACGGGGTCCACCCGGACCTGGTCATCGGCCCCGAGACCGAGGTCATCGCGGGCAACGGGCGGATCCTCACCGCGGGTGCCATCGACGCGCACGTCCACTTCATCTGCCCGCAGATCGCCGACGAGGCGCTGGCGTCCGGCATCACCACGCTGGTCGGCGGCGGCACCGGACCGGCCGAGGGATCGAAGGCGACCACCGTCACCCCCGGCCCCTGGCACCTGGCCCGCATGCTGGAGGCGATGGAGCAGTACCCGCTCAACATCGGACTCCTCGGCAAGGGCAACACCGTCTCCCACGAGGCGATGCTCTCCCAGATCCGCGGCGGCGCCCTCGGTCTCAAGCTGCACGAGGACTGGGGCTCCACGCCGGCGGTCATCGACGCCTCGCTCACCGTCGCCGAGCGGACCGGCATCCAGGTCGCCATCCACACGGACACCCTCAACGAGGCCGGGTTCGTGGGCGACACCCTCGCGGCGATCGCCGGACGCGGCATCCACGCATACCACACCGAGGGCGCGGGCGGCGGGCACGCGCCGGACATCATGACCGTGGTCTCCGAGTCCCACGTGCTGCCCAGCTCCACCAACCCGACCCGGCCGTTCACCGTCAACACCGCCGAGGAACACCTCGACATGCTGATGGTGTGCCACCACCTCAACGCGGCCGTCCCCGAGGACCTCGCCTTCGCCGAGTCCAGGATCCGGCCCTCCACCATCGGGGCGGAGGACGTCCTGCACGACCTGGGCGCCATCTCGATCATCTCCTCCGACTCGCAGGCGATGGGCCGGGTCGGCGAGGTCGTCATGCGGACCTGGCAGACGGCGCACGTGATGAAGCGGCGGCGCGGGGCACTGCCCGGCGACGGACACGCGGACAACCACCGGGTACGCCGCTATGTCGCCAAGTACACGATCAACCCCGCCATCGCGCAGGGACTCGCCCGCGAGATCGGCTCGGTGGAGAGCGGCAAGCTCGCCGACCTCGTGCTGTGGGAGCCCGCCTTCTTCGGCGTCAAGCCGCACCTGGTCATCAAGGGCGGACAGATCGCCTACGCGCAGATGGGCGACGCCAACGCCTCCATCCCCACCCCGCAGCCGGTCCTGCCGCGGCCGATGTACGGGGCGATCGGCCGGGCGCCCGCCGCCAACTCGTTCAACTTCGTGGCGCCCTTGGCGATCGAGGACGGGCTGCCCGAGCGGCTGGCGCTCGGCAAGCGGTTCGTGCCCATCGAATCGACGCGGTCGGTGACCAAGGCCGACATGCGGGAGAACGACGCGCGCCCGCGGGTACGGGTCGATCCCGACAGCTTCGCCGTGCACATCGACGGGGAGCTGGTCGAGGCGACACCGGCGGCCGAACTGCCCATGGCCCAGCGTTACTTCCTCTTCTGATGAGCCGCGCTGCACTGCTCGTCCTGGCCGACGGCCGCTTCCCCGCCGGCGGGCACGCCCACTCCGGCGGCGCCGAGGCGGCGGTCGAGTCCGGGCGCATCACCGGCGCGGCGAGCCTGGAGGACTTCTGCCGCGGACGGCTGCACACCACGGGGCTGGTGTCGGCCGCCCTGGCCGCCGCGGCGGCGGCCGGAGCCGACCCGGGGGAACTGGACGCGGCCGCCGACGCCCGTACGCCCTCGCCCGCCCTGCGGGTGGCCGCGCGACGGCTCGGACGGCAGCTCGTGCGGGCCGCGCGAGCCGCCTGGCCTAGCCCCGAACTGGACGCCCTGGCAAGGCGGTTCCCGAAGGGCGCGCACCAGCCGGTCGTCCTCGGCCTCGCTGCCGGGGCCGCCGGGCTGGAACCGGACGACGCCGCCCACTGCTCGGTGTACGAGAGCGTGAGCGGTCCGGCGACGGCGACGGTCCGGCTGCTGAGCCTCGACCCGTTCGAGGCCACCGCCGTCCTGGCCCGGCTCGCCCCCGAGCTGGACCTGGTGGCCCGGGCGGCGACGGACGCCGCCCGGCGGGTGCTCGCCGACGGTGTCGACGCCCTGCCGGCCGCCTCCGCCCCGCTCCTGGAGATCGGGGCACAGGCGCACGCGGCCTGGTCCGTGCGGCTGTTCGCCTCGTGAGCCGGTGACCCGCGTGACCCGCGTGACCCGCGTGACCCGCGTGACCCGCGTGACTCGCGTGACTCGCATGGGCCGCGTGGCCTCGTGACCCGGTGAGCACCAATCGGGTGAGCAGGTTGCCCGGTGGCCCGGTCGCCCGGTCGCTCAGTGACCGGTGGCCCGGTGGCCCGGTCACCCGGCTTACCCGGTAAGCGAGTTCTCGTCCCCCTCTCCTTCCGCCCGCCCCTGCCCGACCCGTCGTCCGGGGTGCCGTGTCCCGGACCCCGAACCGGCTCACACCGCCCCGTCCGCCGGCCGGACCCGCCGGCCGGGTCGGTCCCGCCGACAACGCATCTGGAGTCGCTCATGCACCTCGACCACTCCCACCACCACGACGGGCCCCCGGCCCTCGGAGCCGACGCCCACCGGGCCGACGGCCGTCGGCGCGCGCTGCGCATCGGGCTCGGCGGGCCCGTCGGGTCGGGCAAGACCGCCACCGTCGCCGCGCTCTGCCGCGCGCTGCGCGACGAGCTGTCCCTCGCCGTCGTGACGAACGACATCTACACGCGCGAGGACGCCGAGTTCCTGCTCCGGGAGGCCGTCCTGCCGCCCGAGCGGATCGCCGCCGTGGAGACCGGGGCCTGTCCGCACACCGCGATCCGGGACGACATCTCCGCCAACCTGGAGGCCGTCGAGGACCTGGAGGACGAACTGGGCTCCCTGGACCTCATCCTGGTCGAGTCCGGCGGGGACAACCTGACGGCCACCTTCTCCAAGGGCCTCGTCGACGCGCAGATCTTCGTGATCGACGTGGCCGGCGGTGACGACATCCCGCGCAAGGGCGGACCCGGGGTGACCACCGCCGACCTGCTCGTCGTGAACAAGACGGACCTCGCACCGTACGTCGGCTCCGATCTGGAGCGGATGGCGGCCGACGCCAAGGCGCAGCGGGCCGAACTGCCCGTCGTCTTCCAGTCCTTGCGCGGCGAGGCCGGGGTGGCGGACGTCGCCGCGTGGGTGCGCCGCCAGTACGCCGCGTGGACGGCATGACAGGGGTACGCGCCACCGCGCGGATCGAGGCGCGCGCCGACGGCAGGGGCGGCACGTCCCTGCCGGTGCTGGAGGGCGAGGGCCCGCTCGCGCCCCGCCGTACGCGCGCGCACGGATCCGAGGCGCGGGTGATGATCGTCGGCGCGATGAGCGGCCCGCTGGGCGGCGACCACCTCACCGTCGAGGCGACGGCCGGGGAGGGGGCCCGGCTGCACGTCGGGTCGGCCGCCGCCACCATCGCCCTGCCGGGCCAGGCCAAGGGCGAGGCCCGCTACGACGTCCGGCTGACCGTCGCCGCCGGAGGTGAACTGCACTGGACACCGGAGCAGTTGATCTCCGCCAACGGCAGTGAGCTGCACGTCTCCTCCCGTGTCGACCTGGCGGCCGGCGCCCGGCTCGTGTTCCGGGAGGAGCAGGTGCTCGGACGCGCGGGCGAGGAACCCGGCCGGCTCACCAGCCGTCTCACCGTGCGCCTCGGCGGGAGGACCGTGCTGGACCAGGAGCTGTCCTGCGGGCCCGGCGCACCCGGCGGCTGGGACGGGCCCGCTGTCCTGGGCGGTCACCGTGCGCTCGGCCAACTCGTCGTCGTGAGGCCGGAGTTCGAGGAGCGCCCGGAGGAGCCGCGCCTGTTCGGCGAGAGCGCCGCGCTCACGCCGCTCGCCGGTCCCGCGGTGCTCGTGAGCGCCCTCGCGCCGGACGCGCTGAGGCTGCGGCGGACGCTGGACGAGGCGCTGCGCGCACTGGGCTGACGGGACCTGCTCCGCTCAACGGAGCAGCGCGCACCGGTTATCGGATTAGTAAAGAAGCCACGTGTCCTCTGTTCTCAGGGGTCTCACAGCCGAAAGGATCCCCGTACCAATCGCAACGATGTACGGGGAGGTCCCACTTGAGTGGTATCAGACCGACGAGGCGGGTGGCCGCGCTCGGTTCGGCCGGAGCGCTCGTCACCGCGACCCTGATAGCCGGTGCCGTCGCGGCGCCGTCGGCCGCGGCCGACGCGCGGCACGGTCAGGACCGGGAGGCCCGCGGTGCCGCGGTCGCGGCGGCCAAGGCGGCCAAGGCCGGGATCGACTGGCAGGACTGTCCGGCGGACTGGGGCTTCGTCAAGCCGATCCAGTGCGGCTGGGTCACGGTGCCGCTCGACTACGCGCGTCCGAACGGCAAGCAGATCAAGCTCGCCGTCGACCGCATCGGCAACACCGGTACCAAGGAGGAGCGCCAGGGCGCCCTCGTCTACAACCCGGGCGGCCCCGGCGGCTCGGGCATGCGCTTCCCGACCCGGGTCGTCAACAAGAACCCGATCTGGGCGAACGCCGCGAAGGCGTACGACTTCGTGGGCTTCGACCCGCGCGGCGTCGGCCACTCGGCCCCCATCTCCTGCATCGACCCGCAGGAGTTCGTCAAGGCGCCGAAGGCCGACCCGGTCCCGGACTCCGAGGCGGACAAGCGCGCCCAGCGCAAGCTCGCCGCCGAGTACGCGGACGGCTGTGCCGAGCGCAGCGGCGAGATGCTGCCGCACATGACCACGCCGAACACCGCGCGCGACCTGGACGTCATCCGGGCCGCCCTCGGTGAGAAGAAGCTCAACTACCTGGGCGTCTCCTACGGCACGTACCTGGGCGCCGTCTACGGCACGCTCTTCCCGGGCCACGTCCGCCGCATGGTCGTCGACAGCGTGGTCAACCCCTCGCGGGAGAAGATCTGGTACGAGGCCAACCTCGACCAGGACGTCGCCTTCGAGGGCCGCTGGAAGGACTGGGAGGACTGGGTCGCGAAGAACGACGCCACGTTCCACCTCGGCGACACCCGCGCCGAGGTCCAGGAGCAGTGGCTCAAGCTGCGCGCCACCGCCAAGAAGAGCCCGCTCGGCGGCGTCGTCGGACCGGCCGAGCTGATCGGCTTCTTCCAGAGCGCCCCGTACTACGACTCCTCGTGGGTGCCGGTCGCGACGGTGTTCAGCAAGTACGTCGCCGGTGACACCCAGGCGCTCGTCGACGCCGCGGCCCCGGACCCGTCGGACCTCGCCGGCAACAAGGCCTCGGAGAACAGCAACGCCGTCTACACCGCGGTCGAGTGCACCGACGCCAAGTGGCCCACCAGCTGGCGGAAGTGGGACCGGGACAACACGCGGCTGAACAAGGACTACCCGTTCATGACGTGGGCCAACGCGTGGATGAACCTGCCGTGTGCCACCTGGCCCGCCAAGCAGCAGACCCCGCTCAACGTCCGCACCGGCAAGGGTCTTCCGGCCGTCCTGATCGTGCAGTCCACCGATGACGCCGCCACGCCGTACGAGGGCGCCGTCGAACTGCACAAGCGCTTCAAGGGCTCCCGCCTGATCACCGAGAAGGACGCGGGCTCGCACGGTGTGACCGGCCTGCTCAACCCGTGCGTCAACTCGCGGGTGGACGCCTACCTGCTCACGGGCAAGACCGACGCGGCCGACGTGACGTGCACCCCGCACGCCACGCCCAAGCCGTAACAGCGCCCGGTTCACGACGAGGGGGCGGCCGGTACTCCGGCCGCCCCCTTCGCCGTCAGCTCAGCGGCAGCCGCGGGAACCTGCGGGCCCGCTCCGCCCGTGCCGCGCTCGCCTCGGCCTTGGCGACGGCCGCGTACGTGTCGACGTACTCCTGCTCGGAGAGCGTGAGGATGGCGTACATGATCTCGTCGGTGACGGCGCGCAGGATGGCCTTCTCGCTCTCCATGCCGGCGTAGCGGGAGAAGTCGAGGGGCGTACCGAACCGGATCGCCACGGGGTGGATCCGCGGGATCTTCCGGCCGGGCGGCTGCGCCTCGAACGTGCCGATCATCGCGCAGGGGATCACCGGCACGCCCGCCTTGAGCGCCATCACCGCGACACCGACCTTGCCCTTGTAGAGGCGGCCGTCGTGCGAGCGGGTGCCCTCCGGGTAGATGCCGAGCAGTTCGTCCTTGGCCAGCACGCCGAGTCCCTCGCGGATGGCCGCCCGGCCGGCCTCCTTGCCCGAGCGGTCCACCGGGATCTGCCCGACGCTGCGGAAGAAGAACGCGGTCAGCTTCCCCTTGACGCCGGGGCCGGTGAAGTACTCGGCCTTCGCGAGGAAGGTGATGCGCCGCTTGAGGATCGCGGGCATCAGGAAGTGGTCCGAGAAGGACAGGTGGTTGCCGGCGACGATGGCCGGGCCCGACGACGGCACGTGCTCCAGGCCCTCGATCCGAGGCCGGAACACCAGCCTCAACAGCGGACCGAGTAGCACGTATTTGAGCACGTAGTAGAACACTCTGCCGCTCCTTCGTTCCCCACGGGAGCGATCAGTGTAGGCACGGCCGTCGCCGGGCGTAACCATCCCGGAGTCACGCTCCGTCGTCACGTGGCCGGTATCAGGCCCCGTGCGCCAGAACCTTCTCCAGGGCCCCGAGCGCCGACCGCAGTTCCTCGCCGGTGACGGTCAGCGGCGGGGCCAGCCGGATGGTGGACCCGTGGGTGTCCTTGACCAGGACGCCCTCCCGCATGAGGCGCTCGCTGATCTCGCGGCCCGTGCCGATCGCCGGGTCGACGTCCACTCCCGCCCACAGGCCGCGCGAGCGGAAGTCCACGACACCCCGGCCCACCAGGTCCGTGAGACCGCCCCTGAGCACGACCCCCAGCTCGGCGGCCCGGCGCTGGAACTCGCCGGTCTCCAGCAGCTCCACGACGGCCGAACCGACCGCCGCGGCCAGCGGGTTGCCGCCGAACGTGGAGCCGTGCTCGCCGGGGCGCAGCACCCCCAGCACCTCGCGCCGGGCGACCACCGCGGAGACGGGCACGATGCCGCCGCCCAGCGCCTTGCCGAGGAGCAGCATGTCCGGGACGACGTTCTCGTGGTCGACGGCCAGGGTGCGGCCGGTGCGGCCGAGCCCCGACTGGATCTCGTCCGCGACGAACAGGCAGCCGGCCCGCCGGGTCAGTTCGCGCACGCCGGTCAGATAGCCGTCGTCGGGGATGACGACGCCGGCCTCGCCCTGGATGGGCTCGATCAGCACGGCGGCCGTCGTCTCGTCGACGGCGGCCTCCAGGGCGGCGAGGTCGTTGTACGGCACCACGCGGAAGCCCGGGGTGAAGGGGCCGAAGCCGGCGCGGGCGCTCTCGTCGGTGGAGAAGCTGACGATGGTGGTCGTCCGGCCGTGGAAGTTGCCCGAGGCCACGACGATCGTCGCCCGGTCCGCCGGGACGCCCTTGACCTCGTACGCCCATTTGCGGGCCACCTTGACGGCGCTCTCCACCGCCTCGGCGCCCGTGTTCATCGGCAGCACCATGTCGAGGCCGGTCAGTCCGGCCAGCGACTCGGCGAACCGGGCGAGCCGGTCGTTGTGGAAGGCGCGGGAGGTGAGGGTCAGCCGGTCGAGCTGCGCGTGCGCGGCCGCGACCAGGGCGGGGTGGCGGTGGCCGAAGTTGAGGGCCGAGTAGCCGGCCAGCATGTCCAGGTAGCGGCGGCCCTCGACGTCCTCCACCCAGCTGCCCTCGGCACGGGCGACGACCACCGGCAGCGGGTGGTAGTTGTGCGCGACGACGGGAGCCTCGGCGCGGATGAGGTCGGCGGAGGTGCGCGCGGGGGCGGGAGCGGTCATGAGCGGATCTCCTGGGTGCAGCACTTGATGCCGCCGCCGGCCTTGTGGAACTCGGAGAGGTCGACGGGGACGGGGTTGTAGCCGTGGCGGTCGAGCTGGTCGGCGAGGGCGGTGGCCCGCGGCGAGATGAAGACGTGGCGGCCGTCGGAGACGGAGTTGAGCCCGAACGTCATCGCGTCCTCGCGGGTGGCGATCACCGCGTCCGGGAAGAGCCGCGTCAGCACCTCGCGGCTGCCTGGTGAGAACGCCTCCGGGTAGTACGCGACGTTCGCCTCGCCCCCGCCCCTGCCGTCGTCCAGCACGAACAGCGCGGTGTCCAGGTGGTAGAAGCGCGGGTCGACCAGCTGGAGGCTGACCACCGGGACGCCGAAGAACTCCTGCACCTCGCGATGGGCCTCGCGGCTGGTGCGGAAACCGGTGCCCGCCAGGACGTGGTCGCCGACCGGCACCAGGTCGCCCTCGCCCTCGCACACCGATTCCGGGCGGTGGACGTCGAACCCGGCCGTCTTGAACCAGCTCTCGTAGGCGAGGGACTCGGGCCGCCGCTGCGGAGCGAGGAAGTAGGAGCCGAAGACCCGGCCCGCGAGGACGAGCGCGCAGTTCGCCGCGAAGACCATGTCGGGCAGGTCGGAGACGGGATCGACGACGTCGACGGTGTGGCCGTGGGCGCGGTAGGCGCGGATCAGCGCCTGCCACTGCCCGTGGGCGAGGCCGGGGTCGACGTGATGGTCCGGATGCATCCACGGATTGATGGCGTACTGCACGGCGAAGTGTCTGGGTTCGCAGACGAGAAAGCGCCGGGGGCGCGGCACACGGCTGTCGGGCACAGAGGGGTTCCTCCGCTTCCTGCGGTGTCGGCTGGGATGTCTCCACGGTAGGAATGAGGGGATACGGGCGACAAGTGTGGAGAGCTGCGCGTGTACGCAGTAATGCTGCGTGATCGCGGTGGTCAGCGCATGTTTGCTGCGTCGTCCGGGGCGGCGTGGGTCGCCCCCGCCTCCGGAGCCTCCGGCAGCAGGTGGGACAGCACCATGTAGCTGATCGTCTTCCGGATGAACGGCTCGGTCCTGATCCGCTCCAGCACCTCCTCGAAGTGCTCCACGTCCGTCGCCCGTACGTGCAGCAGCGCGTCCGCGCCACCGGTCACCGTCATCGCCGCGGTGATCTCCGGATGGTTGCGGACCACCTCCGCCAGCCGCCGGGGCGGGGCCGCGCCCTCGCAGTACACCTCGACGTACGCCTCGGTGCGCCAGCCGAGCGCCGTCGGCTTCACCGTGGCCGTGAAACCCGTGATCACGCCGGTCTCCCGCAACCGGTCGACCCGGCGCTTGACCGCGGTGGCCGACAGCCCGATCGCCGCCCCGATCTCCGCGAAGGTGGCCCTGGCGTTCGCCGTCAGAGCGGTGATGATCTTGCGGTCGAGGTCGTCGAACACGGCGGGCTTGCTGTTCATGGCCGCACTGTATCCAGCACGGGCCGGCACCGGCGTCCGCCGCCGCACCCGCGCCCCGGACGGCGGGAACGTCCGCGCCCCCACATGTGCACGGGTACGAATTCCTCTTACACTCCACCTTCATGCTGCGCGCGCTCGCCGTCGACGACGAACAACCCTCCCTCGAGGAACTCCTGTATCTGCTGAACGCCGATCCACGGGTCGGCAGCGCCGAGGGCGCGAGCGGGGCGACCGAGGCACTGCGCCGGATCAACCGCGCGCTCGAATCGGGACCCGACGGGCCCGAGGCCATCGACGTGGTCTTCCTCGACATCCACATGCCGGGTCTCGACGGACTGGACATGGCCCGCCTGCTCACCGGGTTCGCCAAGCCGCCGCTCGTCGTGTTCGTCACCGCCCACGAGGGCTTCGCCGTCCAGGCGTTCGACCTCAAAGCCGTCGACTACGTGCTCAAACCCGTGCGCCGGGAGCGGCTCGCCGAGGCCGTCCGCCGCGCCGCCCAGCTCATGGACGCGGCCCCGCTCATCCCCGTGCACGAGCCGGACCCCGACCACATATCCGTGGAGCTCGGCGGCGTCACCCGCTTCGTCGCCGTCGAGGACATCACCCACGCCGAGGCCCAGGGCGACTACGCCCGCCTGCACACCGCGCAGGGCAGCCACCTCGTGCGCATCCCGCTCTCCACGCTGGAGGACCGCTGGCGTTCGCGCGGGTTCGTCCGCATCCACCGGCGCCACCTCGTGGCACTGCGCCACGTCGACGAACTCCGCCTGGACGCGGGCACCGTCAGCGTCCTCGTCGGCGCCGTCGAACTCCAGGTCAGCCGCCGTCACGCCCGCGAGCTGCGTGATCTGCTGCTGCGCCGGACCGCGGGCTGAGGGGGACGGCGTGCCGCAGGACCCCACCGAACGCCGGGTCGTCGTCACCGGAGTGCCCCGGAGCGCCCTCCCGCACGCCCGGCTGCGCTCGCGCGGGCGGTACCCGCACACCGCGGGCTCCTACCGGCCCAGGACCGAGATCGACGAGCAGACCACCCTCGGGCACACCTACGTCCGCTCCCTCATGCGCAGCCAACTGCGGGCCGGGCTCACCGTGTTCGCCGTCCTGGTGCTCCTGATCGGCCCGCTGCCCCTCGTCTTCGCCGCGCTGCCCGACGGCGCGGGCGCGGAGTGGGCGGTGCTCGGCTTCGGCCTCTACCCACCGCTCGTGCTGCTGGCCCGCTGGTACGTGCGCCGGGCCGAACGCAACGAGGAGGACTTCGTCCGGCTGGTCGAGGACCGCTGACATGACCGTGCACACGAGAGCGGGCCGCGCCCGGTGAACCAGAGCTACGCCGTCTCCGCGGTCGCCCTGGTGGTCCTCGCGACCGTCCTGGTCGGCGCCTTCGGGCTGCGCATCTCCCGCACCACCTCCGACTTCTACGTCGCCTCCCGCACCGTCGGCCCGCGGCTCAACGCGGCCGCCATCAGCGGCGAGTACCTGTCCGCGGCCTCCTTCCTCGGCATCGCCGGACTCGTCCTGGTCCAGGGGCCCGACATGCTCTGGTACCCGGTCGGCTACACCGCGGGCTACCTGGTGCTGCTCCTCTTCGTGGCCGCGCCGCTGCGCCGCTCCGGGGCGTACACCCTGCCCGACTTCGCCGAGGCGCGGCTCGCCTCCCAGGCGGTCCGGCGGCTGGCCGGCGCCTTCGTCGTCGGCGTCGGCTGGCTCTACCTGCTGCCCCAACTCCAGGGCGCGGGGCTCACACTGGCCGTGCTCACCGACGCGCCCGACCGGTTCGGCGGACTGCTCGTCGCGCTCGTGGTGGTCGCGACGGTCGCCGCGGGCGGCATGCGCAGCATCACCTTCGTCCAGGCCTTCCAGTACTGGCTCAAGCTCACCGCGCTGCTGGTGCCGGCCCTGTTCCTGGTCCTCGCCTGGCAGGGCGACGGCGCGCCCCGGCACGCCTTCGAGGAGCCGGCCGCGTTCCGGGAGCACCGCGTCGTCCACGTCGACGACGGTCTCGACCTGGACCTCGCCGAGCCGCTGGCCGTCACCGTCACCGGAACCGTCGACGGCCGCCGGCACACGCGGGAGAAGCTGCGGCTGCCCGCCGGCGTCCACCACATCGCCCAGGGCACCCGGCTGTCCTTCGCCGCGGGCACCCGGGTCCCCGCCGCCGACCGCGCCGAGGACGGTGGCATGTCGACCTCCCTCGCCCCGGGCCGCGAGGAACGCCCGCTCTACGCCACGTACGGCCTCATCCTCGCCACCTTCCTCGGCACGATGGGACTTCCGCACGTCGTGGTCCGCTTCTACACCAGCCCCCACGGGGTCGCCGCCCGCCGCACCACCGTCGCGGTGCTCGGTCTCATCGGCGCCTTCTACCTGCTGCCCCCGGTCTACGGGGCGCTGGGCAGGCTGTACGCCCCCGAGCTGACCCTCACCGGGGACGCCGACGCGGCCGTGCTGCTGCTCCCCGACCGCATGATCGGCGGCCTCGGCGGCGACCTGCTGGGGGCGCTGGTCGCGGGCGGCGCCTTCGCCGCGTTCCTATCCACGGCCTCCGGACTCACCATGGCCGTGGCGGGCGTCCTCACGCAGGACGTACTGCCCGCCCGCGGAGTACGACACTTCCGCCTCGGGACGGTGCTCGCCATGGCCGTACCGCTGGCGGCGAGCATGCTGGTCGGCGGGCTGCCCGTGGCCGACGCGGTGGGTCTCGCCTTCGCCGTGTCCGCGTCCTCGTTCTGCCCGCTGCTCGTCCTCGGCATCTGGTGGCGCCGGCTGACCCCGCCCGGCGCGGCGGCCGGGATGCTGGTCGGGGGCGGCGCCGCGTTCGTGGCCGTCGCCGCGACGATGGCCGGCTACCCCGGCACCGGCACCCTGCACGCGCTGCTGGCCTGGCCCGCGCTGTGGTCCGTGCCGCTCGGATTCCTCACCATGGTGCTGGTGTCCCTGGCCACGCCGGGCCGGGTGCCCGCCGGGACCGCGGCGATCCTGGCCCGCTTCCACCTGCCGGAGGAGCTGTCCGAGCCCAGGCGCACCGCCGTACCGCACCCGAAGGAGGCCGAGGCGTGAGCAGGACGAGGGGGACCTGCCCGGCCCCGGCCGCCGACGGGACGCCACCCGGGGCTCCGGCCCGCGGACGCCCCGACGGGACGGGGACGGGGGCATGAGCGGCTTCCTCGCCGGCCTGTGCGTCGCCGTGCTGCCCTTGCTGGCCGCCGGCTTCTGGCTCGGCCGACGCAC
The DNA here is from genome assembly GCF_053611025.1 of Streptomyces sp. NPDC054842. Taxonomy (NCBI): domain Bacteria; kingdom Bacillati; phylum Actinomycetota; class Actinomycetes; order Kitasatosporales; family Streptomycetaceae; genus Streptomyces; species Streptomyces sp. NPDC054842. The sequence continues at coordinate 31,423 of NZ_JBSGZN010000059.1, forward strand.
CTCCCGGCCCCGCAGCCTCGGCGGCCTCGGCACCCCCGTCGAGCACGCTACCTTCCAGACCCTGCACACCGCCTCCCTCGCCGCGCCCCCGCTGCGCGCCGGGCTCACCGGGGAGACGGCCCGCAGGTCCGCCCGACGGCTGCGGACCCTGCTCGGCACGGACGCCCTGTGCCTCACCGACCAGGAGACCGTCCTCGCCTGGGACGGGGCCGGGGAGCACCACCGGGCCGAGATCATGGAGCGGCTCGCGGGACCGCTCGACTCCGGCCGCGGCGAGGCGTTCCGGCTGACCTGCGACACGCCGGACTGCCCCCTGCGCTGGGCCGTCGTCGCCCCGCTCACCGTCGACGACCGGGTGCACGGAGCCCTCGTGGCGTGCGCGCCCGGCGAGTCCGCCGTCCTGGTCAGGGCCGCGGCCGAGGTCGCCCGCTGGGTCTCGGTCCAGCTGGAACTCGCCGACCTCGACCGCTCCCGCACCCGCCTGATCGAGGCCGAGATCAAGGCCCTGCGTGCACAGATATCGCCGCACTTCATCTTCAACTCGCTCGCGGTGATCGCCTCGTTCGTGCGAACCGACCCCGAGCGCGCCCGCGAACTGCTGCTTGAGTTCGCCGACTTCACCCGCTACTCGTTCCGCAGGCACGGCGACTTCACCACCCTCGCCGACGAGCTGCACGCCATCGACCACTACCTGGCCCTGGTCCGCGCCCGCTTCGGCGACCGGCTCTCCGTCACCCTCCAGATCGCCCCCGAGGTGCTGCCGGTCGCGCTGCCCTTCCTCTGCCTCCAGCCACTGGTGGAGAACGCCGTCAAGCACGGCCTGGAGGGCAGGACGGACAAGAGCCGCATCAGCATCACCGCCCAGGACGCCGGTGCCGAGGCGCTGGTGGTCATCGAGGACGACGGGGTCGGCATGGACCCCGCGCTGCTGCGCCGCATCCTCGCCGGGGAGGTCAGCCCGTCGGGCGGCATCGGCCTGTCGAACGTCGACGAGCGGCTGCGCCAGGTCTACGGGGACGACCACGGCCTCGTCATCGAGACCGCCGTGGGAGCGGGCATGAAGATCACGGCCCGGGTGCCGAAGTACCAGCCGGGCGTGCACTCCGCGGGACGGCTGCCCCGCGACTGACGGCCCGGGAGGCGACCCCGGGACCCGGCCCCCGGGACGGCCGGCTGCCGGCCCGGGGAACCGGGCCTCAGGTGGTACGGGTGGCCACCATTCCCAGCGTGATCAGACCGAGCACGACCCAGCCGAACCACAGCCAGCCGTTGCTCCCCAGGGCCACCGTGTAGGCCGTCACCGCGACGAGCCCACCTATGGTGAGCACCCCCATCGTCTTCGTGGAACCGGGCATCGCAACACCCTCCTCATGGTTCGTCCACCTCCATGGTGCCCCGATCCGGCGCGGAACGGGCCACCCGGGACGGGAGAGGGCCGGTTCAGCGCCCCCGCGCGTCCAGCGAGGCGAGGTAGGCGTTGTACGCCTCCAGCTCCTTGTCGCCGTCGCGGTCGGCGGCCCGGTCGGTCCGGCGGGCCTGCCGCTGCTCGGAGCCGTACCACTGGAAGAGCAGCGCGAGGAGCACCAGCACCGAGGGGATCTCGCTGAACGCCCAGGCGATGCCGCCCGCCGCGTTCTGGTCGGCGAGGGCGTCGATGCCGAGCGAGGCCGGCGGGTTCTCGTACGTCTTGACCATCGGCGCCGACGCCATCATCAGCGCGATCCCGAAGAAGGCGTGGAACGGCATGCCCGCGAACAGCTCCAGCATCCGCATCAGGTAGCCGGGCCGGTGCGGGCCGGGGTCGACGCCCATGATCGGCCAGAAGAAGACCAGGCCGACGGCGAGGAAGTGGCACATCATCGCGATGTGACCGGTCCTGGACCCCATGAGGAAGTCGAAGACCGGCGAGAAGTACAGGGCGTACAGGCTCGCGATGAAGAGCGGGATGGTGAACGCAGGGTGCGTGATGATCCGCATGTAGCGGCTGTGCAGGAACATCAGCAGGATCTCGCGCGGCCCCTTCTGCCCGCGGACGCCGGCCACCGGCAGCGCCCGCAGTGCCAGCGTGATCGGCGCCCCGAGCAGGATCAGGATCGGCGACAGCATGCTGATCACCATGTGCTGCACCATGTGCACGCTGAACATGACCATGCCGTAGTCGTTCAGCCGGGTGCACATCATGAGCAGCACGGTCAGCACGCCGACGACGAAGGACGCGGTCCGGCCGGCGGACCACTTGTCCCCGCGGCGTGCGAGGCGCACCACGCCCCACCCGTACAGGCCGAGCCCCAGCAGGCAGGCGACGAGGAAGAAGGGGTCCGTGGACCACTCCAGGCCGCGCCCCAGCGTGAACGGCGGCAGATCCGTCGACATGCCGTGCCCGCTGTGATCCATCCGCCGGCTCCTGTTTCGTGGGGGTGCCTCCCAGCCCTTTTACGGCACTGGGTGGGGTTTGTGCGCTGTCTGTCCGGTACAGAGTAGAACCGCCCCCGGTCGCGGCTGCGACCGGGGGCGGTACTCGGGACGGGTGCGGCGGGACGGCGGGTCCCGGCGGACTACAGGACCACTTCCGCCTCGGCGTAGCGCTCGTCGGGCACCGTCTTCAGCGTCTCGACGGCGTCCGCGAGCGGCACCATCACGATGTCGGTGCCGCGCAGCGCGGTCATCATGCCGAACTCGCCGCGGTGCACGGCCTCCACGGCGTGCCAGCCGAAGCGGGTGGCGAGGACCCGGTCGTACGCGGTCGGCGTGCCGCCGCGCTGGACGTGCCCGAGGATCACCGGGCGGGCCTCCTTGCCGAGGCGCTCCTCCAGCTCCAGGGAGAGCTGACGGGCGATGCCGGCGAACCGCTCGTGCCCGTAGATGTCCTTGGCGCCCTCGTCGAAGCTCATCGTGCCCTCGCGGGGCTTGGCTCCCTCGGCGGCCACGACGATGGCGAACCGCTTGCCCGCCTCGAAGCGCTCGCCGACCTTCGCGGCCAGCTCCTCTATGTCGAAGGGGCGTTCCGGCACGACGATGGCGTGGGCACCGGCCGCCATGCCGGAGTGCAGCGCGATCCAGCCGGTGTGGCGGCCCATGACCTCCACGATGAGCACGCGCTGGTGGGACTCGGCGGTGGTCTTCAGCCGGTCCAAGGCCTCGGTGGCCACCCCGACGGCCGTGTCGAAACCGAAGGTGACGTCCGTGACGGCGATGTCGTTGTCGATGGTCTTCGGGACGCCGACGATCGGCAGCCCGCTGTCCGAGAGGAGGCGGGCCGCCTTCAGCGTGCCCTCCCCGCCGATCGGGATGATCGCGTCGAGACCGAGCTCGGCGACGTGCCCCCTGGCCCGCTCGACGCCGTCACGCAGATGCGCCGGCTGGACCCGGGAGGAACCGAGTATGGTGCCGCCGCGAGCGAGGATGCCGCTCACGGCGTCGAGGTCGAGCTTGAGGTAGTCGCACTCCAGAAGGCCCTTCCAGCCGTCCCGGAAGCCGATGACCTCGTCGCCGTGGTCGACGACGGCACGATGCACGACGGACCGGATGACGGCGTTCAGACCGGGGCAGTCGCCGCCGGAGGTGAGGACACCAATGCGCATAGCCCGAAATACCTTCTCCACGTGGGCCGGGGACCGGACCACGTTGTCCGGCTGGATCCCCGCCACCCTACCGGCGGGAGGGGGCGGGGACGCACCGGGCGTCCGCCTGCTGGACGCCCCCGCACAGGTGAGCGGAACCCGTGCCAGACGGGCTCTGCCGAACCGTTTCGCGGGGGCTCCGGGCGGACGGGGCGCGGTGCCTCAGGCGGGCTGCTGGGCCGCCGCGATCCGCTCGGAGCGCAGCGCCTCGTACCACCGGTCGTCGATCGGGGGCAGCGCGTTGACGTCGAGCGCCAGCTTCAGCAGCAGGTCCGCGATCAGCGGGTTGCGGGCCAGCACGGGACCGTGCATGTAGGTGCCGAAGACGGTGTCGTTGTACGCGCCCTCGGTGCCGTCGCCGGTGCCGTTGCCCTTGCCGAGCCGCACGTTCGCGAACGGGCGCGCGGTCGGGCCCAGGTGGGTGATGCCCTGGTGGTTCTCGAAGCCCGTCAGGGGCGGCAGGCCCAGCCGCGCGTCGATGTCGCCGAGCACGTCGCCGACGCACCGCTCGCCCTCGCCGCGGGTGGAGACCACGTCGAGCAGGCCGAGGCCGGGCTCGCGCTGGCCGAGGTCGTTGATGAACTCGTGGCCGAGGATCTGGTAGCCCGCGCACACGGAGAAGACGATCGCGCCGTTGCCCACCGCGCGGTGCAGCCCGCCGTCGCGGCGCAGCCGCTCCGCCGCGAGGCGCTGCGGCCGGTCCTCACCCCCGCCGATGAGGTAGATGTCGCCCGAGGTCGGGATCGGCTGGTCGCTGCGCACGTCCAGGCGGGCCACGTCGAGGCCGCGCTGACGGGCCCGGCGCTCGACGACGAGGGCGTTGCCCTGGTCGCCGTACGTGCTCAGCAGGTCCGGGTAGATCCACACCAGCCGCAGTTGGTTGTCAGTCATGGTCATCCTCTTGGTCAGTTTCCGACCCGGCGGCGCAGGTCCTGGAACGCGGTGTAGTTCGCGATGACCTCGATCCGACCCGGCGGTGCCGCCTGCACGGCCTGGTCGAGGTTCTCGCAGACCTGGAAGTGCTGGTTGGCGACCTCCAGACGCACCGCGAGGTCCAGCTTCCGGTCGCCGATCACGAAGATCGGGTGGCCGGTGAGCCGCGTGTAGTCGACGTCCCACAGCCACGAGGTGTCGGTGCCGTCGGCGCCGCGCGCGTTCACCGACAGGATGACCGGGGTCGGCGGCGGGTCGATCAGCGAGAACGTCTCCAGCCAGCCCGCGGGGTTCTTGGCGAGCAGGAGCCGCAGGTCGCGCTGCATGAACTGCACGACGTCGTAGCGTCCGGCCACCGCCTGCACCGCGTACATGCGCTCCAGGGCGACCTGGGGCGGCACGCCGAACACGGCGGCGACGGCGGCGGAGGAGGCGGCGTTCGCCTTGTTGGCCCGGCCGGGCAGCTGGAGGTGGATCGGCCAGCTGGAGCCGTGCGGGTCGAGGACGTAGTCGCCCGAGAGCGCCCAACTGGGCGTGGGGCGGCGGAAACCGCAATCCCCGCAGAACCAGTCGTCGCCCGGCCGCTGCATCACACCGCCGCAGGACGGGCAGGACCAGGCGTCGTCCTTCCACATCTGGCCGGCGGCCACCCACACCACGTTCGGCGAGGAGGAGGCGGCCCACACGACCAGCGGGTCGTCCGCGTTGGCGACCACGACGGACTTGGTGCCGGCCAGGCCCTCGCGCCAGTGCTCGGCGAGCATGCGGGTCTCGGCGGCGCGGTCGAGCTGGTCGCGCGAGAGGTTGAGCAGCGCGATCGCCTTCGGGTCGGTGTCGCGGGCGACTCCGGCCAGGTACTTCTCGTCGACCTCGATGACCGCGAACTTGGCGTCGGAGCCGCCGGCCAGCGCGGAGGTGATTCCGGCGGGCATGTTCGCGCCCAGCGCGTTGGAGACGACCGGGCCCGCGGCGCGCAGCGCCTCGGCGATCAGCCGGGTCGTGGTGGTCTTGCCGTTCGTGGCCGACACCAGGATGACGTCCAGGTGTGTGGCGAGCCGGGCCAGCAGATCGGGGTCGAGCCTGAGTGCCACCCGGCCGCCGATCACCGATCCGCTGCCGCGTCCAGCGGCACGCGAGACAGCCGCGGCCGCCTTGCCCGCCGTCACGGCCAGCTTGGCCCGCGGCGTCAGCGGGTCCGAGTTGCCTGACATCGTTCTCGATCCTCCTTGCGTACGCGCCGCGCCTCTGCCCCCGGCACCGTGTGGGCCTCAGCCTATCGAGATCCACTCACGTGCCCGAATCGCGGCACCGTCACGGTGCCCGCGCGACATTCGCGCGACATTGAGGACCGTACCCTTGCCGCCATGCGACAAGGCTCCATCCCGGGCGCCCGAGGGCGGGTCCGGCCCCTCACCCTGCTCGGCGACCCCGTCCTGCACGCCCCCTGCCGGGACGTCACGGACTTCGGTCCCCGACTGGCCGGGCTGGTCGAGGACATGTTCGCGACGATGTACGCGGCCCAGGGCGTCGGTCTCGCGGCGAACCAGGTCGGGGAGCCGCTGCGGGTGTTCGTGTACGACTGTCCCGACGACGAGGACGTCCGCCATCTGGGACACGTGGTGAACCCGCGGCTCGTCGCGGCGGACGGAGTGGTGCTGCGCGGTCCGGAGGGCTGTCTGTCGCTGCCGGGACTGGAGGCGGGCACCGAGCGCCACGACCACGCGGTGGTGGAGGGGTTCACGGTGACCGGCGAGCCGGTCGCGGTGCACGCCACCGGCTGGTTCGCCCGGTGCCTTCAGCACGAGTGCGACCACCTCGACGGCCTGGTTTACCCGGACCGGGTCACGGGGTGGCGGCGCCGCCGGGTGCTGCGCCGGGCGGCGCGGGCCTCCTGGGCGCGCTGAGACAGCGGCGGCGCGGGCCGCCCGGTCAGAAGCCGGGACCGCCCGCCTTGTCGCCGGCGGCGGCCAGCCGGCCCCACAGCAGGTCGGCCAGGCTCCGCACCAACTCGGCGCGGGGGCAGGGGCGTTCGCCGAGCCACCAGTCGCCGGCCGCGTGCATCATGCCGACGATGCCGTGTCCCCAGACCCGGGCGAGCTGCTGGCTGCCGGGGCCGAGGTCGACCCGCTCCTCGATGACCTCCGCGAGCTCCTCGCCCATGCGGCGCAGCAGGGGAGCGGAGTGCAGGCCGACGTCGAAGCCCTGCTCGCCCGGCTGCCCGGTCTCCGCCGGATGCATGAGGAAGCGGTACACCTGCGGGCGGGCCTCGATGGCCGCCAGATAGGTGTCCAGCGTCTTCTCGACGCGCTCCCTGCGGTCGGCCGGGGCGTCCAGTGCGGCCCGCAGCGCTCCGAGGAGGGCGTCCGTGTGCCGCTTGGCGAGGGCCGCGTAGAGTCCGCCCTTGTCGCCGAAGTGGCGGTAGAGGATCGGCTTGGTGATCCCCGCCTCCGCGGCGATCGCGTTCATCGAGGCGCCGGGGCCGTCGCGGAGCACCACCCGGTCGGCGGCCTCCAGCAGCTCCCGCCGGCGGCGGTCGGCGGACCTCTGCTGATCGGTCCGCTGCGTGGTCTCCATGTGCTCTCCCCACCCGTGCTTATTTGGTGACGCCTGCGCAAACTAACACTGACAGGCGTCGTCGGATCGAACGGGCTGCCGAACCGGAGCAGGGAGTTGACTTTTCCTACCGGCCGGTAACAGACTCCCGTTACCGCAAGTAACACGCGATTGCAGCGCTGGAGGGGTCATGGCCGAGTTCACCATGGAGCTCAACGACGAACAGAAGGAGGTCCGGGACTGGCTCCACGGCTTCGCCGCCGACGTGATCCGCCCCGCGGCCGCCGAATGGGACGAGCGTGAAGAGACGCCGTGGCCGGTCATCCAGGAGGCGGCGAAGGTCGGCATCTACTCCCTGGACTTCTACGCCCAGCAGTACTTCGACGCCACCGGCCTCGGCATCCCGATGGCGATGGAGGAGCTGTTCTGGGGTGACGCGGGCATCGCCCTGTCGATCGTCGGCACCGGCCTCGCCGCGGTGGGCGTCCTCGCCAACGGCACCGAGGAGCAGATCGGCACCTGGATCCCCCAGATGTACGGCGACGCCAACGATGTCAAGGTCGCCGCCTTCTGCTCCTCCGAGCCCGACGCCGGCTCCGACGTCGCCTCCATGCGCACCCGCGCCGTCTACGACGAGGCCAAGGACGAGTGGGTCCTCAACGGCACCAAGACCTGGGCGACCAACGGCGGCATCGCCAACGTCCACGTCGTGGTCGCGGTCGTCGACCCCGAGCTCGGCTCCAAGGGCCACGCCTCCTTCATCGTGCCGCCGAACACGCCCGGCCTCTCCCAGGGCCAGAAGTTCAAGAAGCACGGCATACGCGCCTCGCACACCGCCGAGGTCGTCCTGGAGAACGTCCGGGTCCCCGGCTCCTGCCTGCTCGGCGGCAAGGAGAAGCTGGACGAGCGCTTCGCCCGTGCCCGCGAGCGCGCCAGGAAGGGCGGCGAGCGCGTGAAGAACGCCGCGATGGCCACCTTCGAGGCGTCCCGCCCCGCCGTCGGCGCCATGGCCGTCGGCACCGCCCGCGCCGCCTACGAGGAGGCGCTGGAGTACGCGAAGACGCGTGAGCAGTTCGGCCGCCCGATCATCGACAACCAGGGCGTCGCCTTCCAGCTCGCCGACATGCGCACCTCGATCGACGCGGCCCGCCTGCTGGTCTGGCGCGCCTCCTGGATGGCGGTCAACGGCAGGCCCTTCACCGCCGCCGAGGGCTCCATGTCGAAGCTCTTCGCCAGCGAGACCGCCAAGAAGGTCACCGCCCAGGCGGTCCAGATCCTCGGCGGCAACGGCTTCACCCGGGAGTACCCGGTCGAGCGCATGCACCGTGACGCCGCGATCTACACGATCTTCGAGGGCACGAGTGAGATCCAGCGCCTGGTGATCGCCCGCACCCTCTCCGGGATGCCGATCCGCTAGCGTCCCGCCGCTCCCTCGGGCGCCGGCGCCGGTCCCCTTCGGCGGCTCAGCGGTGCCTGAGGGGCGTGAGCTGCTCGATGTCGTAGCGCGAGCGCAGTTCCTCGATGGCCGCGTGGTCGGGGGGACCGCCCGCCGACAGGATGTCGAGCAGCTCCTCGAAGTAGTGCTCGTGGTCCGGCGGCGGCGAGGCCTGGAAGAACATCTTCGCGGGGACGTCCGTCGGGTTCGCGAAGGCGTGCGGGCACCCCGGCGGCACGACGATCACCGTGCCCGGGGTCGCCCGCACGATCCCGTTCCCCGAGCCGGACTCCCACCGCTGCCAGTGGTCCGGGGTCCGCACCCGGGGCTCGAAGGCGAGCACGTCCAGCTCGCCTTCGAGCACGTAGAAGAGCTCCTCGCTGCGCGTGTGCACATGCGCCCCCACGTCGAAGCCCGGCGGCACGACCACCTCGAAACTGGACGCGCTGCGCGAGTGGGTGCCCGTCACCTTGAAGGTCACGTGCTGGGCGGGGGTGCGCACCGTCCGGCCGTGGCCGGGCGGTACGAGGAGCCCTTCGGGCGGGGTGAGCGCCGTCATGAGCCGGTCACCAGGTCACGGGCAGGGCCTCGGGCCCCCGGATGAGCGCGCCCCGGCGGAACGGGACCTCGTTCGCCGGGACCGCGAGCCGCAGTCCGGGCACCCGGTCGACCAGCGCGTCGACCATCAGCTCCGACTCCAGCCGGGCCAGCATGCCGCCCACGCAGTAGTGCGGTCCGAACCCGAAGGACACGTGCGGGTTCGGGCTGCGCGAGAAGTCGATCCGCTCCGGGTCCGGGAAGACGTCCGGGTCCCGGTTCGCGGCCAGGTACGACACGTACACCGCGTCGCCCTCCCGGATCCGGACGCCCCTGAGCTCCACGTCCTCGGTGGCGATGCGCGACAGGCCCACCGCGCTGCGGTGCGGGATGTAGCGCAGCAGCTCGTCGATGGCCTGCGGCCGGATCCCCGGTTCGGCGCGCAGCCGCTCCCACAGGTCGGGACGGGTCAGCAGGATGTAGAACATCTGCCCGCAGTTGTTGGTGACCGCCTCGCCGCCGATCTGGATGAGCACGGCGAGACCGACCGCCTCGTCCGTCGTCAGCTCGTCGCGGCCCACCGCCGCGCCCAGCAGCGAGGTGACGTCCTCGCCCGCGCCGTCCCGCCGGTCGCCCACCAGCTTCGCGAAGTAGGCGCTCATCTCGTCCTTGGCCCGCTCGCTGACCTCGGCGCCGTGCGAGGAGGACAGGATCAGCTCGGTCCAGGCGTGCATGCTCCGCCGGTCCTCGGCGGGCACCCCCATCAGCTCGCAGATGACCGCGATGGGGAAGGGGCTCAGGACCGCCTCGGTGAGGTCCGCCGGCGGACCGTCCTGGATCATCTCGTCGACCAGTTCGCCGAGCATGCGGCGGGCGCTGTCGCGCAGCCGTTCCACCCCGCGGGCCGTGAAGGCCGCGGCGACCGAGCGGCGCAGCCGGGTGTGGTCCGGCGGATCGGCGAAGCCCACCGCGCCCGCCGCCGGGATGAAGTGCGGCGCCAGCCGGGTGACCTGCCGTTCCATCACCGCCGCCCGGCTGAACCGGGGATCGTTGGTGACCATGCGCACGTCGTCGTGCCGGGTCACCAGCCACGCCCAGCCCTCGCCGTGCGGGAGCTGGATGCGGGTGACCGGCCCCTCCCGCATCAACTCGGCCAGCACAGGGTCGAACTCCACGCCGGTCAGGTGGAGGGCGGGCCAGTGCCGTACGGGCGGCAGCGCCCCGGTGATCGTCTGTTCCGTCATCCCGTCACCGTCGTCTCGTGGGCCGCGTCGTGCCAGCGGCCCAGGGCCATCTCGGCGGTGATGCCGGGGCCGAAGCCCGCGAGCAGCCCGCGCGAGGCGTGCTCCGCGCCGCCCTCGTCGAACAGCCGGCGCAGTGCGTCCAGGACCACGGCGCTGGCGATGTTGCCGTACTCCGTGAGGGTCGCCCGGCTGAAGCGGAAGGCCTCCGGCGGTACGCGGAGGAACGTGCTGAGGTCGTCGAGGATGCGCGGGCCGCCGGCGTGGATGATGTAGAAGTCCAGGTCGGAGGCGTCCCAGTCGTGCTGCCTCGCGAGCGCCTGGAGCGCCGGGGCGAGCGGCTCCATCGTGGTCGGCACCCGCTTGTCCAGCAGGAAGTGGAAACCGGTGGCCCGGACGTCGTACATGATCCAGTCCTCGGTCTTGGGGATCAGGTACGAGCCGTTGCGCTCTAGCCGGATGCCGGTGCCGCCCCGGCCGCGCACGGCGGCGGCGGCGATGCCGTCACCGAACAGGCCGTTGCACAGCAGGGAACCGACGCCGAGGTCGGTCGGCTGGTAGCACAGCGAGCAGAACTCGCAGGCCACAATGAGAGCGTTGGCCTCGGGGTACGCCGTGCAGAAGTCGTGCGCGCGGTTGATGGCGGCACCTCCCGCGGCACAGCCGAGCTGCGCGATGGGTATCTGCCGGGTGTCGCTCTCGAAGCCCATCTCGTTGATCAGCCAGGCCGTGAGCGACGGCATCATGAAGCCGGTGCACGACACGTAGATGATCACGTCGACGTCGGTGGCGAGGAGTTCCGCGTCGTCCAGGGCCCGCTGCACGACCGCGGGGACACGGGCCTTGGCCTCGCGCTCGTAGACCTTGTTGCGGTCCTCGAAGCCGGGGTGCAGCAACGTCTCCTCGATCGGCTGCACGATGTGCCGGGTGCGGACCCCGGTGTTCTCTATCAGCCTTAGTGCCAGCGGGAGTTGGGGGTGGTCCGGATGACGGGAGCGCGCCAGCTCCAGCGTCTGCTCCATCGTGATGACGTGTTCGGGGACGGAAACCGCGGGTCTGCACAAAGTCGCCATGTAGAAGCGCCTACTTTCGCTTCCGGGGAACGCTTCGTCCCCCGGCGGAAGGGTGGTTCACCACGGAACGGTGGTGTCCCCACGATCACCCGGGGGCGCCCGGATATCGCGCCGGACTACTCCAGACCGGGGAACACGCGGACGGCGCGGCAGCCTGGTCCCGGGGGCCACGGGACAGCCGGACTTACGGAGTACGCGGGGGCGCGGACCGCCGGGGAACTGCCCAAGGGCGCGCCCCCGAGCGGGAGTGGCGCGCGCGTCGGCCGCCGTCCTGGACGGGCTCGACGCCGGGCGGGCCGACAGGAAAGGGATCGACGCGGGGCAGGTCGACGGAGAGGGGCTCGACGCGGGCGGATCGACCGAGGGGGAGCGACGCCGGTCGGATCGACCAGAAGAGGGGTTCGGCGCCGACCGGATCGTCCGGAAGGGCTCGTTGCCGCGCGGATCGGCCGGGAGGGGCTCCGGTGCGGGGCGCGTCGTTCGGATGGGGCTCGATGCCGGCCGGGTCACCAGGACAGGGCGGCGCGGCCGTCCGCCGCGGGGCTGCGGGACCCGGTTCACGGGCGCCCGGGAACTCGGCCGCGGACGGCCTGAACCGGGGTCCCGGCCGCGACGGCGCGGCGCGCGCCCCCCGTGAACCCCCCCCCGGACCCCCGCCGGAG